>JADFQN010000194.1 GCA_022561755.1 Bacteroidota bacterium
ATTTTCTCTCTGGGGATGAGCGGGGGGCAGCTCGCCCCGCGCCTGCTGACCTCCGAGGCCCGCGTCGACGCACAGGCTGCTCGCACGGGCCGCCTCAGCGATAGCGACTGGCCGAAACTGGCGCGCGCCGCCGGACGCCTCGCGGAAGCACCCATTTTCATCGACGACACGCCGGGGCTGGGAATCCTGGAGCTTCGCGCCAAATGCCGCCGCCTCAAAGCCGAACACAACATCGGCCTCGTGGTGGTGGACTATCTCCAGCTGATGCACGGCGCGGCACAGAGCAAGAGCGGCAACCGCGAGCAGGAAATCGCACAGATCAGCCGCTCGCTCAAGGGCCTGGCGAAAGAACTCGACGTGCCGATCCTCGCCCTCAGCCAGCTCTCGCGGGCGGTGGAAACACGCGGCGGCGACAAGCGCCCGCAGCTATCCGACCTTCGCGAGTCGGGCTCCCTGGAGCAAGACGCAGATGTGGTGGGCTTCATCTACCGTGCCGAGCGCTACGGAATCACGGTGGATGATTTCGGCAATTCCACAGAAGGCATGGCCGAAATCATTATCGGCAAACAGCGAAATGGCCCGATTGGCAGCGTGAGGCTCGCGTTCGTGAACCAGTACGCCCGCTTCGAGAACCTGACCACGTACCTAGCGGGCGATACGGAGGGCGGATGGGGCCCAACAGGAGGGCACGGAGACGGCTCCGATACCTCACCGCCAACCCCTCCGGTTTCTGAGGCGCCGTAGGAACTCAAGGTATTGCATAATCGGCCGATATCGATAGCAATCTATCCGGCCGATAATATGCGCAGCACGCTATTCATCATCCTGCTCGTCGGTGCTGTGGCAGTCGTTCTTGTGTTGCCGCACGCGCAAGACAACCCCGTTCCGGGTGAGGTCTACGTGAACACCGAGACGGGAGAGCGCATCGTCATTGACGATGTGGGTACCGGCGGCGAGATTGCTGTACGCTACCGCCTACACAACCGCGACCTGAGCGAAATGGGCCTCACGGATCGTGGAACCGTTTCCAGCCTGGTTGTCCCCATCGCCAACAAGGCGGACTCCCTCCGGATGTCGTTCTCCTATTTGGGCGAGGAAACCGTGCAGGCCTACCCGGGCGAGGTGTACATCTTCGACGGCGTATGGCACTCGGAAGTGCCTGTAACGGTGGCTTATGTCCACTCAGTTGATTGGCTGCACGCGAAGTACGAACGCGTGGCGGCAATGCCGTAGGCGCAAGGTTGAACCGTCATGGCGTGAAAGCATCCCCCAGACTGCTGAATGGGCATCTGAGTTGAGTGCGTAGAAATATTGTAGAGCACTTGCGTCTCCTTTCTTCTGACGCTACTCTGCTCGCTGTTGAGTTGCGCCTCGTGCCAGGAGTCTGTCGCACTTAGGACGATGCTATTGCGGCGGTCGTAAATCAGCCCGTCGTTCCGATCCTTTTCGTTGCCTAGCACCGCTATGCGACTCAAAGGATCGAAAAAACGGACTCAATTTCCCACTCGCCTCGACACGAACCCTAAGTCCGACAGACTCCTAGGCGATATTTCTTCCGCGTGATCCACTGAACGCCATGCAACAGGCCGTTTTCTTCAGTGCATGCTTCCTGGCTGTTCTGTGGGTTCTGTGCGGGTCCTTCGTTGAAGAAGCCGCTGCGCAGAGCGGCACCAACGAACGGGGCGGCGGCGACCTTGTATCGCTTGCCTTCCCCACCGATAACGACGCGGTTCTCAACGGGCGGCCCGAGTACTTTTATATGGGCCTCGACCGCCTCATTGCAGGCAGGCGCGAATGGTCGTGGGAGGGCGGCACGTATGGCTACAACCGTAATGCCCGCGCAACCCCCGCCGGATGGCGCTTCACGCGGTTTCACGAGGGCGTGGATATCGCCCCCATTTACCGTGACGGAAACGGAGAACCGCTCGACGAGGTTCGTACCGTGGATAACGGCCGCGTGGTGTACGTAAACCGAAGCGCGAGCCGCTCGGATTACGGCAGGTACGTCGTGGTAGAACACCTATGGGAGGGCAGTGCCTTCCTCACACTCTACGCCCACCTTGCCGAGACGACGGTGCGAGTCGGCGAGCACGTGCGGCGAGGCCAGCAGCTGGGTGTGCTCGGGTATTCGGGAAATGGGCTAGACCGCGACCGCGCGCATCTTCATTTCGAGATCAACCTGATGCTCAACGAGCACTACGACCTGTGGCAGGAAGAACGCAGGCCGCGATGGTCATCCCGCCACGGCAGGTACCACGGTTTTAACCTTGCCGGCGTGTCGCCGATTGAGTTGATCACGTACAATTTCAGGCGGCCGCGAGCGTCTATCCTCGCCATGCTTTCGAGCGAGCGGGCGGACGTAACGGCCTTTGTGCCGGCCGGCCCTCCCCCAAATCTTCTGGAGCGCCACCCCTGGCTGTGCCGCTCCTGCAACGGCGATCCGCCACCCGACTGGGCATGGTCATGGGAAGTCGGGTTTACTCGCGCAGGCAGGCCGGTCAGTATTGAGCCATCGGACTTGCATATCGCATCCATAGAGCTTGGGCGAATCGACGCGCTGGTACGGGCCGACTACCTCCATTCGCGCATCCTCACGCGGCGCGGCCCCGGAAGTACGCTGAACTCGACGGCGCGGCTGTTGCTCTCGGTGATCTTCACGCGGCCGGAGCAGGTGCCGAACTGGTAGGGACCCTTAGAACGCAGGCTCTACTTCGCGCCAAGTCACAAATCCTTCGCAGGTCATTCAGTCCAGCCCCAGACCCAGTTCTCAAGGTATTCTGCGGCCTCGTCGCTGTCGAAATTGAGGTCGATGACGGCAATGTACATGGTGCCAATGAGAGGGCGCAAATCCTGATTCCCGGCGTTGAATCGAAAGGTACGTGGCCCGATGGTCTCAACGTCTTCCATTGCGCTGCCGATCTGAAGGAATGCCTCTAGCACGACCGTGTCTTCTCCATCGTAGATAAACTCGACCTCCATCGGTCCCCACATGTCAAGAGTTTCCCTTTCAACAGCCAAATCCGGACTGACGCTCAGCAACGCCTCTTCTATTTGCTGAAGGCTCACCGTTTGGCCCGGCTCTTGAGTCATGGTAATTCGATTGCCATATACCGTCCCGGTTTCAGCCAGCCCGTCAAGGGCG
>JADFQN010000011.1 GCA_022561755.1 Bacteroidota bacterium
CACAAAAGGCCGAGAATCGCGAAGACGATGGCCAGGAGCAACGTGCCTCGCGACTTCGGCCTGATGCTCAGCAGATACAACCCGAAGACGAGGAGTAGCATGGCCTGGGACAAGGCAAGCACAGAGCCTGGCTGAAGCAGATACCAATCCATGATTTTATCTCCTCAAGATGCTCGGTGCAAGAGGGCGCTAGGGCGGTCGGGGTCCAGGTTTCGAGTTCTATCCAATATTTTCACGCCTCGCCTAAAGTAGCCATCAGACGTCTTCAGCACAGACGGCCTCTCGCGCCGTAGTTCAAGAATTTCTGGGCCTCGCCCAACTCCCGCTGCTGTTATCAGCCACGCGGGCTCACTTCAAACTTCCACGACCGTCACTTTGGTCCGCACCCGATCCTTCGGGATCAGCGCCGGCCAGTAGGCAATGACCTCGCTCGGGCGCGGGCGGCCACCGGCAAAGCCCGTCACAGCGCTGGGGCCGGTTAGAATCAAGGGTGCGATTTCGCGGCCGAACTGGGCGATGGCCTCCTTGTCCTGCCCGCGCACGGAGACACGGAGCATGACTTCGTCGAGGTCGGCTTCCTTGGCGGCCCTGGCCTGCGGATCTTCGCAGAGCGCGTTCAGGCCGATGAGTTCGGCGCGGTACTCCTCAAACTCCAGCCCGAGGTTGTCGAGACGGGTTTTAAGGATATCGGCGGCAGCTCGGGCCTTCTTTGCCGCGTCCGGCCACGCGTAGACGAGCGTGGATGTGGCTTTCCAGCCGTCGGCGTACGCCGCGGAGACTTTGTAGAACTCCGTCTTCGGTTCACCGGCAATGCCGTGAACTCGCACGCGATCTTTGCCCTCGTTTTCGATGTGGATGGACGTGAAGTCGGCGATGCAGTCGGGCGTGATGTAGTCCTTCGGATCTCCGATTTCGTAGAGGAGTTGCTCGGAGACCGTCCCGACCGAGACAAGGCCGCCCGTGCCCTCGTGCTTGGTGACGGTGAACGTACCGTCCGGATGCGCCTCTACAATCGGGAAGCCGATCTCGGCCATGTTGGGCACGGTGTCCCAGTCGGTGAAGTTGCCTCCGGAGGACTGCGCGCCGCACTCCAGGATGTGCCCGGCCACCGTGCCGGCCGCCATCTTGTCCCAGTCGTCTATCGACCAGCCGAACTCGTGGATCATGGGGGCGAGCGTGAGGCCCGTATCGGTCGTGCGGCCCGTCACCACGACATCCGCGCCCAGCCTGAGGGCCTCCACGATGGGCTCGGCGCCGAGATACGCGTTAGCGCTCACGAGGCGATCGCGCACCGTTGACATCGGCTCGCCGGTTTCCATGTGCTTCATCTCGATGCCGTCGGCAAGCAGGTCGTCCAACTGGTTGAGTAGATCATCCCCTGTCACCACGGCCACCTTCAGTCCCGTCACCCCGCGCTTTCTCGCGTTCCGCACGATGGCATCCGCGCAGCCCGTGGGGTTCACGCCGCCCGCGTTGGAGATGATCGTGAACCCTTTCTCCTTGATGTCGGGCAGCAGCTCCGTCACCACATCCACATAGTCGCGCGCGTAGCCCATCTCAGGGTTGCGCAGCTTCTGCTTCTGCATGATGGACATGGTGACCTCGGCGAGGTAGTCCATCACGAGATAGTCGATCGGGCCGTTGCGCGCCTGATCGATAGGCGCGCGCTGGAGGTCGCCCCAGAAGCCCTGTCCCGAGGCGATGCGGATGGTGTCTTTCATAA
This sequence comes from Bacteroidota bacterium, assembly GCA_022561755.1. Lineage (GTDB taxonomy): Bacteria > Bacteroidota > Rhodothermia > Rhodothermales > Rubricoccaceae > JAHEJB01. The sequence continues at coordinate 1,724 of JADFQN010000011.1, forward strand.
ACCGGCAGTCAATAAAAGAGCTTGCCAACTTACCACGGCGTCACTGCGTGATAGGCTCCAACCGCACATCCTCCAGTTGAATATCTGACACCACCCGCAGCTCGCCCGCTTCGAACATCAGGCCCATCTCGGCGAGATCCGTGCCGGCATCTGCCGTGAGGTTACGGTAGTCTTGCACGCGGTAGCCGTTTACATCGCGGACGTTGCCGGCCTCACGGAAGCGGATTCCGGTGGCGTTGGGGCCGGTTTCATCCGCACCTAAAATGTAGGAGTAGGCGAGATAGTCCATCGTGTGCCGCTCGGTGTGGAACCAGTACACGAAGACATCCTGATAGTCGCGGCCGCCGCCCTCCTGTGCGAACGTTCCCTCCACCATATCGTAGGCCTCGCCGTTGATAATCTGCGAGCCGAGGTACCGCTTCTGCATCGCCGGGTCGTTCAGCGGAATCGGTAGCAGCGCGAAGTAGGCCACCGAGTTCACGTCTGTGTTGATGCGCCGCGTGGTGATGGAGTCGATGGCAACCTCCTCGCCCTCCACAAACCGGTGCGCGCCTTGGTTGTCCACGATGTCTTCGATGGTCTGGCGGAGCGAATCCGTGGTCGTCCGCTTATACGTAAACCGGCCTCCATCCCGCATAACAGAAAACGGCGTGCCTCGGAAGTCGAAGGACAGTTCGGCGTGCTCGAGAACATCTCCTCCATGGGCTTCTATGGCCGCATCAACCATGGCCTGCGGATCGTCGGTCTGGCTCTCTGATACGCAGCCGGCGGTGATCACAACGGCGAGAAGGAATACAAATGGTGCTCTAAGCATAGGGACTTTGTTTTGCCGCGAGGGCCAGTTTCATGGCATCCTGCGCGATCACCAGCTCTTCGTTCGTCGGAACCACCCAGACCTGGACAGAGCTGTCGTCGGTGGAGATTTGCGCTTCGGTACCGTTTGCCGATTCGTTGCGCCCCGCATCGAGTACGATCCCGAGTCCATCGAGGTCGGCGCAAATTTGCTCCCGGATGACATCGGAGTACGTGCCGATGCCTGCCGTGAACGCAATAGCGTCGCAGCCGTTGAGGGCGGCCATATACATTCCGAGGTAGCGTTTGATCTGGTAGCAGAAAACGTCCACGGCCTGTTGGCAACGCGCATCGCCTGCGGACGCCTCCTCCAGCAGATCGCGCATGTCGCCGGCGTATCCGGAGAGCCCGAGCAATCCGGAATAGCGGTTGAGTAGGGCGTGTACTTCGGCCAATGTCATCTCCTCTTTGTCAACGATATCAAAGATGAGGCTCGGGTCGATGTCGCCGCATCGCGTTCCCATAACAAGTCCGGAAAGCGGCGTCATCCCCATCGACGTATCCACGGAGCGCCCATCGCGGATGGCGGCCATCGAGCAACCATTCCCGAGATGGCAGATGATCACCTTACTGGCGTCGGGCTCCAGCCCGGCCAATTCGTACAGTCGGCGGCTCACGTACGCGTAGCTCGTACCATGAAAACCGTAGCGCCGCATCTTGTGGCGGCGATAGAGCCGGTTTGGAAGCGCGTAGAGGTAGGCCTCGGGCTCGAGTGTCTGATGAAACGCCGTGTCGAAAACGGCTACGTGTGGGACGTCCGGGAACGCCTGCTGCGCCGCTCGAATGCCCTTCAGGTTTGCGGGATTGTGGAGCGGCGCGAGGTCGAAGGCGTCGTGGATAGCGTCGATAACCTCGTCATCGATGAGAGCGGATTCGGCGAAATGCTCGCCACCATGCACCACCCGATGGCCGACCGCTTCCACGTTGCCGTCGCCTTCAATGTCCGGGTGATCGCGGAGCTGTTTTAGCAGGAAGTCGAGCGCCGCGCCGTGGTCCCCGGCATCCAGACTGTGCCGGACGGGCTTCTCGTCGCCGACCTGAAACGTGGCCAGGGCCGCTACCGCGCCGATCCGCTCCACGAGGCCCGAGGCGATCTCCCGGCCCGCCGGCATCGTCAGCAGATCGAATTTGAGGGACGACGATCCGCAATTGACGACGAGAATGTTCACAGTAGGCTCTCCAGGCAGGGTGAATGGCGGCGGCGTTTCAGGCAGAACGTAATCACTCCGCCGGAACAAATCCTCGATGTCAACAATTGACATCGCTGATCGAATCGACAACCTGAACCACCACTGCCATGAACGTTTCGCTTCCTAAGAAGCAGGAGCAGTATGTGAAGGCCCTCGTCAAGAAAGGGCGATACAACTCGGCCTCCGAGGTCGTCCGCACCGGCCTACGGCTTCTTGAGGAGAAGGAGCGCGTCAACGAACTTAAGCTCAAGGAGTTGAAGCGCCTCATTCAGGAAGGCATCGACAGCGGCCCGGCAGCGCCGCTCGATATGGAGGAAATCAAGGCAACGGCACGCAGGCAGTTCGAAGAGCGCAAAGCCAACCCCGCCTAGTATGGCGCTGCGCATTGACCGGCTGCCGGAGGCTCGTCTCGACCTTATCGAAATCTGGCATTACATCGCAGCCGACAATCCGAAGGCCGCCGATCGCGTACTTGATAGCATAAACACGAGCATTGGCCGGCTAGCAGTGTATCCCGAACTCGGCCGCGCAAGCCCAGAGATCCAGAAGAACCTCCGCAGCATGGTCAGTGGCCACTACGTTGTGTTTTATACACCACGCCGAGAAGCGATTGAAGTAGTTCGTGTCATCCGCGCGGAGCGGGACGTCTCACCCGAGATGCTTGAGGGTGCCGGGGACAAATAGGGCAAATGCGCGCTGCCTCCGGCAGAACGTAATCAAACGCGCCGGAACATAGTGGCGATGTCAACAATTGACATTGCCGAGAGAATCGACAACCTGAACCCCCACCGCCATGAACGTCTCGCTCCCAAAGAAGCAGGAGAATTACGTAAGGAGCCTCGTCAAGAAGGGCCGCTACAACTCGGCTTCCGAGGTCGTCCGCACCGGCCTACGGCTTCTTGAGGAGGAGGAGCGCGTCAACGAACTCAAGCTCAAGGAGCTGAAGCGCCTCATTCAGGAAGGCATCGACAGCGGCCCAGCAACGCCTTACAGTCGCGAGGAAATGCGCGCGCTCGTCGGAAAGCGCATTGCCGAATTGCGCGGCGAGGTCGAACGGGGTGAACGCCCAGCGCCGGGAGGCCCCGACTCGATCCCCGTTTAAATGGAGCCGTACGACCTCCTTCCGCGAGCACAGAAGGACTTTGTAGATTTGGCGACATACGCGAGCGAGTACAACGACGCTGCGCGCGACCTAATCACGGACACGCTGTTTGACTGCTTCGAGCTTCTCGCGGAGTACCCGCAGATCGGCCGAAGCCGTGAGGGTCTGGCTCCGGGATTACGCAGCTTCCCGGTGAATCGCCTGAAAGTGACCGTGTTCTACTTTCCGACGACCGATGCAACGGGGCCTCCCCTCATTGCGCGCATCCTCCGCCAGGAGCGGGACATCTCACCCGAAATGTTCGAAAGTGCCGGGGACAAATAGGGCAAACGCGCGATGATTCGCTCAGAACGTAATCAAGCGCAACGGGTTCTAGCGGACCAACTAGCCGCTCTCCCGTGGACGAATCCGATTTCTACATCGCGATTGCCGTGTCCTTCGTCGGCTTCTTCGTGCTGGCGTTCGTGCTCCTCTACCCTGTCTATCGCTTCATGAAACGCGAGGAGAGACGCAGCGAGGCGTGGACGGATTCTGCGATTGCGGATAGACGGCGGCAAGCTCTCGAACAAGCCGAGCGAGCGAGCTCCGAGGGCGACGGGAGCGGCGGGCCGGGAGAGCCGCCGGAGGTGATTGGGTGATTACGTGAGGGGCGTGAGGATGGCGACCGGCGGGGATTCGCCGCACGCTGGACATCCGTGCACCAACACGTGTGATAACGCAGAGATGCTGTGCTCATGTTTGGATCGTCCAACCGGAGGAGCGCCTCCGATGAGCGTGATACCGTGGGACTGCCATTAACTACGCATTCACGTAATCACGTAATCACGTATTCACTCCACGTATATCCACGGCGCCATCTTTTCCAGCGTCTTCTCGCCGATCCCGCGCACATTGACGACCTGATTGATGCTGGTGAACGGCCCCCGGTCCCGCCGGTAGGCGATGATGCGGCCTGCTAGCGCCGGGCCGATCCGGGGCAGGCGTTGCAGCAATTCGACATCCGCCGTATTGAGATTCATCCGCACAGGATTGTTGGCGCTGGAGCGGGTGCGCGACCTTCTTGTGCGCCGGCGGGGAGAGGCATCGGCGTACCCGGACGTGGGAATGACGACTGAATCGGCAGGGACAATCCGCGTTGCGAATCGAACCGGCGTTGCGGTATCCGCGTCCTCGGCGCTCGCCAGACTATCGCGCTCTGCCCATTGCGCATCCACTTCGCTGAAGAGATCGGCGGCGGGCTCGGTCGGTTGGCCCTGAAGCTGCCGAACGCCGAAGCCAACTGTGAGCGCGCCGCAAAGGACGAGGATGGCCGTGGCTTCGATGCTTGTGATGGATAGACGCTGCTGGAGGCGATAGATTCTGTGCATGGCGGGTTGCGTTTTGTGACGCCCTCATAGACATCTGCGAACATGCGGATCTAACCTCGCCCACCCGCTCTTCACGCTGATTCCACACTACGACACGCCATCCGATGATCGTTCGCACCGACGCCGTTGTACTCCGCGCCTTCGACTACCGCGAGACGAGCACCATTGCTACGCTGTTCACGCGCCGCGACGGGGTGATCAGCGTGCTGGCGCGAGGGGCTCGGCGTCCGAAAAGCCGCTTCGGAGCTACGCTGCAACCGATGTCGTACATCCAGATCGTCTACTACGTCAAGGAAGGGCGGACGCTGCAAACGCTCACGGAGGCCGCGCACGTCCATCGCTTCCCCGACCTCACAGCCAACATCGACCGCGTGACCGCGGGGCTACGGATGGTGGAGCTTGTCCGCGCCATGCTCCACGAAGGCGACAGCCAACCGATGGTGCTGAAGCTGCTCGTGCAATCCCTCACATGGCTCAACCACGCCGAGGACCGCATTGCCAACGCGCTGCCGTGGTTCCAACTCCGGCTGGCAACACTGCTGGGCTTCGCTCCGGATGTTCAGAAGGATGATCTCGATGCCCTGAATGATGACGGCGGCTGCCTTCTGCTCGACACCGGCGGCGCGGCATCATCGAGCGGCGGGAAGAACTCCGTGAAGGCCTCAAGAGCTGCCCTCCGCGCGTTTGCCGTGTTCGCGCGGACTGAACTGGACACGGCCGGGCGCATGGACCTCGGCGACGGCTGTCGGCATGAAGTGGAGGCGATGGTCGATGCCTACCTCCGCTATCACGTGGAAGGCAAATACCCTGACCGTGTGCACAAGGTGGCCGTGCAACTCGAACGTGGACTCGCCCGAATTGCCGAGTAGCCTTCACCAGTTCCTCCCGAACCGAACGCAGCGCAGATGGTTGACGGCAGGTTCCGTTTTTCAAAGTTCACCGCCTCATGCTCCACCACTCGTTTTCCATCCTCCTTGCCGCTTCCCTTGCCCTCTCCGCCTGCGCCGATGTTGGCGATGCCCCCGAAGCCGAAACCACGGCGGTCGAATCAATCGAATCGACCTCCGAAACTACCTTCTCCGGCACGGCCCTTCCGCTGAATCCCGATAACAGCGCAATCGAATGGACGGCGGCCAAAATTACGCGGACGCACAACGGCGGCTTCAACACATTCAGCGGCGTGATCTACCTCGACGGCGAAACCATTTCGGGCATCGAGATCACGATAGACGCCGCGTCCATTTTCAGCGACACGGATCGACTGACCAACCACCTTAAGAGCGACGACTTCTTTGATGTCGAAGCCTGGCCCGAGGCCCGTTTTGAGGCGACCTCGTTCGAGCCCATCAGCGAAGGATTAGACGGATCCGGCGCTACGCATACGGTGACGGGCACGCTCACCTTGCGCGATCAGACGAACCAGATCATATTTCCGGCAATCGTAGCTGTAGAAGCCGATGTCGTTTCGGCCGACGCCGACTTCCTCATCGACCGCCAGTTGTGGGGCCTCTCGTACCCCGGCCGACCCGACGACCTGATTCAGGACGAGGTGCGAATCTGGCTGACAATGAATGCTGACCGTGGCATCGAAACCGGGCCTGAGGAAGAGCAAACGACGGATTAAGTCGGGCTTGGGACGGGCCGATACCTCTGCGGTCATCAGTATCACTACCTTAACTGTTCGCGTCTACGCGCTTTCCGCCATGTTTTCTCGTCGCCTGTCCCCCGCTTTCGTAGGATTGTGCCTGTTCCTAGGAGCCTTTTCGCTGCTGGCAGCCTGCGATTCGGTAAATACGGACAACTTGTCCGGTGTTTGGGTTGGTACGGCAACCTTCACGGCCGATAGCATCTTGGCCGACCAAAACCTCCGTATCCAGGCGGATTACACGGCATCGTTCACCTTCCGCATCACCGACGACGGCGGCCTCATTACCGGCACGTTAGACGCTGCGTTCAACGGCACTCGCACGACGACGGAGGCCGGGCAGCCTTCCCAGACGCTCACGTTCGATCCGACTACTCCGTTTACCGACGAATTTTTCGGGACATACATCAAGCCGGTTCTGGAGATGGACGTGGCGGGCGAGCGCTACGAGGAGAATCTCTGGACGTTTGATGTCTCAGGCAGTGGGGCGGACCTCGACCGCTTCCTGACGCACAACCACACCATTGTGCTGGCCGACAGCTCCGAGTTCACGTTCTCCATCGACTCGGACGATTTTTTCGAGATGGATTACGAGAGCAGCAACTAGATCGGGCCGAACCACTATCGACAAATCGGTCACAGGGCGTCGCAGATGTGGCGCCCTGTTTTTTTGTACATCCGTTGGAGAGAGAGGCTGCTAGCTTGGCTGCATGTCTCACCCCCCTCCCCCGCACCGCGGCCGCTTTGCTCCCAGCCCCACGGGAGGCTTGCACCTCGGAAGTGCCCTGGTTGCACTCGTGGCATGGCTTTCGGTGAGGTCGCAGGGAGGTGTCTACATATGGCGCATCGAGGATATCGACGGGCCACGCGTCGTTCCGGGAGCAGCAGAGCAGCAGATGAAAGAGGCCCGGTGGCTTGGGCTGAATTGGGATGAGGGGCCGGATATTAGCGGACCCATCACGCCGTATTCCCAATCTGAGCGGAGCGAAGAGTATGAGGCCGCGTTGGCCACGCTAGCCGACGCGGGGCGTCTTTTCCCCTGCAAGCTCTCCCGGAAGGATCTTCGCAAAATTGCTTCGGCTCCGCACGGCCGCGACGGGCAGCCGCCCTATCCCAAAGAGCTTCGACCCGCCGATCTGCAGGAAGACTGGTTTGAGATCCACCTTGCTGCCGAGAACCAGGATGCGGCCTTACGTTTCCTGGTAAACGACCACCCCGTCGCCTTCAACGATGTGGTGATGGGAGAAGTGACCGAAAACGTAGCCGAGACCACCGGCGACTTCGTCCTCAAGCGGCGCGATGGTGTGTACGCCTACCAATTGGCTGTTGTGGTGGATGACATCGAAATGGGCATCACGGAGGTCGTGCGCGGCGCCGATCTGCTCGACTCGACCGCCCGTCAGATTCAGTTAACAGAAGCCCTCGGCGGACGCATCCCAGCGTACGCCCACCTTCCCCTCATCTTGAATGAGAACGGAGACAAGCTCTCGAAACAGAATGAAGCTCTCACGCTTGCGGAGTTGCGCGGAGCGGGAGTTTCGCCCCAGGCGATTTCGGGATGGCTGGCGCATGCCGTCGGCCTTGCAGATACCTTTCAAACCATTCATCCACGCGAACTCGTCGATTCTTTCGTTTGGGAGCGCGTGCGTACTGAACCCATCATCGCCCCGAATAACCTCGTGGAACTGCTCCGCACCCTGTCATCGTAACATGATCCGTCCGTACCATTGCGCTATGCGTCTTCTCCTTCTCACATCGCTGGTGCTGCTGGCCTCCGCGGCGTCAGCCCAAACCCTGACCACCGGCGAATGGACCGGGGAGTTAGCGTGGAGCGACGCCGAGCCCGTAACCCTTACCGCGAACATCGAAACGTGTGCTGAAGGGCTCAAAATCAGACTGGAATCGAACGACGAGCGGTATCGAACAAACACTACCGTCATCGCACAGAGCGGACCCGTAGAGTTTACAATCCACAACAACCAGCGAGGCTATACGCTGGCCTGCTCGCTCAGCCGGCAAAACGACGGCAGCCTTTCCGGTAGCTGTGCAACCGGTTCTTCGCGTGCCCGCGTGACGCTGCAGCCGCCTGCGCAAAGCACCATAGGGTGCTCGGACGGCTAGTCGTGCAGGGGCGATTCATGAATCGCCACTACCCCATTTCTAACAATTACGCGGCGTCACGCCTCCGCCAGCGCCGTATTCAGGAAATCCCTCAGCACGTAGTGCAGGATGCCGCCGTGGCGGTAGTACTCAACCTCGATGGCCGTATTCAGCGCCACTGTCACCGGGATATCGACCGTTGTGTGGTCGGCCTTCGTGGCCGTCACGGTGAAGTCCTGTAGCGGCTTCACGTCGTTGGTGACGGGGATGGCGAACGTCTCCGTGCCGTCGAGGCCGTAGGTGTCGAGGCTTTCGCCGTCCTTGAACAGCAGCGGCAGCACGCCCATTCCCACGAGGTTCGAGCGGTGGATGCGCTCGAAGCTTTGCGCGATGACCGCCTTCACGCCGAGGAGGATCGTGCCCTTCGCGGCCCAGTCGCGCGAGGAGCCCATCCCGTAGTCGTTGCCGGCAATGACGATTAGCGGCGTGCCGTCCTGCTGATAGCGCATTGCGGCGTCGTAAATAAATAGCTGTTCGCCGGTAGGCAAGTAGGTCGTCCAGCCGCCCTCCGTGCCCGGCGCCATCTGGTTGCGCAGGCGAATGTTGCCGAACGTCCCGCGCGTCATCACGCGGTCGTTGCCGCGCCGCGATCCGAACGAGTTGAAGTGCTTCGGCTCCACGCCGCGCTCCTGCAGGTACTGCCCGGCGGGATCCTCTTTCGGAATAGCGCCGGCGGGCGAAATGTGGTCCGTGGTTATCGAATCGCCGACCATAACGAGAACACGCGCGCCTTCAATCGAGTTGATGTCCGGTACCTCCTGCGTCACGTCGAGGAAGAACGGCGGCTCCTGGATGTAGGTGCTCTCGTCGCTCCAGGCAAACTGCGCCCCGCCCTCCACCGGCATTTCGTTCCAGCGCGGGTTCGACTGCTCGATGCCGTCGTACATCTCGGCGAACTGCTCGGGCTTCACGCTGGCGTTCGTGGCGTCGAGGATCTCCTGCTGGCTCGGCCAGACGTCTTTCAGAAAAACGTCATTACCGCCCGTGTCCGTTCCGATGGGATCGGTGTGGAGGTCGATGTCCACGGTGCCCGCCAGCGCGTACGCCACCACGAGCGGGGGCGAGGCCAGGTAGTTGGCTTTGACCAGCGGGTGGATACGGCCCTCGAAGTTGCGGTTGCCCGAAAGCACTCCCGCCACCACGAGATCGCCCTCCTCAATGGCCTTGTTGACGGGTTCAGGAAGTGGCCCGGAGTTGCCGATGCACGTCGTGCATCCGTAGCCCACGAGTGAGAATCCAAGCTGGTCGAGGTAGGCCTGGAGGCCCGCTTCGCGGAGGTACTCGGTCACGACGCGCGAGCCGGGCGCGAGGCTCGTCTTGACGTACGGCTTCACCTTCAGACCCTTCTCCACCGCCTTCCTGGCGAGGAGTCCCGCGCCGAGCATCACGCTCGGGTTGGACGTGTTCGTACACGAGGTGATGGCCGCGATCACCACGTCGCCGTGCCGGAGATCGAGTTCGTTGCCTTTGTCATCGGTGTAATGGCCCGTGTTGCCGATGGCGTCCTCCTTCAACCCAAACCCCTGAGGGCTTGCGGGCCGCGAAAGGGACTCCTTGAACTCCTTCTGGACCTCTCCCAGCACGATGCGATCCTGCGGGCGCTTCGGCCCGGCCATGCTCGGCTGCACGTCGCCGAGGTCCAATTCCAGCACGTCCTTGAACTCGGGGTCGGGCGTGTCGTCGGTGCGGAAGAGGCCTTGGAGTTTCGTGTAACGCTCTACCATCTCGACCTGCTCGGCCGAGCGGTTGGTGCGGCGCATGTAGTCGAGCGTCTCCCTGTCGATCGGGAAGAAGCCCATCGTGGCGCCGTACTCGGGGGCCATGTTGGCGATGGTCGCGCGGTCGGGCAACGACATCGAGGAGAGGCCCGTCCCGAAGAACTCGACGAATTTGCCAACCACGCCGAGCTTGCGGAGTATCTGGGTGATGGTAAGAGTGAGGTCCGTCGCCGTCACGCCTTCACGAAGTTGGCCATTCAGGCGAAACCCGACGACCTCCGGCATGAGCATGTAGATCGGCTGGCCGAGCATGGCAGCCTCCGCCTCTATTCCACCGACGCCCCAACCAAGGACGCCGAGACCGTTGATCATCGTCGTGTGGCTGTCCGTACCTACGAGCGTATCGGGGTAGGCGACCGGCAGGCCTTCGTCGCTCATTTTGGTGAGGACGCCGCCCGCGAGGTATTCCAGATTCACCTGATGGCAGATGCCGCGCTCCGGCGGGATGACTGAGAAGTTCTCGAACGCCTCGGCGCCCCAACGGAGAAACTCGTAGCGTTCGCGGTTGCGCTGGTACTCAATGTCGGCGTTGATCTGAAACGCCTGCGGCAACGCGAAGGAATCCACCTGCACCGAGTGGTCAATGACGAGGTCGACCGGCACACGCGGGTTGATCTCGTTCGGATCACCGCCGTTGCGCGCCATGGCGCTCCGGAGCGCGGCGAGGTCCACAACCGCAGGCACGCCCGTAAAATCCTGCAAGAGCACACGACCCGGCTGAAACGGAATCTCGGTTTGCGCAGGGTTTGCCGGATCGTACGCGGCGAGGGCTCGGATGTCATCCTCACGGATCAACACGCCGTCGAAACCGCGCAGGGCGCCCTCCAAGAGAATCTTGATGGAGAACGGCAGACGGGCCAGCGAGGGTACGAGGCCGTCGGCGTCCATCCTGTTCAGACTGTAGTAGTAGGCGTTGCCTGAGCCGGTATCGAAGGTGTCGCGCGTGTTGAAAGGATCCTGAGCCATAACGGGTGGGCGTTGGCAGTGCGGGTGGATGGGGCGGGAGCCTGTTGAAGAAGTGCTCCCCGCAACGAGCGCGGGGCGGGCTGTCGCCGAGGCGAGCAGACCTCGGTCGAGATCAAGGCGCGGGATCGCGGGCGAATCGGTGATTCGTCGAGATACTCACAACGCTTAGATCGGCCGAGAGATGCCGCCGCAGGCAGGATGACTATTTCAACAGGCTCATCAAGTATACGCGGCAGACGGCCTCCGGAGCCTGCATCCGGACGTGTCCAAAAAACCTTCATACGTTTCCTTGCTGAGCCGTACACTATAGAGAGCAAAATCTCCGCCCTAGGAGCCTGTCTGACTAAGGACGGATCTACTGCGGCGGCGATAAATCGGCCCATTTCTCCGATCTTTTTCGTTACGTAGCCCCATTATGCGCCTCAAAAGATCGATTAAATGGACTCGATTCCTCACTCGCCTCGCTACAATCTCCTGAGTCAGACAGGCTCCTACCTATGAAACGCCTCCTTGCAGCCTCGTTCTTTTTGTCCAGCTTTGTCGCTATGGCTGGGTGCAACCAGGCTACACGCCTTGCCCAGAATGTCGTCACCATCAACGCAAGCTGGGCGGACAATGCGGTTGAACATCGTGGCAACCAGAACATCCGATACGTGTATGTTTGCCCTCCAAATCTGTCGAAATCCGGAGTGGGCACGGTTTGGGGGACGGACACCTACTCCGACGACTCATCGGTTTGTGCGGCAGCAGTTCATGCGGGCGCCATCACCTTTGCCGGCGGCTCCGTGACGGTGGAGATGCGAAGCGGCCTGGATAGCTACTCCGGTTCAACCCGCAACGGAGTAGGCACACAAGACTGGGGTTCATGGTCGGGCAGCTTCGTTGTCCTCTAGCCCTGTCTCACAGCCCACGCTTTCACCAATCGAGCACTACCATGACACGCATGCTCACACTCATTCTCGCTTGCACATTTCTTGCTGCCTGTGGCGGCGGCGCAAACGGGAGCGGCTTTTCCTCCGACGGCCCCGTAACCAATGCCGGGTGGACAACCAGCGCAATGGAATATCGCGGACAGAACGGCGTCATTGTGGGGTACGAATGCGCGCCCAACCCGGATCGCGTTGCGGTAGGCACCGTGTGGGGTACGGGCACGTACTCGGATGACTCGTCGGTTTGCGCCGCAGGCGTCCACGCGGGAGCCATCACGTTTGCGGAGGGCGGCGTTGTGGTTTTCGAGGCGTTAGCAGGCCAGGAGAGCTACACCGGCTCTAACCAGAATAGCGTTGAATCGGCCAACTGGCCTTCCTGGCAGGGGAGCTTTTCAATTCTCCAGTAGAACCTGGCACGCTACCGCCAAACCATCAAGTTCTAGCGGCTGGCCAAACGCCGAGGGCCTAGGAGACTGTTGAAATACTACGCCGTAAGCGAGGCGCGCGAATCTTGGCTGAGATCGAGGCGCGAAATCGCAGGCGAATCGGTGATTCGTTGAGTATTTCGCAACGCAGAGATCGGGCAATCCTGCCGTATGGCGGGAAGGTAGGTGGAGTTTTTCAACAGCCTCCTAGGAGTTTGTTGAATTACGTAGGATTCACGGGCTCATCCTTTTGACTGGCTTCGACCCGCACGAATATCGGCGCCATATCGACATTCATTGCGATCCTGGGTATCATGCACACTTGTGGTTTTCTTCCCTTTGCCAACACCCCATGCAACGCTCGCTACTACTTTCCCTGATCCTTTTCGGAGTCTCCATCTCACTTTCAGCGCAATCTCTGTTCGTTCCTGCGAATGTCAGTCCCGGCGATTTGTTAGGTCGCCAGGCAGCTTTATTGCAGCATCTCCAGGATATTCCTGCCTATGTTGAGTCTGAGTTGGTGACTGTCAACTTGGACGCGCTTCAGCAGTCGTCGGCGCTCATTTACGTGCCGTCGGTCGGAGAAATTCCGATGGCGCGAACCAGGACGCAAGCCAACTTGAGGGAAGACGTGTACTCCTACACCTGGTATGGTAGTGAGCAGGGTTCCAGCGCGAGTGCGATTCTGGTCGTCAGAAACGACGACGTCACAGGAACGATCCGGGCCAGTGGCCAACTTTACTTCGTCCGTCCACTTACCGATGGTTTGCACGCCATAGCCAGAATGGACGAGAGCGGATTCGTAGACCATGACGCCGGTTTCTCGGACGTAGAAGATGCCTCGGCTGATTTTTATGAAACGCATGACGTGAACTCCATGCTTGAGGCCTCCGAACCAGGCGTACTGGGAGGCATCGTTATCTACTTGATCGTCGCCTACACGCCCATAGCCGCGTCCGAAGTTGGAGATATCGATGCCTTGATCCTACTGGCTGTAGCCGAAACCAACACGTCTTATGCGAATAGCAACATTGAACCCCGCGTTGCGCTCACACACAAGTTCGGTCTCACTCAGAACGAGAGCGGGTCGTTCTCGACAGACCTCAGCCGGTTGATCAATACGTCGGATGGGTGGTACGACGAAATCCACCCGCTCCGTGACGCCCATGGCGGCGACGTGGGCCTTATGATTACGCGCGACTATGGCGGATCATGTGGGCTTGCCAGTTCGATTTTGGCGCCGAACGACGCGCTTGGCCTTTGCCGCCGCATCGCAATCGTATGCGACCGGCTATTATACGTTTGGTCATGCGATTGGCCATCTCCAGGGGGCACGGCACAATCCTGAGGCCGATGGGTCGACTTCGCCGTTCGCGTACGGGCACGGCAAATATTACCAGGCCGGAAGCTGGCGCACGGTCATGTCGTACAACTGCCCCGGCGGGTGCACCCGCGTAACCCAATTCTCCAACCCGGACGTGGACTATCAGGGCCAGCCGACGGGAGATGTATCGACGCGCGACAACGCGCGAGTTCTGGATGAAACGGGGGCTTACATCGCCGACTTCCGGCCGGACCCGATTCCCGTAGAACTCATCTCCTTCGAGGGATTCCTGGACAATCAACTCGTGCGTCTTTCATGGGCAACGTCAAGCGAGACCAACAACGCGGGGTTTGAAGTGCAGCGGGCTGTTGCCGACGGATGGGCAGTCCTCGGTTTCGTACCAGGCCACGGTACAACCACAGAGGAACACACCTACGCGTTCACTGACGTCGGCCTCTCCACACCGGCAGGCAGTGCAATCTATCGACTAAAACAGGTAGACTTCGATGGTGCATTCGAGTACAGTGGACAGGTTGAGGTTGCACTCGGGGTGCCGGATGCGTTTGCGCTTTCCGCTGCATATCCGAACCCATTTAACCCCTCGACGACGATTGGTTTTAGCCTACCGGCAGCGGCTGACGTGACAATCGAGGTTGTCGATGTCCTTGGTCGGCAGATCGCGCTACTCGTACAATCCTCCATGGATGCCGGCTATCACACCGCCACGTGGCAGGCTGGGAATACACCAAGTGGCACGTATGTCGTTCGTATGACGGCCAACGGACAATCATCTTTTCGGCGCTTGACGCTGCTCAGGTAGCACACACGATTTTCGCAGAACTGGACGGTGCCGCATGAATACTGTGGCGCCGTCTCCATTTTGTCGCGTGTTTGGGGCTATGGCTTGGCGGCAGAGCCTTTGACTGGAGGATCGGAACCGGCTCGGACAAGCACGGTGCTGAGCCGGCAGGTTGTCCTCGCCGCCAAGGAAAGTTCTCCTACTAAAACTCTCCTATTAAAACGAGGTAGCACGCCGTATTAGCCGTGCCTGAGCGAGGAACAGAGTCACGTTGGGCCAGGTCAGGTCGTTCACGCAACGCAGATGGCTTGTGACGCATTCCGTTGCGTGCCATCATCCTTGGCCGGCCTTGGCAATGGCATACATTCAACATTCTCCGCTCAAACCACCTGACACATGTACTACCGACACGTACTTCTGGCAATCGGCCTCCTGCTTGTCGCCTTGCCGTCGATTGCACAGGCCCCTCGCGTTCAGGACGCGCTCAGTTACATCACCCAGGAAGCGCCGAGCCTCGGGCTTTCCGTCGACGACGTTGCTGACCTTTCCGTTACAGACGCCTTTACGAGCCGCCGAAGTGGCACCACGCACGTGTACCTCCGCCAGCGTATTGATGGTATCGAGGTCATCGGATCCGAGATGACTGTAAACGTTGGCCGCGACGGGCGCGTGTTCCACACAGCAGGCCAGATGATCGCTGGTCTCGACCAGCGGATTCACATGCAGCATCCGTCCCTGGACGCAATCTCTGCTGCACTGCGAGCAGCAGCCTACGTTGGAATCCGGGCCATGCCCACACTCCACGTTTTAGAGTCGGGTTCGGGTAACGACAGAACGACAACGTTCTCGACAAGCGGATTGGACGATAATCCGGTGCGCGCAAAGCTGGTGTACAAGCAGGACGCGAACGATGCCTACCACTTGTCGTGGGAAATCGAACTGGCGCTGAAAGCCCAGAGTGAGTACTGGCTGGTTTATGTGGATGCAGTTACCGGCGAAGAAGTTGCCCGAATCAACCTGACCGTCACCGAATCGTTCGGGCACGCTGCCGAGAATAAGCCGGTGTCGAATGCCACAGAGAGCTTTGCGCCCTTTGAATCCACCGAACACGCATTGGCAGTGATGGCCCCAACGGCTCTGGTTGGGTCGTACCGTGCTTTTCAGCTTCCGGTCGAGTCGCCAGACCACGCATCCCCGCCGCTTCCTACCGACGGACGGACACTTCACGCGAACCCGGATGATGCCACGGCCTCTCCGTTTGGATGGCATGACACGAACGGTGCTCCAGGCGCCGAATCCACACTCACGACAGGTAACAATGTCGATGCGCACAAAGGCGCGACGCGCCCAAACGGCGGTGCCTCACTGATCTTTGACAACCCTGCCGACTTTTCATTGTCACCTCTCAACTTTATTCCGGCGGCTATCACCAATGCCTTTTACCTCAGCAACATCTTTCACGACATCGCCTACCAGTACGGGTTTGATGAGTCTTCCGGCAACTTCCAGGAGAACAACTATGGAAATGGAGGCGCAGGTAGCGACGGGATAAACGCGAACGTACAGGCGTCGGGCAATTGTAACGCGACGTTCGGCACACCAAGTGATGGGTCGAACCCGACGATGAACATGTTCCTGTGTACGACGCCCAATCCGGATGCGGACACCGACTTCGACACGGGTGTACTCTTCCACGAGATTGGCCACGGTGTCTCGAATCGGCTGACGGGTGGCCCGGGCAACGTGGGATGCCTGAATAACGCCGAGCAGATGGGCGAAGGCTGGAGCGACTTTTACGGTGTCTCACTCACCATGGAAGTCGGAGACGCGAGGTCCGATACGCGCGGACTAGCAACGTATTCCTTGACGAACCAAGGGCCCAACGGCCCGGGCATCCGCCTTGCCCCGTACGACACGGATTTTGCGGACAACGACTACACGTACGGTTGGACGTCGACAATGTCGTCGGTCCACCAGATTGGTTTTGTGTGGGCAACCATTCTGTGGGAAGTCATGTGGGACTTGGTAGACCTGCATGGGTTTAGCCCGGACTTCTACAATGCCTCCGGGACAGCCGGCAACCAGATCGTGCTTAGCCTCGTGACCACAGGCATGAAGCTTCAGCCTTGCTCACCGGGCTTTGTGGACGGGCGTGATGCGATCCTTGCTGCCGATGTCGCCCTCTACAGTGGAGTGCACGTAGACGACTTATGGATTGCATTCGCTCGGCGCGGCCTAGGCTTTTCGGCCAACCAGGGATCGACGAACACGAACTCGGATAACACCGAGGCATTCGACGTTCCGCCGACCGGCAACGTGCCCCCGAATGCCGCCTTCACCTTTTCGTGTACAAACCTGGCTTGCGACTTTACGGATCAGAGCACCGATTCTGACGGCTCTATCGTGAGTTGGGATTGGTCGTTCGGAGACACCGGATCATCGAGCTCCCAGAATCCCTCGCATACGTATGGCGCCGACGGAACGTACACAGTCGAACTTACTGTGACTGACAACGAGGGTGCTACAGACATGGCGTCGCAACCGGTCACCGTGACAAGTGGCGGTGGATTTCCGATCACGCTCAACGTAGGGTTTCATACGCAGGGACGGAATACTTATGCTGACCTGTCATGGAGTCCGGCGGATGGTGGCAAGGTTGATGTTTTCCGAAACGGTTCAGTGGTTCGTCGGACAAAAGACGATGGCGCCTATTCCGACCGGCTCGGCCAGAATCCAAGCGGCACGTTCACTTATCAGGTGTGCGAAACCGACTCGGGCGATTGCTCGAACATGGCATCGATAACATTCCTGAATGGAAATCCGATCGCATCCGCAGATGGGTCGTCTGCTGCTGCCCAAGCGGATGCAACAAACGACTCTGCGTCCGGCCTTCCCGAGACGGTAGAACTCACTGGAGCCTACCCTAATCCGTTCAACCCTACCTCGACGATCACGTACGCGCTTGCTGAGAGTGGCCCGATCGAATTGTCCGTCTACAATACACTCGGGCAGCGTGTAGCCATACTGGCAAGTGGCGTGCAGGATGCCGGCCGGCATGACGTCCGGTTCGACGCGTCGTCGCTCCCGAGCGGCGTATACGTTTACACGCTGCGTGCGGAAGGCCAACTACTCACAGGGCGTCTCCTGTTGGTCAAATAGAAATCGGCTGAAACCGAATAACGATGCCTGATCGAAAGCCCGAATGCCTCATCACATTCGGGCTTTCTGTCGTCGTATGCGTCGATGCAAACTTCGGGCATCCTACGCCGGCTACCGCAATCGAACGCCGAACCAAGCAGCACCGCCGCCTCATATTTCGTTCCTCGGGGCTATAGCTCAGTTGGTAGAGTGTCCCCGCAATTCTGTGGGGAAGGTCTGCACGTGCAACGACCACTTGACGCGCCTGCGTATATTTGAGTTCACGGGGCTATAGCTCAGTTGGTAGAGCGCTTCGTTCGCAATGAAGAGGTCAGCGGTTCGAACCCGCTTAGCTCCACGAGATCGGCACGAGGGATGCAGGGTGAACGACTTCGGGCGGCGCACTGCCTTGTTGCAGTCGGCGTATTGATTTGTTCAGCGTGGCAGATCCGAAAGCCAATGATTCGCTAAAGAACCAGGTTTGGCTACCAATCTGGTGGTGCGAAAGCGTGACACGTTATGAAGGTGTTTTTCAGAGGCCGGGAAGTGCTGATACCGAGGTAATAAGCGGCTCACTCGTGGTCGTCACCCTGAATTCCTCCGGCCGTCCGATCACCTGCCTCCTCTCATTGAGACACCCAATACCCTTATGTATACTTCATCGACGCGTTTCGCTGCTGCTAACGGCCTTCCTTGTCTACGCTAGCACGTTTGCGGCCCGCCAACCTTATGGCAGCGTCCACTCTGCCTGTAGCCGCTTATACTCGCTCTGTGGGAGCTGAACGAACATGGGGTTCTCGGCAGCATCGAGCCACGCGGCTACGTCTTCCATGGCGTTCGAGGTCATCGCCGTACAACCGGACGTAGTGGTACCTGGGCCGCGCCAGATATGGAGGAAGATGCACGAGCCACCGCGCGGGACGGCAGCCTCGTTGTGCGCCACCACGACCCCGAGCCGGTATAATTCGTCCCGCCGGCGCATCTCCTCGTGGCTCACCCAATCAACTTCGACCTCGCTGCGATTCAACACGCGGTTGTAGAACTGCGAGTCCGAGTCATCTACGCATTCTACGTCACGCGTGGCGTGGACATAAGGCAATCCGGTCGCTTCCGATTCCGCGTAGCCGAACGTCTCGGTCAGCGAGAAAACGCCGGCAGGAGCGCGTCCATCCCCCTCTCGCTTGGTTGGGCCATTGGTTTGTTCGGGATGCAGCCCTGTCCCCCATCCCAGGCCGGCCCTCCCGACCACAACCGGGATGAGATCAGAGACTGGCTCCCAGTTGCCTTCAACTCGCTCGAAGAGCTGTAGGCTGCCTGAGGTGGCCTCCCACGAATCCGTTGTCACCACGATCAACTGCCGGCTGTCCGCAGGTAGGACTGATGAATCTGCAGATACTGTGGGCTGCGCGCTGCACCCAATCGCAACGAAAGCAAGTGCCAGTATAGCTCGATATCGCATGATTGGTCAGTTCGAAGCCGGGAAGCGGTGCGTCTCTGTTCCGGTGGAGTCATAGTAGCTGAGACGGCCCGGCCGGTTCCCTGCATGTACGGTTCGAATGTACTTTGGTGGACTATCCACTATCTCAAACATGTCGCTCTCGAACCCTCCACGTTACTCTGCCGAAACAGCCCGCGCGTACGTTTCGGCGCTGATCGAACTTCTCGGCGACCGCGACCCGATGCACGTGATGGCTGCTACGCCCAAATCGCTACGTGAGGCCGTGAGCCGGCTCTCGGGCGAAGCCCTTCGTTCGCCGGAGGCCGACAACAAGTGGTCGGTATTGCAAGTGGTGCAGCACCTGGCCGACTCGGAGCTGGTGTACGGCTACCGGATGCGGCTCATCGTTGCGGAGGATGCGCCGGACATCCCTGGGTACGACCAGAACGCGTGGGCGGCAAATCTCCGCTACAACAGCGCGGAAATGACCGAAGCCCTCGCCGACTTGACAGCAATGCGCACCATGAACCTGCGTTGGTTACGCGGCCTTGCGGATGATGAGCTTGACCGGACGGGCATGCACAGCGAGCGCGGTGAAGAGTCCGTCCGCCACATCGTGAAGCTCCTGGCTACGCACGATATGGTTCACCTAAGCCAGATCGAGCGGATTAAAGCGGCGCTCGGCCAGGAGAGGATCTCGCAAAGCTGACGGCAGATAGAAGCCGGGATCAGCGGATCGAGAGCAGAGAACAGAGGACGGAAGACCGAGGACGGGAGTCAGGGGGCAGCACCCCGAAGAACGAAACACAAAGCTCGAAGAACGCCTTTTCGGACGCCTCGGCGATGCGTCCCTACCCCTCGCCCTTCACCGCATACCCCACGTATCCTACTGCCTGCGAACGCGTCTTCGTGAAGGAAAAGTCCGGATGGATGCGGCGGTGGAACACCGACCACCAGAAGGCGCGGTTTACCATGGGCCGGACGCCCTGTATCTCCTTGACAGCGAGGCCAACTTGGCCGGCCATCCGGCCTAACTCGGCCGGCGCAATAAAGAGATCGTAGACATGCACATGCTCCGGCGTATCGCGCGCAACGATTTTCATGCCGTGGATGGCCAGCAGTTGTGCAGCGAGAGTCCGATTGAATGTGTGGAAGACAACAACACCACCCGGCTGGAGCACCCTGGCCGCTTCGGTCAGCACATCAGCGGGACGTTCCACATGCTCGAGCATATCGAGCAGAAGTACGGCATCGTAGTGCGCATCCGGCTCACCGGTATCGTATGCATCGGCAACAGCAAACGAAGCGTCGGTTCCGGCCGAGGTGTGCGCCCGAGCCGTTTCAATGGCGCCCTCCGCCAGATCAATCCCGCGTACCAGAAAACCGGCCTCGGCCAATGGAAGGGCCACCAGACCGGCTCCGCAGGCCACATCCAACACACGAGTACCCGGTTCGATGCCCACCTTCTCAAAGACCGCGTGCACGTAATCGATCTTGATGACCGATTCTGCCCTCAACAGTGCAATGGCGTGGTCGTCGCCCTCAAACCAGCGGTCGCCGAGATCTGAATAGAAGGCGTTGTTGATCGTGGGCACGGCAGTTTTCCGTAATGCATATTCCGTAGTATCGTGTGTAAGGGTACCCCGCCTACCCACTTTATGCAATACGAACTACGTACGAGGAGCCTGTCGAACTTAGGAGAATTCTACTGCGGCGGCGGTAAATCGGCCCATTGTTTCCGATCTTTTTCGTTTCATAGCCCCACTATGCGCCTCAAAAGATCAAAAAAATGAACTCGATTTCCCACTCACCTCGCTACGAACCCCTAAGTCCGACAGACTCCTAGGTCACCTGCATCAGGTTCACCGCTACCGTCAGTCCTGGGCCGAACGCGACGGAGCAAACCAGGTCGCCGGAAGCCACCTCTTCATCAGCCGACATCGCTGCCCAAATGTGAGGAATAGTAGTGGACGACATGTTGCCGCGCTCGTAGAAGACCTGTTTGCTGTGGCGGACGGCTTCCTCGGAAAGCTCGAGCGCCTCGGCCGTGCTTTCTATCACCCGCGGCCCCCCCGGATGGACGGCCCACCAGCGGACATCGTCCACGACGAGGCCGTTCTTGCCCAGGAATCGCTGCACAACCCTCCCAAGATTGTCGTTGATGTGCTGGGGGATGCGGCGGCTCAGCGTCATCCGAAACGCAGAATCAGCAACACGCCACGTCATTTCATCCAGCGTGTCGGGAATGAGTGCCTCTGCATGATCGAGAAGGCCGAAGCTGCCCGCCATGGGTTCGGACGTCACGTCTACACGCACAGCCCCATCGGCGAACAGACACTGCTGGACGATTTGCTCGACATCGGTCGTGGCCGGATTGTGGTGAAGGGTGCACAACTCAACCAGGAAAATAGCTGCGTTGGAGTGTGCTAACGGATTAGAGGTAGTAGTCAAAAACCTGTGGGCACCTACATTATCTGCCGCCATAGCCACGGCCGGAAGCGCCGCATAGCATCCCATATGGCCCAGATGGAGGATGCGGGTATTCCGCCACCCCTTCTCCACCGCCACGCGCTGAACGGCGGTTGGGCTATCGTACCCCGTACAGGAAACCTGCACGAGCAGGTCCGGCGCCTCAGCATCTGCGCGGAATGCCACGCGAGCCAGTTTGAGAGCGGTCTCGGCAAACACCTCCATTCGAGCATCCAGCGACGCCTGGCGCCACTGCGAGGAATCGGCTACAACCTGACCGTCCCCGGAGATCGGCGCCACATGAACACGCATCCGATCCCAGTCCAGGTGTGTGTAGTCGTCGAGGCAGGTCGTTCGAGAACCAATTGCCGACACCCTCAACAGGAGGTCGTAAAACCGTAGGGCACGCTCCGTACCTGGGGCGGATACCGAGTCGCCGCTCTGTAGCGCAGCTTTCATCCATCCGATGCCATCAACCTGCGAAACAGCATGCCCGAATACGAGAGGCTGAGAGGATACGTAGGCACGAGGGTTCATGGCGGCGTTCTGGTTTGCGTACCCCATCATGCCGGAGTGGAGAGTTGGTTCCTGGATAGGTGAATGCCCGGCTGCGCGTCTCGAAGGCGACTTTCATCGGAGGAAAAAACCTATTATCATACCATCTGAGCAAACTGAATTGATGTATTGGGCTGGGCTAAAGAGTACGGTGAGAGTGCCGATAACGGACCTCGACCCCCCAATCCACCATTCTCAACCGCATCATGAAGAAGTATTTCGCCTTCGCCGCCTGCGCGGTTCTGCTCGCTGGCTGCGACTTCCTCGGAGGCTCCGACGCCCCAGTTGCCTCGGTAGCCAATATCACTATCACCGAGGCAGCGCTCGGTGGCGCTTCCAGCATCCGCGTAGAGGTTCAGGATATTGCCGGACGCTCATATTCAGAGAGCAACCATACCGACGTCTCACTTCCACTTTCGCTGGGCATGCAGTTTGACGTGCACAATGGAGCACGCGGCCTAGCCATCATTGTTATGCGCGACAACGGAGCAAGCAGTGCTCAGCGCTACTCATTCCTCGCTGCATCCGACCTGTTCACCGGTGACGGCCTTGCCTCAGCCGCTGGTTCTTCGCTGCAGGTTGGCGGAAGCGTCTCGGCTACGATCGACGTTGCCGAATCTGCCGAATAACACAACCTGGCCAATACCATTCGACGATGAGCGCCGTCCGGGATTCCCGGGCGGCGCTTCTTTATTGTGGAGGCCTAGAAACTCATGATGCGCCGCAGCCGCACGCCTTCAACATCGATGTCCAGCGACCATTCGAATCCTTGAATATCCCCCGCCCCGATGCGTTCTACCGGCACGTGTATCTCCCCAACCCGCTCGTTCTCGGTGCCAAAAAGTGTTATGACCAACTGCGCGCTCCGCATGCGGCCGCTCGAGTTGCGCACCACGCCACTCACGAATTGGGATCCATCGCGCTCGCGCACAAGCCGCAGGTTTTCGACCTCAAGAGTAGCTTCTGTGGCCTCCGGCTGTGCGCAGCCGACAGAAAGGTATAAAACGGAGAAGAGGGCGATGAAACGGAGCATGTTCGGCGGGGGGACGGCTGCGATAGAAGGTACCGGGCCTTATCACCTGATCGAAGGCTAGGAGCCTGTCGGATTTATGATGATTCTACTGCGGCGGCGGTTAATCGGCCCATTGTTCCGGTCTTTTTCGATACATAGGCTCACTATACTCCTCAAAAGATCGAAAAATGGCCTCGATTCTCCACTCGCCTCGCTACAGCCTGCCCCGCCTTGGCGGGGAACCCCTGAACCCGACAGGCTCCTAGTTCAATTCTTCGAACGAACTGAACATAATGAATCTCCTCGAATGTCTCCGGACGTAAATGAAGGGTATTGCAGCGCGTGAGGCCCGTTCTTATCTTCAGGGAGATTCGGAGAGATTCCGCGAGATTAGGCAATTGCCTTTCATGATGCTTGCGTAATACTTCCCCTTCTTCTAAACCCGGCTCGCCATGGCCGTCAGATTTTACCTCAACACTCGGTCCGACACAGGAAATAAACCCGTGTCGATCTGTCTCGTGGCCATGCGTGGGGGCACGCAGATTAAGATCTCCACACCAGTTAGGGCGCGGCCCTCCGACTGGGCGCGCAAACAGCAGCGCGTTCGGTCTTCCGTGCCCGGTGCTGCCGAAGTGAACGGGGCGCTAGCGAGGCTGAAGGCCGATGCTGAAAGAATGCTTCTGGATTGCCGCACCGAAGCCGAGCTTAGGCAGGCTCTCCGGGAACGGCTTGGGAAGGGTGAGGCCAATCAGGAATCGGACATACTCGAACTCTTCGACAGGTTCATTGAGCATAAGCGAACGCGGTGCAGTGTCTCTACGATAAATGGATACCGGGCGGCACGGGGGCATCTTGCGGCATTCCTCGACGACCGCACCATCGCGCCTTCGGCCATCGGCCCCAGCTGGTTGGATGATTTGGCCACGTTCCTCGCGGGCACAGGAGCTCAGAACAGCACGGTCAACAAGATTCTAACACGAACGAAGAGCTTCCTTCGGTGGCTAGTGAGGCGAGAAATGCTGGCGAAGGTGCCGGTCTCCGAACCGCTTCCTACTGCGCAGAACTTCACTGTTTACCTTTCCCTTGATGAGCTGGCTACCCTTGCCGGCCTCGACTTGTCCGAGTACCGGGAAAGCTATGAGGCAACACGAGACCACTTCATTCTTGGGGCCGTCACCGGGCAGCGGTTCAGCGACGTGCAGGCCCTCCGGTGGGAAGACCTCGTGCCACCTAGTGAGCCACATATTTGGCGACTCGCGGTGAAGAAAACAGGCGATACGATCACCGTGCCGCTCGCAGCCCCAGCCCGCTCCATTTTGGAACGCCGCAGGGGTGAACCCCGGCCTCTACCCCGGCTCACGAATCAGAGGGCGAACATCATCATCAAAGAGCTTTGCAAACTGGCGGGGATTGATGAGCCGGTGACGACACACCGCGTGAAGGGTAGTGGGCGGAGTTCCGAGACGAGACCCAAACACGAGGTCATTTCCATGCACGCGGCGAAGAGATCGTTTGTCACGGTGACGCTTCAGTCAGGGCTCGCGCCGCATGAATTGTTGGGTTTCACACACCGAGACCTGAAAACACTGGAATTGTATGCCGGGAAGGACCAGGGCCGACTTACGACGGCTCTAGGGCTCGCCTTCGACGACCTGGAGTTGAGGGCGGGGTGAGCGAAGGAGGGCCCTATCATATTAAGGGGAAGCACGTCTCGCGCTGGGAGTATCTCACCGAGTGCCATGGAGAGGTAATTGCCGACGCCGCGGAGCGGGGGCGCTACGGGTATTCGGACGAGGGGTGGGGCTATCTATATCTCCGTACCGACAGCATCATTCCCAGACCCGAGCGGGTTAGTATTGAGAGGGTCTTTCCGATAGACGTGTCGGCCTTGGCAGACCCCGCCACGCACTTTCGTGGGCTGGCTTCGTGGACCCGGTTCTTGCAGTGGTCTCCTCAGATACAGGATAATGACGCCGCCGTGACAGAGCGTGACTACTCCTATCCGGCAAAGCATTTCGATTCCAAGGCCCCAAAACGCGTCGGAGAGCAATATGATAGGCTTCGAAGCGACCACTTTGCAAGAGGCAAGCCGAGGGCCGGGGCTGTAGCAGACCTCCGAGCACTCAAGAATGAAGCGCGGGAAAGCCTCCAGCATTGGGCAAAGCAGATAGGCTCAAAGCTGGAATCGCTCAGGAAAGTGGTGGCCGTGCTGTTCCTGGAAACATGGTGGGCTATGGACGTCGAGCCGGAGACGCCATGGGAAGACCTCCCGGAAGAGAGGCGAAACCGGCTTGATAGCCTGGAGGCCCTATTCGTAAGCAGATGGCGCGATGCGATATTCGGCGCTAGCCGGACCTGGGCGATTGGAAGAGATATCACTAACTGGTCGTGGGGCTGGGAGGATGCCCCGGAAGTACTCTATGAACTTCAAGGATCTCGGATTCTCAGCCTCTGGGACAGACGGGATGCAATCATAGATGAGGTTTTCCCCGTAGAGGTTCAGCGCATGGCGTGCGAGAACATTCTCGCTAAGATTGTTCGCGGGGAAGAAGTGGGCCCGTGGAGCAAAAAGGACGAAGAGAGCCTATTGCCTCCCAGAGAAGACTTCGTGTGTCAGTCTCGCGAAGCCAGACGGGACATTTTTGACCTCTACGACGCACTGAATGAGGGGGGATATCGTGAGGAGGAGTGGACGATCCACACTGATATATATCGGGTGTTGGCAAAAAGAGAGGCAGAAACGAAATCACCGAACACCTCCAGGTCCAAGTTTATTGCTGGCGAGGTTGAAAGGCTAGCCCTGATGGTAAAGCGGACGCTTGAGTGGCGAGGCGCTAATGGCTTCCCTGGCGATAATGCTGTCCTATCGGGGACCAGCGAGGAGGCTGCGAAGCATGTTTGTGACTGGCTTTTTGAAATAGGGTGCTCGCATAAGTCCGAGTGGATGCGCAAAATGGCGTAAGGAATTTCCGACAGCTGTCGAAGCCTGTCGGAAGAACTGTCGGAATGGGTTAGTTGTCTTTAGGGGAAATCGACAACCTTTAGGCTCCATCATGCACCGACACCCATCACCCGCTCAAGACGAAGTTGAGCCCACGCCGTACCTCAGCATCGAGCAAGTGACGCGGCGGCTGCACATCTCCAAAACGACCTTGTGGCAATTGCGCCGTGACGGCAAAATCCGAGCCTTCCACGTCGGACGTCGCGTTCTCTTCAAATCCGACGATGTCACCGCTCTCGTCGAGCAGGACGGCGCAGAACCCATCCTCCAGCCCGCCTAACCCCCTTTTAGCCCAAAACCCCGCCCCGGTATTCGCCGGAGACGGGGCTCGGGTACTCACGGCGCAGAGGCAGGTCAAAGCATTTGCGCGCATCACGTAGTAACAATGCCTAAGAACATCATCACGACCGAACAAGATACGGCAGATTCCCAGGAAAGGTCCAATAACGGTCATCGCCCAGACGGAATCCCCCGACAGGCTCTTGGGCGCTTCGTTAACCCGGGAAGCCATCGCATCATTTATAGTGGAGGTCCAGACAGCACGCTCCGATGGGCCTCCACAGTGTATGGCCGACAATCCGGCTCCGTTCTCCGCCTGGTAGAATTTCTCGTATCCAGAAACCGGAGATTACTGGCCCTGCGGAAGAGGAATTTCCCCGTTCTACTCCCTGAAAGAATCTGCGAGCCATCGAATCAGACGTGGCGGCGGCGGCTCGTGGGCACGCCCGCGTACCAGGCTGATCGCCGGGCGCGGCGAGCCCGTGCGATAGTTGAGCTCTTGAAGCGGAGGCGAATACTCGGCAAGCAAGGCAACGCCCTGCCAACGCCGCGGCTGGTGCGGGGCGATTCTCGCCAGGCCCTTCAAGCAGCCGGGGCAGTATGAGCACTGACGTGACAGCACAAGAGAGGGTAGACCAGAAAGCTGCCGAATCCCGCAAGGCAGCGAAGGCGGATCCGGCAATGCTTCGCCAATTTCTACGCCTCACCGATAGCACTTCTGACGAAATGGTAAAGATGATCGCAGAGGCCGACGCGGCTGCGGTCACATTGCAGGGCGAGTACCAAGGTGCGAGAGTTCGCGCACGACAGCTACGCGAGGGGCAGGAGAAGTTGACACCGGACGGCTCGCTGCCTTTCATGCCCTTCCCAGTTGAGGAGGTATTCGCAGAGCCTCTAGCCAACTTCGTACGTACTCAGGAGGCTTCTATCGGCTGCGATGCAGCGGCTATTGCCCTCCCCGTTATTGGGCAGATGGCGGCCGGAGTAGGTAACTCGCACCGCGTCGAAGTGATCGAAAACAACTGGTACGAGCCTTCGACTGTTTGGGTGTTCAACCTCGGCAAGTCCGGCACGCACAAGTCCGTCGTGCAGCGCGCCGCGTTGAAGCCCATGAAGAAGTGGGCGACAGATGCGTATGACGAGTACGCCTTTTCGATGGAATCGTACGACAACACGCTTGCCGAGTGGAGCGCAAAGCCGCCCAACGAACGAAAGGACAAGCCCACGCCGCCGGTATGCCAGCGATACGCCGTCAATGATATCACGATTGAGGCGCACGCGATCATCCAATCCGAAAACCCGCACGGTGTGCCGCTGGCTAGGCCCGAGGGCAGTGGTTGGCTGAAAGGCATGGGCCAATACAAGAAAGGCGGTGGTGGCGAAATGTTGAGTTGGATAGAGTTCTGGGATGGTGACGAAATGACCATCGACAGGAAGACGGGCACGCACCGCACCGTCCACATTCCCGCGCCATGTACTACCGTGATATCAGGAACACAACCGGGAGCATTGCGCCGGGACTTGACAGCTGAGCATTTTGACTCAGGATTCGCCCCTCGTTTGCTTTTATGCGAGCCTCCCACGAGGCCCAGAAGGTTCACCTGCACGCCCGTGTCCACCGAGGTGTGGTACGAATACCACGCAGCGATAGACGGGCTCTACGCCCGGCCCGATGGCGGCAGGCCAATCCCCTTCTCGCCAGAAGCCGAGGTGCTCTGGGAGAGATACTACAACACCTGTGCGGATGCCATTGAGCTGATCAAGTCTGATCGCTTGCGGGCCGCGTTCGTCAAGCTCGAAACGTATTGCGCTCGGTTCGCCTTGATCCTGCACCTCTTGGATGTTCACCTGGATGGCGTGCCCCCCAATGAGGCGCCGCCGCCAATTTCGTTTGATGCGATGCGCCGGGCCGTTATTCTGGCGGTGTGGTGGAGGCACGAAACGGCGCGGATCTACGACAAATATGGATTCTTAGGCTTTGCCAACAGCAAGTTCGCTGAAAAGGCGGATGAGCTACCCGAGGTGTTCACCGCGAGAGACGTTGAGGACGTTTGGAATGTCCAGCGGGCGCAGTCCTTCAAGATCATCAAGGGCCTGGTTCGTGATGGGATCGCGCGGCAGGACCAGCACGGCGAATACCGGAAAGAGACGGTAGACTTTGGAGACTTTGGAGACTTTGCAGGCGTGACGATAGACACAAAGGCGTTACTTGCTGGGCTTGGGGCCAATAGTCTCGAAAGTCTCCAAAATCCACAGTCCACACGGCCAGAAATCGAAACGGAGCCCGAGCCCTTGGAAGCCCGGCAAAACGGTAGCCACGAAGCGCCCGCCGGCGATGGGGTTAGCACGGATGAGCCCGCCTTTGTTTGGGATGCAGACGACCAAGAAGGTGAGGCATAATGAAGCCGATGACACAGGCCGAACTAAGCCAAGCCACAAGCAACGCGGCGCGGTGGTTTGACCATCATCGCAACCGCTACACAGCGGAGGACGAGGACCTGTTCGACGCGTTGCTCCAGTTGATTGAAACGCGCCTGCATCTGCTCGCGCTCAGCGAAGAACTGGAGCGCCGCCAGCTGCACGAACCAATGGCACAGGACCGCGCCGCCAACCCATCACCACACCACACACCGGTGCACTCACCCGCCTCCATCACCATCCCGACAAACTAATAGCTATGGGCACCCGACTACAGGACACCTACTCAGACGACTTTAGAGCAGCCGCCCTTACGCTCGTAGAGGCTTCCGGCGGTAAGGGGCACGTCATGCGCGTGGCTGACCAGCTGGGCATCCCTGTGAGTACCCTGCATCACTGGTTCGCGACGAGCCAGAAGCAGAATGAGACCCCTGAGTTTGCAAGAACACGAGACATTAAAAAAGGTGAGCTTGTGGACTTGCTGGAAAGCCTCGTGTTAACCGCCCTGGGCGTACTCGACGACGCCGACAAGCTCAGCAGTGCACAGGTCCACCACGTGAGTACGGTCATGGGCACGGCGTTCGACAAACTCCAGCTATTAAAAGGAGAAGCGACACAGCGCACAGAAACCACTATCGAGCGGGGAATCTACACGGACCTCCGGTACATACCGGATGTCGAAGAGGCTGAGATAGTCGAGGAACTGCGAAACGAGTGATAATCATTGCGAGGATGATGGCGATGCGGACTAAAATGCCAGCGAAGAAGCGAAGAGGGCGTTAGGTACGAAGCGAGAGAACTCGCGCTATAAAAAGGAGGTCGGGGGCCACGGCATTATCAGACCGCCCCCCCACGCCTCCCGCTTCCTACTCGACCAGTAAGATCTCGAACGGCCCGTCTCCGTGGAGCTGGATGACGGTATAGCCCGTCGCTCCCCCGAAGTGAGGATGCTCGGCCGGGATGTTGAGGAAATCACCGGGTCCATAGCCGACGAGCTGACTCTCATCGACGGTGTCGCCCATGGCCAGGAGCAACGTGCCCGAAATGACGGTTAGATTCTCGTCCATGGGATGAAAGTGGGCGGGAAAGCGGTAACCGTCAGGGAACGAAAGACGGAGCGCGTATGGGCCCTCCGCGGTGAAGTCACCGTACAACGCGGCGAACTCCATTCCCGAATCAAAGCCGGGAACCTCGAGGGCAGCAAATTCCAAATCGTCGGCCATGATCATCGTCGCGGCGGTCATGTCTTCCGTGTGTTCCGCATTCTGAGGGCCGTCCTGAGCTTGAATCGAAATAGGTGCCAGCGCCAGCGCGAGGCTGCACACCATAAGTAGTGTTGTTAGGCGGTTGTTCATTGGTTCACCTCCAGGGGTGATTGTGAGAGTGGAGGGACCGAAATCCCTTGGCAGTGCTGAATGTAGAGGGCAGGGTACATATGGTGCCGGTTTTTTTTGCGGAGCTGGACTGGCAATTGGTTCAGGTCGAAATGATTTCGTCCTGCTGAGAAGTGAATTGCGTCGCTGCGATTGCGTCGTAACGGGTGTCTTGTGTATGTTCGTTCATGCCTACCATGGCATGAGGACGCGAAGGTTCATAGCGTCCTTTGTGAGAGTACAGAAACCCTCGGGCTATGGCCTGAGGGTTTTCTGCGTTCTCGGCATTTAGCGGGCACGCGAGGCGATCTCCCATGCGGATGGTCTACCTAGCGGTACGTACCTCTACCGGCTGGAGACGCCGCAGGGTAGCCATGTGCGGACGATGCTGCTGGCGAAGTAGGAGAACCCCCAATTCAGCATAAAACACCTTCCGCCCATGAGAGACCCGAGGGCTTCGAGCCGCCCCTCGTCGGCGGGCGGGCGTCGTGTGCGAACTAAGTGATGCTGTCCAGTTGGCCCAACTCGCTCCGTCTAACCCGCACGGACGGTCGGCGGCAGGCTCAGCCCGTAGAAGACGCGGAGTTCGCCGCCGTTGCCACCTGAGCAGCGCTTTGCCAGTAGCCATGCCGATGGTCGATTCGGAGTAGGCGCCCAATATGCGGCGTTGACGTAACACTAATGTTCCCTGCGGCCAAACTGAATCACGCTGGGGCCCGGGGGCTCGATAGCTGCCCGCCTTGTTGTACTGGAGCGCGATACGCCAACCGGTGCTCGTTTCGCACTCTTGGGCTACTCAAGCACAAGATTGCATACGCGCCAACTCTGGGTTCTGAAAACCTCTCGACAAGATCGACGTTACTAAGGAAAACCTTCCCCTTCTATCATGAAACTGCAGATCTCCCTTCCTCTTGCAGTATTCTTGCTCTGCTCGTTTGTTGTAGGCTGCGATGCAATCGAAACGTTACGCGGCGAGCACACTGTGGTAATTAGCGGCGACGTGACCGACGCATTCACCGGCGACGCCGTTTATTCCGTTCTCGATGGCACATCTGGCCCGCGGTTCGTGTTGTTGCTTTCCCGCGACGACTTGTCCGACTGGGAAGACGACGACTACACCTACATCGTGATGACCCGCCGAGGCGACACGCCGGGGGTCGGCGTATTTGCAATTGCGGCGGACGATGCGTCGAACGATACGTTCTCAGGCAGCTTTGCCGACCTCCAACAGGCCGACGAACCGCTCGAAGTTAATGGTCCGGCACTGACTGCTAGCACTGGCGTGCTCACCATCACGGACATAAACGCAGGGCACCTGGTTGGAGCCTTTCGGTTTGAGGCCCGAGGACTGAATCTTCCAGACCGGTCCAGCTTCATCGATGCTGTGTTGGACGGTTCGTTCGACGCCCGACGCGTCAGCCCAAGTACGCTGAACAATCTTGAAGTCGACTTCGATTTTAACTAGACTGCCTTGGGGCCATCCCACGGCCTAAAGCAGCCCGCGTTGCTCGGCCGGGATTGATTCCACAATTGAAATCCTTGATAGCCGTGCTAGGGCGGATCGAGCGTCCTGATGACGAAGCCTTGATTCTTACTGGCCGTACGCTTGAGCGAGAAGCCGAAACACTGAATCGTCGCTTAGCACAACGCTCAGCCCGTAGAAGACGCGGAGTTCGCGGTCGTTGGGGCGTGAGCCGCTGCGACCGGAAGAGCGCGGCAGTGCCCCAGGGCGTTCTCCCTTCATTCGCAGACCCTTGACTTTTGGAGAATTAGTCGTACATAGTGGTACACGTTTGAGCTGTGCCGCCAGCGCCTAGCTGGCCTGACGACCGTGTCCCCCCTCCTTCAGACGCCCCGAAGCCACCCTGATTGGAGGAACCACCGATGAAAACACAGCTATCGAGACCCCCCGTGTCTCTGGCCCTGCCGCTCTTAGCGGTGCTGCTGAGCCTGACCACAGTGACCGCTGCCCAGGTAACAGAGCACAAGCTCACCGCCTCCGACGGCGCCGCGGAAGACATCTTCGGCTTTTCGGTGTCGCTTTCGGGGGACCGCGCCCTCGTAGGGGCAATCGGAGACGACGACCTGGGTTCTGCCAGTGGTTCGGCGTACGTGTTCGAGCGGCAGGGGGATGGCTCCTGGCTCGAGGTGGACAAACTCACAGCCTCCGACGGCGCAGCGATTGACGCCTTCGGCAATTCGGTTTCGCTTTCGGGGGATAGAGCCCTCGTAGGGGCTCGGGGGGACGACGACCTGGGCAATAGAAGCGGCTCGGCCTACGTGTTCGAGCGGCAGGGCGACGGCTCCTGGCTCGAGGTATTCAAGCTCACAGCCTCCGACGGCGCCGCGGAAGACTTGTTCGGTTCTGTGTCGCTTTCGGGGGACCACGCCCTCGTAGGGGCCCAATGGGACGACGACCTGGGCACGGACAGCGGCTCGGCGTACGTGTTCGAGCGGCAGGGGGACGGCTCCTGGCTCGAGGTGGACAAGCTCACCGCCTCCGACGGCGCAGCGTTTGATCGCTTTGGCAGTTCGGTGTCGCTTTCGGAGGGGACCCGCGCCCTCGTAGGAGCCAGAGATGACGACGACCCTGCGGAAAGCGGCTCGGCCTACGTGTTCGAGCGGCAGGGGGATGGCTCCTGGCTCGAGGTGGACAAACTCACAGCCTCCGACGGCGCAGCGGATGACGTCTTCGGTATTTCGGTGTCGCTTTCGGGGGACCACGCCCTCGTGGGGGCCAACGGGGACGACGACCTGGGTTCTGCCAGTGGTTCGGCGTACGTGTTCGAGCGGCAGGAGGATGGCTCCTGGCTCGAGGTGGACAAACTCACAGCCTCCGACGGCGCAGCGTTTGACGCCTTCGGCTTTTCGGTGTCGCTTTCAGGGGATCGCGCCCTCGTCGGGGCTCTGGGAGACGACAACTTTAGCGGCTCAGCGTATGTGTTCGCGCAACAGGGAGACGGCTCCTGGCTAGAGGTCGACAAGCTCACAGCCTCCGATGGCGCTGCGTTTGATCGCTTTGGCAGTTCGGTGTCGCTTTCGGGGGACCACGCCCTCGTGGGGGCCACGGAAGACGACGACCTGGGCCTGAGCAGCGGCTCGGCGTACGTGTTCGGTAACCTCTTGCCGACCGCGGTAGAAATGGCCGCCTTGCCCCAGGGCTATCTGCTATCGGCGCCTTATCCGAACCCGTTTAACCCTCGCGCCGTGGTGCCGTTCGAGGTGCCGGAAGCGGCGCACGTCCGGTTGACGCTCGTCGACATCTTTGGCCGTGAGGTTGCAATTCTATTGGACCGACAGGTAGCCGCCGGAAGCCACGAGGCTGTGCTCAACGGTGGCCGTTTGGCCAGTGGAGTGTATCTCGTTCGCATGGAGGCAGAAGGAATTATCCACGCGACACAAAAGGTGCTGTTGCTACGATAGCGGCGGCCCCCCTCTCGGGTACCCCGGTTCCGAGTGCGATACACTCTCCTTTCCGAAACCTGTACCCCTCATAGGTCAGTTATCGAACCAGTTCCGAAAGGTCTTAGGTAGATTAGCCGAACTTGAACCAATCCTACCAGTCACGCTGCTAGAGCCGTGCAAACACTTCTTGGCAGCCTATCACGAACGGTAACACCGGCACGTTAAACCTCCCTCATGGAGATAGAACCTGCGCAGTGGCTTCGACGCTCAGACGCGCTCCGCACATAGATGATTTGACACTCCGAGGCGGCTTCCTCCATGACTAAACGGGAAATCCCATGGTTGCGGCTTGGGCAGTCACGCAAGATTTCATGCAGAAGTATTTCCGATCCTTGGCCACTCCAGGTCATGACAATCATTTCGACGGGGGTAAACGATACTCCTCCCACCATGCGACGCCCGGTGCCTGGATTCAGATATTTACCGACACTGGTTCTGCCAACGAAGAAGATTATCCTCTTGATCACCCAGACGGACCTTCTACGTCTGAGGCTAGACGAGCATTCATAAATGCGATATCTGATCACGGTGACCGAGCAGACGCCTCCTTTACCCTTGAAGAGCTAGAAGCTGTTGGGCAGGTACAGGGTCTTTTCGCATTCCGCACACCCCAAGATGCCATCGAATACTCGAATGAAAATGTTTACACACGCTCAGGGAAAGACCGCTATGTAGTACTGACCGGGAAGGTAGTAGGAACTGCCGTTGAAGATCGCTCCGTAGTTATTGCGGATCATCGCCTGGTGGATGGCCCTATGTCCCGTGCTGACCTACTTGCTAGCTATTCAGAGGAGGCCGAGAGCGAGTCTTCTTCCTCGTACGAATAAATGGGAATCGAATCTCGACGGCATCACTTCGTTCCACAGTTCTTTCTTAAACGATTCGGCAGGGTCGTAGACGGAAATACTCAACTCTACGCGATAGATCTCAAAGAAGGGAATCGTTTCAAGTCGGGGACGAGAGGCCTCGCGGTGAAGAAAGACTTTCATCGAGTTGAGTTTGGTGATATCGCTCCAGATTATGTTGAAAATGAGCTCTCCAAGATCGAGGGGCGAGTTGCTTCAGTATTTCGTGAGATAGATCAATCCAGACTCCTGCCACATCTGGAAAGCGAGAATTACGCATTCCTGATGACGTTCATAGCCCTTCTTGGTGTCAAGCACCCCGCAGTGCGAAAACAATACGAGGAATTTCTGAGGCGCGAAGACCAAGCATTAAATGAACTCATTGTATCTACTCCTGAAGTCTGGGCCAATGTGGTTTCCCGCATGAGAAGAGATGGATACGTTGACCCAGTCCTACCGTACGACGAGATGCGGCAGTTCGTCATGGAAGGAGAGAACGAGACTAGGTTCGTTCCTGGAGACAGCTTGCTACGCGAGCTTCAAGGTGTAGACAAAATCGCCCCCATCCTCGGCCAAAGAAACTGGCATCTACTCGAAGCTGACCCCACTGCGAGTCACTTGATTTGCTCAGATAGACCCGTGAGTTTGCTTCCGAATCAGTTTGGCGTCAGTCTGCAGGCATACGGCTTTGGAACTCCTGGAACAGATCTCATTTCCCCTATCGGTTCCAAGATGGTGATGGTCGGTCGTATGGAAGAGGGGCTGTCGGATGGGCAGCTAGACAAACAGGGAGTGGCGGCAATCAACAGTAAGACTGTCCGGACTTGTGACCGATTTGTTTACTCCGCGGAGGAGACATTCTCGTGTCTAACGACAATGGGAATTGAACGAGGTTAGCGATCAGTCGTCTCGTCGGATAGGGAAACCCAATCTCTCCAGTTGGGCTCCAATCTCTACTATGGTTGCGGGTGTTAGAGTCTCTCGACTGACTCGTACCCCCTGTAGGACTCGAACCTACGACAGCCTGATTAAGTCAGGTCCTCCCAGCGGTTCGCGGCTTTTGCGAGCTATTGGTCGTCCTTCGTCAATTGGACCTGCCTAACGGGGCAACTAGGGGCTCTACGGGAACAGACTTGGGGAGCTTCCATGGGGTGCCTTGTCTTCCATGGGGTGCTTTTTCGAGCCATGCCGGTGGCTATTTCTTCAAATAACCAACTTCGATCTCTTGTTTCGCCAATGCCAGCGACACATCGGTCTGGGGACTCGCAGCATTTGTTATCTCAATCCTCGAATGATTCGAGAGGATTCAGTTCTAGCCAACGGAGATTGAACCAGCCAGTGGGCTGAAGTAACTACATTCGATGGAAAATCGGATAGTCCGATTAATCAGCAATTAGACCGCACGAGGTCGGGAGTTTGAAACGCACCGTTCTATCTATTCTCGTGGCCAGTGTGTGTCTGGCGTTCGCTTCATGCTCCGACTCGCCAGAACGCTTGGTTGTTGAAGATCTGATAGTGATTCAGGGCGGCACTCTGATCGATGGAACCGGAGCGCCTCCCTCCCCGAACGCAGCGATTGTCCTGAGTGGCGATTCTATCCTCCGCGTCGGTACCGTTGGAGATT
>JADFQN010000102.1 GCA_022561755.1 Bacteroidota bacterium
CTCGATACGGCGTTTTTCATCCCGGATGCGGGGCGGTGCGTAGATGTCCCGCGAAGAGCCGAAGCCGTACAGTCCTATAAGGAACACTGAACCCGGATGAGATGCGGAGTGGTGAGGTTGGTGGAAGGCGCTCATCGCGACGGAAGGATCGAGCTTCTCGGACCCGCTCCGACGGCATCGGAGACGCGAGTCATCGTCACATTCCTGACGGACGCGGGCGGCGTCGATCTGGCGGAGCGTGGCATCGGGCCGGAGCAAGCGGCAGATTTGCGTTCCCGACTCAAGCCGTTTGACGAGGATTGGCAGCGAACCGATATGGATGCCTACGATGCGCTTTAAGCGCGGCGATGTCGCCCTCGTGCGTTTCCCCTATTCCAATCTTCGCACGGCGAAGCGCCGACCAGTGCTGGTCGTGCAGGCAGACGATCTTCAATCCGGCCTTTCACAAACCATCGTCGCAATGAGCACCAGCAACATGGAGCGGGCCGGACACGCCAGCCGCGTGGCCGTCATGAAATCGATGGCGCTCGGCCAGCGTATGGGGCTTCTGACGGATTCGGTGGTGATGACCGACAACCTAGCCACCGTATTCGTGGGGGAAATCGACCGCGTGATCGGCCAGTGCGACGACATGACGACCGTGGACGCGGCCCTCCGCCATACGCTTGGGCTGGCCTGAGCCGCCCTACCCGCTATCGAGAGCGACAGTGATCGCTCATCGCGGGCCTCCCGCCGATGACATTCTTCTCCCAAAGCTCCACGATGGAGTTTTCCTCCAGCCAATCCTTCAACTTGCTCGCATCAAGTGTGTGGAACAGCGACTCCCGCCCCGCGCGATCCAGCGCGCGAAAAACTCCTCGCCGTCGGTCGCCTCGCCACGGACGAGCGCGTCAAGCCCTTCTTGAATCTTCGCTTCAATGACCGAACGAGCTTCATCCAGGAGTTCGCCTGGAACCTTGGCGTGCTCCTCGGGCGTAAGCACTTCTGCGAGCCACTTTTCGAGAAGCCGCCGCCGTCCGGTCTGCTCAAGCAGCCGAAGCCCGTCGCGGAACACTTCGCTTGCCGTTCGGCAGAGGTAGGGCTCGTTCCGCTCCCCCATGTGGCGTGGACCTTCGTGAATCACACGCGGCGAGCGAAACGGCGTGTGTTCAAGATCGCCAACACGTCGAAAGCCTCGGAGCGAACGGCGGCGTACCGGGACCTGCTGAAGGTGGGGCAACAAGGGCTCGAAGACGGGCGTCAGGTACGCTCCCAGTTGGATCATCTCGCTGGCTTGGCGTGGGAGGACCAGACGCTGGCCGAAGCGTTGCGGGGTGAACTGGACGCGGTGTTGGCCCTGTTCCCGCGGATTCTCGAGCAATGCCGACGCCGGGTGATCGACGGAGAATCGGTCCCGGCCGAGGAGAAGGTCGTATCCATCTTCGAGCCGCACACGGACATCCTGGTGAAAGGGCAACGCGAGCCGCAGTTCGGGCACAAGATCTGTCTGACCGGCGGCACCAGCAACCTGATCCTCGACTGCATCATCGAGCGCGGCAACCCGGCCCCGGTATGTTTCGGCAAAACTCTCCGCGTCCCGCTCAGCTTCCTCAAGATTGGCATCGAGCGAGGCACGGGTCGGGTGGAGGTCAGCGAGGTTCCAACGGACGTTTTCGGCTCCCGTCGCTTTCGTTTCGGCCATCGATAAAGAGAATGGTGCAAAGAGAAGGAGGAACGCCAAGAATGTGTAAATCGCGTATCTTCGGCGCGTCGATAAATATCCGTTGCGCGGCCAATCTACCGCCGTTCACTTCTCTGTTTCTGCACCTCTCGTTCGAAGACGCACGATGCGTTGCCGGGCTATTGATCCTCCCGCTGATGCGCGCCCGCCTCGGTTCCCTCCCGTTTCTGGCCATCCTTGCAGTGCTTGTTGCCGCCGGATGTGCCGGATGTGGAGGAGATGCAAGCACGAATTCGGAGGAGGCCTCGCTGCCGGACGAAGACGGCGCACACGGCGTCGCGGCCGAAT
The DNA here is from genome assembly GCA_022561755.1 of Bacteroidota bacterium. GTDB lineage: Bacteria > Bacteroidota > Rhodothermia > Rhodothermales > Rubricoccaceae > JAHEJB01. The sequence goes on from JADFQN010000102.1 coordinate 2,009, forward strand.
CCCCAGACTCGCTCGCCACCGTCCTCCCCACCGACGAGCTTGCCGAAGCAGCGCCCGCGCACGACTTCTCGCTTCCGGGCTTAGTCGGCGAGTTCACGCTCTCCGACCATCAGGGCGAGGTTGTAGTGCTCAACTTTTGGGCTACATGGAATGAGCTTAGCGTGGAAGGCATGGACGCGCTGAACAAAGTCCATACGGAACTGGGCGCGGACGGCATTGCCGTGGTGGGCATTGCACAGGACGAGGGCGGCCTCGACGTCATCATGGATTGGGCAATAGAACACACCGTGGCCTATCCGCTCGTCGCCGACGCCTCCCAGGTGGTTGCGGGCCAATTCGGCGAAATCGAGCTCCTCCCCACCACCGTCATCATCGACCGGGAGGGCCTGATCCGCGAGCAGCACACGGGCATCCTCACCCACGACGAGTTGCTCGATCTCCTCGGCCCCATTCTGATTGAAGAAGACGAACCACTCTCCTCGCTACCCGAGACGAAGGAGGGAGAATGGCCGCTGTCCCTCTCCCCTATTGACGTGCATTTGCTAGTCCGCGAGGGCGCCATGCTCGTGGACGTTTGCTCGCTCGGCGAAATAGAAGTGACCGGGACGGCCCTCTACGCGGAACACCGCCCACTTCACGCGCTCGCTCCGCAAGACCTCCCCGCCAACTTTGCGGTCCTCATCATCTTTCTGGGCGATTCCGACGACGATACAGTAGATCAAGCCGCTGCGCAAGCTCTGGATTGGGGCTACGCCTCCGTGTACGTGGTGGAGGGTGGCCTCACGGCCTGGCAGGCAGCCAGTTTGCCGGTTGGCCCACTCGCGCCGATCCCAGTGGATGAGCAACCCCTAGCGCGCGCCCGAGCGGTCATCGGGTAAATCTGGCGGAGCGTATGTTGCTCGCGACCAAGGAGGCTGTTGAATTACGTGCTCTGTCGCCGAGACAGCCTGCCCCGACTTGTCGGGGAGCGTATCTCGGTTGAAATCAAGGCACGAGATCGCGGCCGAATTGGTGATTAGGCGAGCATCTCGTAACGAAGATCTCGGCCGAGAGGCGCCGTCTCAGGACGAATGACGTAGTTCAACAGCCTTCTAAAAGTGCCGGGAACGGGACTTGAACCCGTAAGAGAGTTATCCTCTCGGCAGATTTTAAGTCTGCTGCGTTTACCAGTTTCGCCATCCCGGCCGCTGGGCAAGCTACTCAGCCCGCCGAGGCGGAAGCAACCAACCGCCATGCCCAACGACGTGTTTGACACCCTCCTCCGTCTAGCCAATGAGGTGAGCGGCCACGCATACACGCCGTACTCGAACCGACCTGTCGGCGTTGTCGGTCTTCTTTCTGACGGAACGTGGGTGCCGGGCGTTCGGGTAGAGAATGCATCCTTTCCGCTGGTCATTCCAGCGCTGACCGCTGCCTATTCTGCGGCTCGGTGCGCGGCACGGGACGATCTCATCGCCGTCGTCCAAAACCGGCCGTTCAGGGAGAGCGACCCGCTGTTTCTTTCCGAGGCACTCGGCTTCTCTTGGGAATTGGCCGAACCGGCGAAAACCCCCACCCCACCTACGGCGGAGAGCCCCCTTGGGAAGGGGGCAGTGTTGGTGCAGAAGGGTGTGGATGAGCTTCCGACGCCAGGCAACCGGCTGAATATCTATTTGGAAGCTGCGCCGGAGGCGGATGACGGCGAAATGCTCCGGTTGGCTGAGAGCGTAGCGCAACGCGCGCACATCCCGGAATCGGGGTTTCCGGTTGGCTGCGTCGTTACGGCGGAGGACGGCTCGCGCATCCCCGGTTGCAACGTTGAGCACGCCGACTGGACGCGCGGCCTCTGCGCCGAGCGCATCGCGCTGGCCACGGCGAGGGCATACGGGCATCGCTCGTTTAGGCGCATCCACCTTGCGTGCTCCCTCGAACCAAACCCCGCGTCGTGTGGAGCGTGCCGGCAGGTGTTGTTTGAGCTTGCCGCCGGTGTACCGGTGGTACTGGCGAGAGGCAACAAGCCACCTAAAATCACGACGCCGGAGCAGCTTCTCCCCGGTGGTTTTCGCGGCGACGCACTCCGCGCTTGATTGTGCGAATACAAACCTTGCCGTTCCGACGTTAGTGCTCCGTCTTTCAGCGCACTCTTCTCATGGATATGTCCCTCACCCATAGCCCACTGCTGCTGGTGGTAGCCCTTTTTGCGGCTGCCGCCCTCACGTGGTGGACGTATGGGCGGACGACGCCGACGGTTCGAGGCCTGCGGCGGATGGTGCTGGCCACACTGCGATTCGTGGCATTGTTCATCGTGATCCTGCTGCTATTCGAGCCCATATTCCGGCGGATGGATTCACGCGACGATCCTCCGATCCTTGCCGTGCTTACCGACGTGAGTGAGAGCCTCAGCGTTGCAGAGGGTTCCACGTTAATCCGTGAGGCATTGGCGGGTTTGTCGGATGACGACATTCGATTCTACTCGTTCGATGCCAACGCCACGCGCCTCCTCGAATTCAATCCGGATTCCCTGCGGTTCAACGGCGACCGGACCGACATCGCACGGGGGCTCAACCACGTCGAGCGCGATCTTGATAGACGAAACCTGCGCGGCGTCCTCCTCATCTCCGACGGCCGGTACAACACGGGACGCAACCCGCTCTACCTCGCCGAGCGGTTCAAGGTGCCCATTTACACTACGGTTATTGGGGATACCATGACCCAGCGCGATGTTCGCGTAACGCGGATCGTAACGAACGAGGTGGCCTATCTGGGTACGCAGGTGCCGGTTCGCGTGGGCGTTCGCGCGTCGGGGTTCGAGGGCGAGCGCGTAACCGTCTCCCTTTCGGATGGAGGGCGGAGAGTTCAATCGGAGGCGATCACACTGCCCGAAGACGGCGTAGAGGTGACGGTTGATCTGTTCGCAACGCCAACGAGTGCAGGCATCCACCGTCTGACGGGCTCGGTGAGCCAATCGCCCGGCGAGGTGACCTACCGCAACAATGCGGAAAGCGCCACCGTGCGCGTTCTCGATACGAAGCGGCAAGTGTTGATGCTGGCAGCCGCGCCTGGGCCCGACCTCACCGCGCTCCGCTCCGTCCTCGAAGCCGACGCCAACATCGTGCTCACCACGCTTACGCAGCGGGCGCCGGGTTTGTTTTATGAGGGCACCCTCCCCGAGAATCTCACCCAATATGACTTGCTCATTCTGGCGGGTTATCCCGGCCGCGCCGCCGATCCGTCGGTTGCAGCGCGTGTGGCGGCTGCGATCAGCGATGGACTTTCGGCGCTGTTCATCCTCACCCAGCAAACCGACCTGAGCCGCCTCAGCACGGCGTTTGGGGATGCGCTGCCTGTTCGGCCGGAGGTCATCAGGCCCGGGTTCAGCGAAGCCGGGTTTGTGATTTCGCCCGCCGGATCTACCCACCCGGCTCTGCAGGTTCCGGATGTCGAACGATCCGCCGTCGGAGGCCTACCTCCCGTTCTTGTCAACGAGAGCCGCTGGTCGGTTGCGCCGGATGCCCGCGTGCTGGCCACGCAGCGGCGCGGCGGCGTGGCCCTCAACGACCCGCTCCTCGTGGTGCGGAGCCGAGGCGACTCCAGGACCGCCGCTTTCCTGGGCGCAGGCACTTGGCGTTGGGCCAACGTCCCGGCCGACCTCGAAGCCGTCTCCGGGTTCTTCCCGGGCCTGATGGAAAACCTGATGCAGTGGACGACCGCCCGCACCGACCGGCGGCGCGTCCGTGTGCGCCCGACACACGCTCAATTTGGCGAGCGCGAGCCCGTAACCTTCACGGGGCAGGTGTACGACGAAAGCCTGAACCCCATCGAAGACGCTGACCTCCGTGTGACCATTACCGCCCCCGGCAGCGCACAGACGCCGTTCACCATGCGGCCGGTTGGGAATGGCCGCTACACGCTGAACGCCGGGGTGCTCGGGCCCGGCTCCTACACGTTCAGTGCGCGAGCGGAACGTGCCGGAGAGGCCCTCGGCAGCGATGGAGGAGCCTTTTCGGTGGGATCGTTGGCGCTTGAGTTCCGCGAACCCGGCGCCGACGCCACCCTGATGCGGCAGCTCGCTCTTCGGTCCGGAGGGCGCGTCGTCCCCATCGCCGATGTACCTTCGTTGCGCGATCAACTGGCCTCCGAAGGCCGTTTCGAGGCCCACACCATCGAGCAGGAACACGAGACACCGCTGCTCCACCTGCCCATTCTGCTGGCTATCGTTATCGCCGCGCTGACGCTGGAGTGGTTCCTGAGGAAGCGTGGGGGGATGGTGTGACTGGGATCGTATCAGCGACAATTTTCCGTTTTGTGCACTACTCGTACAATTTAGATGGGTCGAGAGCAGGTAATCATTGGAGTGCTTCTTATCCTTGCCTCGGTGTATGTGTCATTTGATGGCTATCGGATATGGAAAAGAACTGGAGACAAGAATGTGCTCGTAAGGACTGTGTTTACTGCGTTAGTAGGTGTTCTCATGATCGTTACGCTCGTGTTCGTCAGTTGATAGGGCCACACTACACTCCAGCCAACATCCCGGCTATTCTCGGCGGGCGGTCGGTCGCACCGGGGCTGGCTACCCAATCCCCCTAAACACCCGCCCCCAGCGCGGGCGCCTCTCCACCGAATCCCACGAGAAGTAAATGAGCACGGCTTTTCCAACAAGGTGGCTCGCGGGCACAAAGCCCCACGAACGGCTGTCGGCGGAGTCGTCGCGGTTGTCTCCCATCACGAATAAGTAGTCCTGCTGGAAGGTGTACTGGTTGGTTAGGGCGCCGGCGATCTCAAAGCCTCCGGCCACGCGTTGCGCCGTCACACCTTCGTAGCGAGTGATGACCTCACGGTAGAGCCGCCACGTCGTGTCATCCAGCGTAACCGTGGCGCCGCGTCTGGGCACGACGATGGGACCATAGTCATCGAGACTGTATCCTCCACCGGACGGAAACGTGGCACTACGGTCGCCGCGCAAACGAAGGTAGGGCTCCAGATTCTTGATTCCATCGAATGCGCTAAAGACCTGCGCCTGGTCAGTAGTCCCCTCAAAAAGCCACTCACCAGGCCCGAGGCGGTCCATCCGGCCCGTGAAACCTAGTGCCGACAGCGAGTCACGCAGTGGCATGGCCGCATAATCCTCCGCCGTGGCACGCCAAAACTGTCGTGCTTCCACCGGCATGGGCAACTCCTCTCCGTTCACCACCACCCTTTTTTCGAGGATGCTCAGGGTATCGCCGGGCAGCGCCATTACCCGCTTGATGTAGTGCATCTTGCGGTCGATGGGCGCGTGGTCGGGAGGGTAGTTGAAGACGACGACATCCCCGTGCTTAACCGAGGCGAATCCTAGCAGACGCACGGCGGGAAGTTCAAAATCTTTCAGATACCAGCCTGTAAATGGGATGCCCAGCGTGATGGGCGTACGCGCTCCGTAGTGCAGTTTGGAGACGAACAGGAAGTCGCCGACCAGCAGCGTGTCCTCCATCGAAGCCGACGGGATGCGGTAGGCCTCGAACGCAAACACGCGCAGAATGAGCGCCGCAACCAGGGCGACAAAGATCACCTTCAGCCAGGTCTTCACCCTCCGGTGTTTCCGGCCATGCGGCTTTCCCACGGAGGAAGTCTCCAGGCCTTCGGGTGTAGCCTCTTGAGTTGCATCCGATGGATCTTCGGAAGGCGGAAGTTCGGACACGGAGACGACGTCAGTCACAGCGAGCAATCTTATGCAAAGCGTTCTTCAAACGCATCAAACCCTATGGTATTTCTCCGCTACCGAATGCCTCGGAAGAAGCGGTTGAAGCGCGGGATTGGCGGCAGCCACTTCTTCATGGAAATGAAAATGAAGATGGCCTTGCCCACCATGTGATCGTGCGGGACGAAGCCCCAGTAGCGACCGTCCACCGAGTTGTCGCGGCTGTCTCCCATCGCAAAATAGTAGTCCTGCTCGAAGGTGTAGCTCTCCGCCGGAACGCCATCGATCACGAAAACGCTGTCGCCGATGGCCTGCGCTTCGTGCCCTTCGTGGCGGGTGATGATCTCCCGCAGCCCCGGCCAGGTCTCGGCATTCAGCGGAACGGTGGCACCGGCTTGCGGAACCACAATGGGTGGGAACTGATCGGGGTTGGAACCGCTGCCGGGCGGAAACTGAAGACCCTCGTGACCATTGCTGCTCTCGGGGCGCACGAAGGGCTCAACGCCCGCGACGTCTCCCCTTTCCGCGAGCGTGGCAGCTTCGGCCTCCGTTGCCGTAACCACGTACTGCCTGGGGGATGTAGCCGGCCCACCGGGGGTCGGAATATCCCCCATAAACTGAACACCAAGGTCGCCAAGCTCCTTGGCGCCCGGCCGTGTATCACCTGTAGAAGTAACACGCCAGTGCTGTGCCATCGTGGGCCGTAGCGACTGCGGTACCCCATTTAAATAGAGCACCTTGTCCACAACTGCTACCGTGTCGCCGGGAACAGCGATCACGCGTTTGATATACGGGTCGCGCCGTTCGATGGGTACGCTGTTCGGAACCTGGCCTCGAACCACGTCCCGGGCAGCCGGGTAGTTGAAGACCACCACATCACCGCGCTTCACTTCCGAGAACCCCGGCAGGCGCCGCTGCGGGAACTGGAGGCCGGGGAGGTAAAGTGGAGTGAGCGGGATGCCGAGCGTTCCGGGGGTGCGCGGGCCGTAGTGCAGCTTGGAGACGATCAGGAAGTCGCCAACGAGCAGCGTGTCCTCCATCGACTCGGATGGTATGCGGTAGGGCTCGAAAAAGAAGGAGCGGACGAACGCAATCACGAGAATCGCGATCACCCAGAAGCGCACCGTTTCCTTCCAGCCGGTGAGCTTCTTTTTTGAGGTGTCGGCTCCGTTCTTGGGCAGCTTCTCTCCGCCTTGGCGGGAGCGCAGCGCCCGTTGCCTATCGCGGTCTTTTCGTCGTTTTTGTCTCGTTGCCACGTGGGCTCGCTGCTGATGTGGTCGGGGAAGCTACGGATGAGGGCGGCGTCTGATGCGCTACCGGGTCCCTACTGGGAACCTTAAGAGGCTGTTGAAAAAGTCATCCTGCCTGCGTCGGCGCCTCGCGGCCGATCTCAGCGTTGCGAGATACTCGACGAATCACCGATTCGCCTGCTATCTCGCGCCTCGATCTCGACCGAGATGCACTCGCCTCGGCGATGGAGCACTTCTTCGACAGCCTCTCAACGAAAAATCCGCCACTTCTCGTCCCTGGAGCTTCTGCCCGCCCATCGTGGGCGCCGCACTTCGCGGATGAAGTACTCCGTTCCATCAAATCCGGTTCGATACCACTGGCGTCGTTCGCGCGAATTGTAGTAATCGGCATAAGGCGTAGGTTCACTCTTAAATATATACTCATACAGATCGTTCTTTAGAGCGGCAAAAATATCGGTGTAAGCCTCGTCGGCAGCAACCAGCAGGCCGCGCCCAAACGGACCGTCGATGTCGAGCACAAGAATGGGAATGGAGTCGTTTGCGATCAGCCAATACTCGAACTGAACAAACTCGCTGCCCGCGTACTCCTCCTGCTCCATTGCCGCGGCATTGCGGGTGGGCGCACCGAACAGTCCGTTCAGACGTGCGCGGAAATGTGATGTCGCCAGGGTGTCTCGCGGATTGGGCGCTCCGATAGACTGCCAAAATACTTCGCGGTAGCGGTCCAGAAACTCCCCCTGGTCTTCGGCAGCAAACTTGCGCCAGCGGATCGGCGCGGCGCCCAGCACATTGGCGTGGACGGCAGCCCGTTCCTCCTCTACCGCTTGGCTATCGGCGATGGCCTTGAGCCTGGCCAGGTTCCGCTCTGCCCAGAGCCGATACAGCGTCATCTCACCCGGATGAACGGGCGGACGTGGTTCTGCACTTGCCCCCAGTTCATCCAGCAGTTCGGCAATTCGCGCTTCCTTCCGCTGCTGAACGAGAAGATCAACAACGTCGCTCGTCTGGGCGGTGCCAGTGAGAGGAAAAAAAAGGAAGAGGAAAGGAAGAAAGGAACAAAGGAGGAGAGCGGATATCGGAGAGCGGATACCGGATTTCGGAGGGTCAGCTCGCGAAGCCTTCTCAAAGTAGAAGGGACGACATGGCAGTATTTGTTGGAGGAAGATCTTTTTGCTCCTTGGCGGCTTGCTCTCTCTTGTTCCTCGGCCCGTATGTCCTCTCAGTTCACAAGTCTGGAGTGCGAGGCACCAATCACGAAACCGATAGCACAAATCCCGATATCCGATATCCGATATCCGATATCCTCCAAATCCCCAATCCGAAATCCCCATCACTCATCCCCCAACGCCAGAACCGCCAGGAACGCCTCCTGCGGCACTTCCACCGAGCCGACCTGCTTCATCCGCTTCTTGCCTGCCTTCTGCTTCTCCAGCAGTTTACGTTTTCGGGTGATGTCTCCGCCGTAGCACCGCGCCGTCACGTCCTTGCGCAGCGGCTTGACGGTCTCGCGTGAAATGACCTTGGCGCCGATGGCCGCCTGAATAGCCACCTCGTAAAGCTGGCGAGGGATGAGCTCCTTCAGTTTCCGGGCCAGTTTGCGGCCCATTTGGTACGCTTTGTCTCGATGGACGATGGTGCTGAGGGCGTCTACCGGGTCGCCGTTGAGGAGCACGTCGAGCTTGACGAGGTTGCTGACGCGCTCGTCGATGAACTCGTAGTCGAACGAGGCATAGCCGCGAGAGACGCTCTTGAGGCGGTCGAAAAAGTCGAACACGACTTCTGCCAAGGGGAGCTCGTACTGGAGGTCAACGCGCTCGGGGTCGAGGTATTGCGTGTTGAGGTACACGCCGCGCCGGTCCTGGCAGAGCTTCATCAGCGCCCCGATGTACTCGGTGGGCGTGATGATCTGCGCCTTGATGTAGGGTTCGCGGAGCTCGCTGATGCGGCCCACGGGCGGCATCTCGCTCGGGTTCTCTACCGATATCTCTTCGCCGTTCGAGAGCGCCACGGTGTAGCGCACGTTCGGCATCGTGGTGATGATATCGAGGTCGAACTCGCGGTCGAGGCGCTCCTGGACGATCTCCATGTGGAGCATCCCCAGAAATCCGACGCGGAAACCGAACCCGAGCGCGGTGCTGGTCTCGGGCTCGTACTTCAGCGCTGCGTCGTTGAGCTGGAGCTTTTCGAGGGAGGCGCGAAGGTCCTCGAAGTCGTCGGCATTGGTGGGGTACAGCCCCGAGAACACCATCGGCTTGGGTTCGCGGAAGCCGGGCACGGGCTCCGGCGCAGGGTTACGGGGGTTCGTTATGGTGTCGCCCACCTTCGCGTCGCGAACGTCTTTCACCGAACCGATCACATAGCCCACCTCGCCCGCCGTGAGTTCTTTCACGGGCTCCTTCCCCAACTTCAGTATCCCGATTTCCTCGGCGTAATAGCGCCGGTCGGTGGCCATGAACAGGATGGGGTCGCCCGTGCGTAGGGTGCCGTCGAACAGGCGCGTGTAGACGACAGAGCCACGAAACGTGTCGTACACCGAATCGAAGATGAGGGCTTTGAGGGGCGCTTCCGGGTCGCCGTCGGGCGGCGGGACGCGCGCCACGATGGCTTCCAGCAGGGCGCCGACGCCTTCGCCGGTTTTGGCGCTCACGTGGATGACATCCTCCGGCTTGCCCCCGATGAGGTCGGTCACTGTCTGCGCCACCAGTTCCGGCCGGGCGCTCGGCAAATCGACTTTGTTGAGGACCGGGATGATTTCCAGATCGGCTTCCAGTGCGAGGTACAGGTTGGAGATCGTCTGCGCCTCGATGCCCTGAGCGGCGTCCACCACGAGAATGGCGCCCTCGCAGGC
>JADFQN010000103.1 GCA_022561755.1 Bacteroidota bacterium
TTACCTTCTGGGTCTAAACGAACTGTATGCGCCCCTTTTCGAGATGGAATACAGCCACGGGAGAGTTTTCGAGCACACGCTCGAGCGCGCGATAGAGGAGGGCGCTCGCCCTGTAGTGCTCCCCGAGTGGTACGATGTGGATGACATGGGAAGCCTCCAGCGGCTCGTGCGGGAGTGGCGGGATGGCGCCCCAATTTCCTCGCGCACGGAATCTGCGTTGAGATCCCTTTTGGAAGCCTACCCAACATGGTTTTAGCTTCCGGCCCTTTCCACGCCCGAACGCACAATCCTTCATACATGTCTACTGACACCGTAACGACCACCGGAGCAACCCGGCCGGGCTCCTCTCTTGCCACAGGCGGCGGCGCGCTCACGACGCTTGAGCAGTTCATCATCGAGCGCCAGAGCGACATTCCCGGATCGACCGGGCAATTTTCGAGGCTGGTTCGAGATATCTCACTGGCCGCTAAAATTGTCGACCGCGACGTCCGAAAGGCCGGCCTGGTGGACATCTTCGGGGATTCAGGTGAGATCAACGTGCAGGGCGAGATACAGAAAAAACTGGACGTGCTGGCCCATGACGAGTTCGTCCGCGCCCTCCGCCGAGGCGGGGAGGTCTGCCTGATCGGCTCGGAGGAGCACGAAGAGGCCATCCCCTTGAAAATCGAAGACTGCCAGGGCAAGTACATCGTCCTCTTCGACCCTTTGGACGGCTCATCCAACGTGGACGTGAACGTTTCCATCGGCACCATCTTCTCCATCTACAAAGTGCCCGAGGACCACGACGGCGAGGTAACCGTCGAGCACGCCCTCCAGCCCGGCCGCAATCAGGTGGCGGCCGGCTACGTGGTGTACGGGTCGTCCACGATGCTCGTCTACACGACCGGAAACGGGGTGTACGGCTTCACGCTCGATCCGTCGATCGGCGAGTTCCTACTTTCGCATCCGAGTATCCGCACACCGGAGCACGGCCAGATGTACTCGATCAACGAAGGCAACTACAATTCGTGGGACGACGGCGTGAAGCGGTACATCAAGTGGATGCAGGTGGAGGACACCAACTCGACCCCGCCACGGCCGTACACCACCCGGTACATCGGCTCGTTTGTGGCAGATTTCCATCGCAACCTGCTCAAGGGCGGCATCTACATCTACCCGGCCAACACGCGCCATCCGAACGGAAAGCTGCGGCTGATGTACGAGGCCAATCCGATGGCGTTTATCGTGGAGCAGGCCGGCGGACTTGCCTCTACAGGCGACGGCCGCATCCTGGACGTGCAGCCGAATGCTCTTCACCAGCGCACGCCCATCTACGTTGGCAGCGCCAGTATGGTGAAGATGGCCGAGGCCTTTTTGCGGGGCGAGCAGCCGGCAACCGGCGAGAACGGCGTTGCTTAGTCGCATAGGTTGGGGTGGTGTGAAGAAGAGGCGGGTGAAATTCCTATCTTCTCATCAGTTTTGCACGTAACACGACGCATGCGCCGCGCGATCCCAGCCACACTTGCTGCCCTGATTGTAGGGGCCTCTATCTTTGCTCTGGCCAAGCCGTTCATAGACGGCCTCCAGACTGAGGTAAAGCACGAGCCCGGCGCGATGGAGCCGACGGACTGGTTCTATCGCCAGCGCGCCTTTCCGATTGGTGAGATCAACTACGAGGCCGTTCGAGAAGCCCACGAGCAGGCTGCGCTCATGCGGCACGAGGCTTCAGCACGGGGCGGGGCCTCGTGGACGTTTGCGGGGCCGACTAACATCGGCGGGCGCGTATCGGCGATAGCCGTCGAAAACTTTTCGACCTTCTATGTCGGAACGGGCTCGGGTGGCGTGTTCAAGACTACGGACGGCGGCGCGTCGTTCACGTCGTTGGGTGATGACGTGCTGAGCCTCTCGATTGGCGATGTCGTTCTCGATCCGAGCGACATCCAGACGGTTTATGTGGGAACGGGCGAATCCAACGGCGGGGGCGGTTCGCTGACGTACGGAGGCCAGGGCGTCTTTCGGTCCACGGATGGCGGCACGTCGTGGGCCTTGCTAGGATTGGAAGAGACGGGCACCATCGGGCGTGTGGTGGTACATCCCACCGACCCAAACACGATCTGGGTGGCCGCCTCGGGCAAGCTGTTTGCCAACGACGAGCACCGCGGCGTGTACCGCTCAACGAACGGCGGCGCGACGTGGGCGAGAACGCTCTTCGTCAACGACTCGACGGGCGTGATTGACCTGGCCGTGAATCCGAGGAGCCCGGATACCCTCTACGCGGCCTCGTGGGAGCGCCGCCGCCGCGCAAACGACCGGCACTACGGCGGCCCCGGCTCGGGTGTGCACCGCTCGATCGACGGCGGGGCCACGTGGAGCGAACTCACATCCGGTCTGCCTACTGACGGCGACGTAGGCCGGATTGGCCTCGCCGTTGCGGCTTCGCGGCCGAACGTCGTGTACGCGATCTACACAGACGCCACAGGCTACATTCGAACAGTCTATCGCTCGAACGACGGCGGCGATTCGTGGGCCTCGGCCGGCGCGCCCTCAGGCCCCTCGTACGGCTGGTGGTTCGGTCAGCTTCGGGTCGATCCGACCGACGAGGACGTGGTCTATGCTCCGTGGCTCAGCCTCTACAAATCCACTAACGGCGGCGTGAGTTGGTCGTTTTCATCGAGCGGGATGCACGTGGATCATCATGCGCTGTGGATCAATCCCGCCAACCCCAGCCAGCTCATTGCGGGCAACGACGGAGGTGTCTACACGTCTACGGACGGCGCATCGAGTTGGACGAAGGCAGCGGGTGATTTCCCGGCCACTCAGTTCTACACGGTCGAGATCGACGAATCCGTTCCGGAGCGCCTCTACGGCGGCACGCAGGACAACGGCACCAACCGCACGCTGACGGGCGCCGAAAACGACTGGCACAGCATTTATGGCGGCGATGGGTTTGTGACCCTCGTTGATCCGTCCGATAACAGCTTTGTCTACGCCGAAAGCCAGTACGGGAATCTCGGGCGATCGACGAATGGCGGTTCGTCGTTTTCCGGCGCTACGAGCGGCATTTCCGGCCGAACCAACTGGAACACGCCGGTAGTCTTCGATCCCCAGGATCCGACTATCCTCTACTACGGCGCCAACGCGGTCTTCCGTTCAACCAATCGAGCCGTGAGTTGGACGTCCATCTCGCCCGACCTCACGGACGGACCCGGCAACGGCAGCCTCGTTTTTGGAACCGTCACGACCATCGCCGTTGCGCCGAGCGATGCCAACACCATTTGGGCAGGTACAGACGATGGGCATGTGTGGGTTACGCAGAACGGCGGAACATTGTGGACGGACGTGAGCGGCGGCCTCCCGCAGCGTTGGGTGACGCGCGTAACGGCTCATCCATCCCAGCCGCTCGAGGCGTTTGTCACGGTTTCCGGCTACCGCTGGAGCGAGCCGCAGGCAAACGTTTACTACACGAATGACGGGGGGCAAACCTGGACGCCGCGCTCGTCAGGACTGCCCGAGGCTCCCGTAAACGATCTGCTTTTCGACCCGCTGGATGCGAATCGTCTCTACCTGGGCTCGGACGTCGGTGTGTTTTACTCGGATGACGCCGGGCTGACGTGGGATGTGGTAGGCGCCAACCTCCCGGCAGCACCCGTGCTCGACATCGACCTCCACCATCCTACGCGCACGCTCGTCGCCTCCACGTACGGCCGCTCCATGTACCGGTACGATCTGTCGCTCTTGCCAACCGCGCGCGCGCCGATTGCAGAGCTACCATCAACCCTGCTGAGCGTATTTCCGAACCCCGTCCGCACGTCGGCCACCATCCGTTACACGCTTGAACGCCCCTCTGATGTGATGCTTGAAGTGTTCGATAGCCGGGGCCGACGGGTAGCTGTGCTGGAGCGGGGGAGGCGCGCTACCGGTTCATACTCGGTGCAGTGGCGAACAAATGATGGGTTGGCTGCGGGTATCTATGTAATCCGGCTGTCGGCAGGAGCTAGAACGGTTGCGGTGCCCGCGACGGTTGTCAGGTGATCCGTTTGTTTCGGATGATGTGAAAGGAGGCCTAAAAAAGGGCGGCCCCGCAGGAGGCCGCCCTTGCTAGTTCATTACCTAGAGCTATTCCTAGAAACGGAAGCCAACCGCGAATCGGAAATCACTCACATCTCCTAGGCCAAGTGTGCCTTCAGCAAACAACTTCCCCAAGATTACACCTGCACCGAGTCCGGCGCCAATTTCCGTGTTCGAAACAGAGGGATCCGGATTGCTGTTCGTAATTCGTTCCACAATCACCCCGGCTTTGGCGTAAGGTGAAACTGGAAGTGTGGGGGCAGCAAGGCGAACAATTGCATCGCCGTTAAACCGGACGACGCTGAAGTTGTCTTCGCTGATAAACGTTGTTTCTGCAGAGGCGCGTACCTTTGCCGCGACGGGAAGAAGACTCGGTGTAACCGGCACTTCGACGCCTAGCCCTAGGAGAGGCCCGTCACCTCCGCCGTCGGACCCAAGATCGTAACCGACGTAAGGGAAGAAGCTAAACTGCGCTTGAGCAGCCGGCGCGATGGAGATTGCGAACGCGCTAAGCAGAAGGAAGGAGGAGAAACGCATGGCGGAAGAGGGTAGATGTGGGGGACAGAACGCCACGCCAAAGGAGTGGCTGCGCCAAGATACTAGATGGGAAACCATTATCTACCATGCCGTAGAAAACCCCACGCGTGCGATCTTCCAACGGATCTTCAATTTCTCCACAGCTACCCCGAACCGTGCTTCGTACCGATCAGAAAAACTCCGTCCTCACCCTCACCCTCGACCGGCCCGACAAACGGAACGCCCTCAGCGCCGATCTCGTAACGGCGTTGAAAGACGCCCTTGCCGAGGCTGCCAACGATGTCGTCCGCGTCATTGTGCTTACGGGCGAAGGAGGAACGTTTTCTACGGGCGCCGATCTGGCAGACCTCCAAGCACTCCAAAACCTGACGGAAGAAGAGAACTTGGCGGATTCGCGGCATCTCGCCCAGTTGTTCGAGATGATCGCGCGGCACCCCAAACCGATTATCGCAAAAGTGAACGGCCACGCCATTGCAGGGGGATGTGGATTGGCCGCCGTCTGCGACTTTTCCATTGTGGCCGAGGGCACGAAGCTGGGCTTCACCGAAACGCGGATCGGTTTTGTGCCCGCCATCGTGGCGGTGTTTGTGTTGAGGAAGCTCGGCGAGGCCGCCGCGCGCGACCTCTTCCTGCGAGGCCATCTGATCGGAGCATCGGAGGCGGCCCGGATTGGTCTCGTAACCCGAGCCGTGCCCGCTGATGAGCTCGATGCCGCCGTAGACGAGCTGGCTGCCGAGCTTGTCCACGAAACGAGCGGAAACGCGATTGCACTCACCAAGGAACTGCTTGCCGACTTGCCGGGCATGGGCCTTTCGGAAGCCCTCGACTACGCTGCCCGCCTCAACGCCCGCGCACGCGGCACGGACGACTGCAAAGCCGGGGTCGCTGCCTTTCTGAACAAAACGGACCCGCCGTGGAAAAGGGAAAGGGGAACGCTGAAGGATGAAGGGTGAAGGGTAAAGGGCGCGTTTCGTACTTCGTGCTTCGGGCTTTGCTTTCTGACACCTGCTCCCTGATGCCTGCCTCCTGCCCTCAGACCCCTGTCCTCTGACGCCCGCCCCCCGTCCTGAAGCCCTGTCATCTAACGCCCGTCCTCTGACCACTGACTCCTGACCACTGACTCCTGACCACTGACTCCTGTCCTACCCACCTTTCTCCTTTCTCCTTTCTCCTTATCTCTTCTTCCAGAACTCTCCGCCATCCCGATTCCCGCACGCCGAAATCCGAAACCACAAATCCGAAGTGCCAGGCCCTAAGCCCTAAGTCCCAACCCCCCCAAATCCGAAATCCGAAATCTCAAATCCGAAATCAACAAGTAACTTCCCGGCCTCACCAACGCTTCCCATGGCTACCACCTACCGCGACGCCGGCGTCGACATCGACGCGGGTGAAGAAACTGTAAGTCGGATCAAAGGGGTCGTCCGAGATACGTTCACGCCGGGCGTCCTCGCCGACATCGGATCGTTCGGCGGCCTGTTCGCGCTGGACACATCGGCTTTCAGCGAGCCGGTTCTGGTTTCGTCGATGGACGGCGTGGGGACGAAGTTGAAGGTGGCCGTCCGCGTGGGCCGGCACGACACGGTGGGGGAGGATCTCGTCAATCATTGTGTGAACGACATCGCCGTTGGCGGTGCTCGTCCACTGTTTTTTCTGGATTACTTCGCTACGGGCGCCCTCAAACCTGACGTGGCCGAACAGGTCATCCGCGGCTTTGCCCGAGGCTGCAAGGCCAATGGATGCGCGCTCATCGGAGGTGAGACGGCCGAGATGCCAGACCTCTACCGGCCGGGCGACTACGACCTCGCCGGTTGCATCGTCGGCGTGGTGGAGAAGCGCGATATGATTACGGGGGAGAACATCCGCGAGGGCGATCTGCTACTTGGGCTGCCCTCCACAGGCCTCCACACAAACGGTTATTCGCTGGCACGCAAGGTGCTGTTCGACCGCTACGTGGCCGGCGATATGCCCGACGAATTGGGTGGCGAGTCCATCGGTGATGCCCTGCTCCGCGTCCATCGCTCCTACCTCGACCCCATTCAGGCGCTGATGGCCGAGGGCGTTGCGAGCGGCTTTGCGCACATTACCGGCGGCGGCCTCGAAGGCAACACGCGCCGCATCATGCCCGAGGGCCTCAAAGCGGCGTTCGACTGGGACGCGTGGCGCCGCCCGGCGCTTTTCAAGCTCATCCAGGATTTGGGTGAGGTGCCCGAGAACGACATGCGTTGCACGTTCAACCTCGGTGTTGGGCTGGTGGTGGTGGTTTCGGAAGAAAACCGCTCCCGCGCGCTGATGGTGCTGGGCGCCCTCGGAACTCCGGCCCTGAAAATCGGCCGCGTGGAGACACCCTAGGAGCTTGTTGAATTACGTGCTCTGTCGCCGAGAGGCGCCGCCGCGGGCAGGATGACGTTTTTCCACAGACTCCTGGTGAAGCGCCCAACCTGATTGCTCGCCTCCCTCTAGCTCCCCCCGCTGGGGGGAGAATTCGCGGAGCGGCCACTCCACCAAAACGATTGATCATTGCTGATTTGCTTGATCACATGTGTTCCTACACCATGCCACTCATCTCTATGTGCCAACCGGTAGTACGGACCTCAGGACTAACGTCCCTCCTGCAGCGGGGGAGGACAGGTGGGGGCGAGCCCGGTTGGCAAACTCCTGTATACCATTCGAGAGGCCGTTGAAAAGTGGGCTCTGTCGCCGAGAGGCACGTAGTACTGCGGGGAAACGCAGAGAGCGGGCAAGCAACTCCCCTTCCCGACGAGTCGGGACAGGCTCTTCGACAAGGCCCACGCCGCAGGCGTTGCGGCGTGGGCATGTGTTTGGATAAGTGGGAAAGTCGATTCCGACACTTCGACTACGCTCAGCGTAGGCTTGTTGGTATCGGCAGGGGTGGTGAGACCGAGTTGCCTGGGAGCCTTTTGAAAATGTGCTCTGTCACCGCCGCAGGTCGGATGGCTTTCTCAACAGACTCTGTAGCCGGATCCTCCAGCGCCGGCCGCCGTAGCTTGAGGCATGGACGATCTCGCAACCCCACAAAACGGCCAACCTCCACTCCAACGCATCGCTGTGCTTGGCGCGGGAAGTTGGGGCACCGCCCTTGCTTTCAGCCTTGCCGCGCACGGCGGGCACGAAGTAAGTCTTTGGGCGCGGCGCGTGGAACAGGCGCACGAAATCCGCACGACGCGCCGCAACGACCGCTATTTGCGGGATGTTTCGCTGCCGGAAAATGTGCAGGTCACGAGCGATATCGACGAGGTCGTAAGAGGTGCGTGGCTTTGGGTGGTGGCCGTGCCCAGTCAGTTTGTGAGAAGTGTTGCCGTGCAGTTGGCCGACGAAGTCTCCGACGCAATTACGGTGGTCTCGGTGGCCAAAGGCATCGAAAACGAGACGCTGATGACGACGACCGAGGTGCTCCGCGATGTGCTCCCGGCGGTGGACCGGAGCCGGATCGGCGTTCTCTACGGGCCGAGCCACGCCGAGGAGGTCGCCGCCGCCAAGCCCACGTCGGTCGTGGTGGCCTTCCCGGATCTGGCTGCCGCCGAGCGTGTGCAGGAGGCCTTCCTGACCCGAGCCCTCCGCGTGTACGTCAACACCGATTTGCGCGGCGTGGAGATCGGCGGGTCGGTCAAGAATGTGATGGCGCTCGCAGCCGGAATCGGCGACGGGATGGGCCTCGGCGACAACGCGAAGGCAGGACTCGTCACTCGCGGATTGGCGGAGATCAAACGCCTCGGCTGCGCGATGGGTGCCGACCCGGAGACGTTCTCCGGCCTCGCAGGCATGGGCGACCTCATCGTAACCTGCTTCTCTCAGCACAGCCGCAACCGCCGGTTCGGGGAGATGATTGGGCAGGGGCGGAGTACGCAGGAGGCCGAGGCTGCCATGACGATGGTGGTCGAGGGCGTCCGCACCACAACCTCCGTGCGAGCACTTGCACAGAAGTACGGCGTGGAGATGCCGATCACCGAAGCCATCCACGCCATCCTGTTCGAGGGCCTCGACGTTCACGATGCCGCGAGCGACCTGCTGGCCCGCGACCCCAAGGCCGAAGACGTGAACGCCTCCGTTCGGGCGTAAAAGGTTGTCGGGCTTGGGGAATCGTGGCGAGGCGAGTGGAGAAAAGAAGCTCTGTAAGGAGTCAGGAGTCAGGTGTCAGTGGTCAGGAGGTGAGAGGACTGAAGACAGAGGACGGAGGACAGAGGACAAAGGGTTGGGTGCCGTGAGTCTATCGGCCCTAGGTCCGAGCGCATGCGTCCGGAAGCCGGGCCAAGCTCCAAGCTTTAAACCGTCACACCGGTGATCTGCCAATCTTCAGCTTTCAGCGTTCATCCTTTCCCCTTTTCCCTTTCCCCTTTTTCACTCGTATCCTCCCCCAGCGCATCCTCCGGCACGATGAACGTTGACGATCTCAAGCGCCTCGTGGCGCTCGGCGAAGGAACTCACCTCGAGTTCAAGCACCGTATTCCGCGCCCCGACCGGATGGCCAAGGAGGTGATCGCGCTCGCCAACACACGAGGCGGTCGGGTGCTCGTTGGCGTGGACGACGACGGCTCAATCGTCGGCGTGAAAGATTCACACGAAGAGCTTTTCGCCCTTGAGAGGGCACTCGAAACGCACTGCGAGCCGCCTGTGGCGCTCAACGTCGAGGGCGTACGGGTTTCGCGGAAGCGCGAGGTGCTGGTGATTAACGTGCCGAGGAGCGCGGCGAAGCCACACTTTCTGATACGGGACGGGCGCGACGGCTCGGAGGCGAACGGCAAGAAGGCGTACGTGCGGGTAAGGGCGGAGAGCGTGGAGGCCAGCCGCGAGGCCGTCAAGCTCATGAAAGCCGAACGGAACCCGCGCGACACGCGCTTCACCTTTGGGGAGGCCGAGCAGAAGTTGATGGCCTACCTCGAACGCTACGAGCGCATCACCGTCCGCGAGTACGCGCGGCTCGCCGGCATCCCCCCCAAACGCGCCTCGCACACCCTCGTGCTGATGACGCGAGCAGAAGTGCTCCGCCTGCATTCCGACCCGCAGGAGGACTATTTCACGGTGGCGTACGAACGGACCAATGGATAGAAATTTCGCTCACGCATGTGAGGACTGAGCGCATGTTTGCCGGCGTGGCCCATGATGGCAGGCCGGTAGGCGGATGGACTCGTACTTTCGGAGGCCCACGCAACTTCTGTTCGGTATGCCATCGTCCGAAAGCCCACGCACCACCTCCAGCGGGATTGAAGTCAACCCGGCTTATGGCCCCGAAGACGTGCCGGAGAACCTGAGCGAGCGCCTCGGCGAGCCGGGGCAGTACCCGTTCACGCGGAGCATCTATCCACGTATGTACCGCGACCGGCTCTGGACGATGCGCCAGTACGCGGGCTTCTCGACGGCCGAGGAATCCAACACCCGCTACCACCATCTTCTGAATCATGGTGCGCGCGGGCTTTCGGTGGCCTTCGACCTCCCCACGCAAATCGGTTACGACGCCGATGACCCGATGGCGGAGGGCGAGGTGGGAAAGGTGGGGGTCTCTATTTGTTCGCTGGAGGACATGCGGCGGCTGTTCCACGGCATCGAACTGGCGCCCATCACCACGTCGATGACCATCAACGCAACCGCGCCAATCCTGCTGGCGCTGTACGTGGCCGTGGCGAAAGAGCAGGGGGCCAATCTGAGCAAACTGGGCGGCACCATCCAGAACGACATCCTGAAGGAGTACGCCGCGCGCGGAACGTACATCTACCCGCCCAGGCCGTCCATGCGGTTCATCACGGATGTCTTTGCGTGGTGCGCAGGCGAGCTGCCGCGCTGGAATACGATCTCGATCTCAGGCTACCACATCCGCGAGGCCGGGGCGACGGCCGCGCAGGAACTGGCGTTCACGCTCGCCAACGGCATGGCCTACGTGCAGGCCGCGCTGGATGCGGGCCTCGATGTCGATGTTTTCGGTAGGCGACTTTCGTTCTTTTTCAACGCCCACAACAACCTGTTCGAGGAGGTCGCCAAGTTCAGGGCGGCGCGGCGGATCTGGGCGCGGACGATGAAGGAGCGCTTCGGCGCCACGGAGCCGAAGGCCATGATGCTGCGCTTCCACACGCAAACCGGCGGGTCCACGCTCACGGCCCAGCAGCCGATGAACAACGTAGCCCGCGTGACGCTGCAGGCGCTCGCCGCCGTGCTGGGCGGCACGCAGAGCCTCCACACGAACGGATTCGACGAGGCCCTCGCCCTGCCCAGCGAAGAAGCCGCAACGCTCGCGCTCCGCACCCAACAGATCATCGCTAACGAGTCTGGTGTTACAGATACGGTAGATCCCCTTGCAGGAAGCTTTTACGTGGAGCGACTTACAGAAGAGATAGAGAAGGAAGCCGAGCGGCTCATCCACAAGATCGACGAGATGGGCGGCGCGGTTTCGGCGATTGAGGAGGGCTTCTACCAGGATGCCATCGGGCAGTCCGCGTACCGGACGCAGCTTGCTGTGGAGGCCGGGGAATCTGTCATAGTTGGCGTCAACAGGTACGAGTCCGACAAGCCGGAAGCGCCTATCAGAACGATGAAAGTATCGGACGCCATTCGGCAACAGCAGTCCGAGCGCCTTGCCGGCCTCCGCGACCGCCGCGACGAGGCCGCGTGGTCAGCCGCGATGGACGCGATTGAATCCGCAGCCCGCACCGAAGAGAACCTGATGCCGCTCGTCCTCCACGCCGTGGAGAGCTATGCGACGGTCGGGGAGATCGCGCACCGGCTGCGGGGCGTGTGGGGGGAGTACGGGGGATAGATCCTTGTGGGGTTATTCATGAATCACCCCTACGTTGGCGCACCGAGCCTTCGTTACCTCGTCGCTTCTCCTTCACAACCGGAATCGAAGTGAGTCGTACGGTCGGCAAACCAACGCCACTATGACAAAGCGCCTCGACGACCTCGACCTCCGCATTGCCTCGTGGATGAACCGGCACGGTGTTCGGTTATTGAGGACGGCGCTGGGCGTCGTGTTTATCTGGTTTGGAGCACTCAAACTGGTTCCAGGATTGAGCCCGGCCGAAGCCCTCATTGCTCGAACGGTTGTGTGGTTCGACCCAGACTGGTTTCTGCCGGTTCTCGGCGTTTGGGAGGTACTGATTGGTGTGGGCCTCCTCATCCGGCCAGCCATTCGCG
>JADFQN010000012.1 GCA_022561755.1 Bacteroidota bacterium
GATAGAGGTGGCATCCGAAGGGCCTGGCGTCAAACTCATAGACCGTGCTCTCCCCGACGCCGATCATCCCGGCCCCGACGTTCGGCACGCCGTCCATCGAAGAAGGATGGATGCCGTGGAAGTGAATCGTATGGGGATGACTGCCGGCGTTGAAAAACTGGATGCGGATCCGGTCGCCTTCGACGCAGCGGATGGTGGGGCCGGGAACGCGGCCGTTGTAGGTCCAGGCCGGAAAGAAAACGCCCGGCGCAATCTCGATCTCTCGGTCCCGCGCGACGAACGTGTATTCCCGCAGGGTTTGGCCGTTTTCGAGCGTGCTCACCTCGCCATAGTCGAAATCCGTCAGCATCTCGACGGGGTCGAAGCCGTTGCGGAGATGATCGACTTCGCCCATCGTACCCATCGCGCCATGGGTCATGCGGTGGGAGGGAGCCTCGGGAGGTCCGAATCCTTCTGTGGATTGCTCGGCGGTTGGTTCCGCCTGGCTTCCCAACAGAGCCGTTGAGCCGGTCAGCCCAGCGAGGCCGAAGGCCGCTCCCGTCCGCAACCAGGTGCGCCGCGAGATCCGCCTTGACAGTCGATCGATGACATCTTTCATGACAGTGTGGGGTAGAAGGGTGGTTTTCGGCGGTGTTCAGGCTAGCAGATTCTATTCTTTGCAAGAGCCCGGTGTTTTTTCCCTTGGCTAAAAACAATGCTCCAAAGGCAAGAAGCAATTCGAAACACGGTCATTTGACGTCTCTGACAAAAAGATGAGCGGCAGCCCGGTGCCCAACAGCGTGCTCAGCACCACGCTGATCGCCGTCCAGCACGCGCACGGTGACCGGTCCGTCTGAGTAGGGCGCAGAGGAGATAACTTCTAAGGCGGTGCCGGGGTAGAGGCCCAACCCGCCGACATAGCGCAGGAGTTCCGGATCGTCGTCGCTGACCTCTGCAACGACGGCCTTTGTTCCAGCATCCATCCGGGCAAGAGGTGGCCAGTCGGGTTCTACAAGCTCCAGCGTTGGCGTGGGGATGGGGGCGCCGTGGGGGTCGTTGGTGGGATGCCCGAGAGCCTCGTCCATTCGGGCCTCGACGTCCTCGGAAAGCACGTGCTCCCATTTTTCGGCCTCGGCGTGGACCTCATCCCAAGGCACTCCGAGGGCTTCGTGGAGGTACGTTTCCACGAGGCGGTGATGCCGGATGACCTCGATGGCGATGCGCCGGCCTGCGTTGGTGAGGGCGACACCGTAGTACCGTTCATAGGTCACGAGCTTCATTACCGCAAGCTTCTTTACCATCCCGGTCACGGAAGCAGGAGAGACGTCCAACCGCGCAGCAAGGGCGGAGGTTGTCACTGTTTCTTCAGTTCGGCCGATTTCGCAAACTGCCTTCAGGTAGTCTTCTACAGCGGAGGTATGCACGGCGGTTGCTTAATTGGTGGCGGCTAAGTTAATTTTTAGTCTTCCCTAAAACAACTGTTCGTCACCCCTGTTCCATGATCCGCTTCATGTTCATCATCGCCCTTCTCCTCCCGCCGGTTTCTGCCGCCCAGCCGTTTCCCGAATTGGTTACAGATCGGCCCGACTTCACCGAAAGCGGCGTCACGGTTCCTCGCGGGCACGTGCAAATCGAGAGTGGGATTCTGTACGATCAGGTCGTAGACACGGGGAACATCGCTTTTCCTGAAGTGCTCGTTCGTTGGGCGCCGCTCAATCGGTTCGAACTTCGTTTCGGCACCCCGAATTACGTCGCCGGCGATTTTCCTAGAGGATTCTCCGATGGTTCGGTGGGCGCCAAAGTTCAGTTCGGCCCAGTCGGCTCGTGGGATCTGGGCCTGATCGCCGTAGTGTCTTTGCCTGTTGGTGAAGTCGATTTGACGAGCGGTTCCGTGGATCCCGAGTTCATCCTGATTACGGGGCACGATCTCAGTTCTCGCGTGTCGCTGGGGGCGCAAGGGATGCTTACCTACGACGGAGTTGAGGACGTGTGGCAGTACGGCGGAACGCTGGTCGTTGGGCTCGAACTAAGTCCGCGTGCCGGAAGCTTTATCGAGGCGGTAGTGATCGACCAGAGGCGAAACAGTGTGTTTGTCATGCTTCACCACGGCTATACCTATCTCCTCTCGCCTACTCTGCAATTGGACGTTCACGCAGGGCTCGGCTTCTTCGAGCGTGGAGGCGGAGAGGGCCTCGTGGGAATCGGCCTGAGCACCCTGCTTTAGCTATTCGGCAACGCCGAAGCTTGCGTCCACCTCCTCCGGTTCCTCAACCCAGTCGGCGACGAATACGTTGGTGTCGCGGCTATCCTCGCGGTCTGCCCGGCGGTTGGAGGAGAAGACCAGCTTCGAGCCATCGGAGTTGAACATCGGGAAGGCGTCGAACGTGCCGGAGTTGGTGATCTTGCTCAGGCCCGTGCCGTCCACGTTCACCATGAACAGGTCGAACTCGCGGCCGCCGCCATCCAGCGTGTGGTGGTTGGAAGCGAAGATGATTTGCTCACCGGAGGGATGGAAGAACGGCGCCCAGTTGGCTCCGGGGAGGTCCGTTACCTGCACGGGATTGCTTCCGTCGATATCGGCCACGAACAAGTTCAGCGCGCTCGGCTCGATGGCATCCTGCCGGAGCAGCCCGCGGTATTGGGCTGCGTCTTCGCCTTCGGGGCGGTTCGCGCGCCAGACGATCTTATCGCTGTTTCGTGAGAAGAAGGCCCCTCCGTCGTAGCCGAGTTCGTCGGTGAGCTGGATGACTTCCTCCGTGGCCATGTCGAAGCGGTACAGTTCGAGGTCGCCCGAGCGCGTCGAAGTAAAGATGATGTATTTGCCGTCGGGGCTGACCGTAGCCTCGGCGTCGTAGCCCGGCCCGCCGATGAGCACTTCCGGGTGCGAGCCGTCCGGCTCGGCCGCGTAGATGTCGAAATCGGGGAAGATGGACCAGACGTAGCGGCCCAGTTCAGAGGCTTTCGGGGTCGGGCATTCCGGATTACCCGCGTGCGTCGAGGCGTAGATCAGGCGCCCATCCGGGAGGAAGTAGCCGCAGGTGGTGCGCCCCTTGCCCGTCGACACGAGGTTGTACAGTTCGCCGTTTGCCATTGCCCCGCCGTCGGCGCGCAGTACGAACTGCTGGTCGCAGCCCTGCGGGTTGATCTCGCTCCAGTCGCTCTGCATGATGAGCAGCGAGTCGTCGTTGCTCCAGTAGGCCTCGGCGTTGTTGCCACCGAACGTCAACTGGCGGATGTTGCGGAGGTGGGTTTCACCGGCAAACCGGAGGGAATCCGAGTCCGCATCGTAGCCTGTCGGATCGGTTGGGCCGCACGCGGAAGCAACGAGGACAAGGATGAAAACAGGGGAGAGGAGCGCGCGTCGCATCGTGAAGCGAATGTGTGGGCGAATGCTCCGATCAACGTAGCTGCATCGAGCGGGTTGCGCACGGGATGAAGCTTCCCCGCTTTTTCGACTACAACTATGTCATCCAGACGACCGCAGGGAGGAAGGATCTCGATAGACGAGTCGCGAGGCGGCTCGTGACTTCTCGTTGAGATTCCTCGTCGCAAGCTCCTCGGAATGATATTAAAGCTTCAGCGCCGGTTCTGCGGCCAAGGTCAACTCGCTCGACTGGCCCGCCGCGAGCTTGAATGCCCCCGTCACAGCGATCA
This sequence comes from Bacteroidota bacterium, assembly GCA_022561755.1. Taxonomy (GTDB): domain Bacteria; phylum Bacteroidota; class Rhodothermia; order Rhodothermales; family Rubricoccaceae; genus JAHEJB01. The sequence continues at coordinate 3,634 of JADFQN010000012.1, forward strand.
TGGCCGCGTTGTCTACGGAATGTTCGAAGGCAGGTACGAACAATTCGAACCCGTCTTTGTCAGCGGCCGCCTGAGCTGTGGCGCGAAGACCTCGATTGGCGGATACGCCGCCCACGATGGCCACGGACTCAACCCCGGTTTCTTTCACAGCGTCGCGAATGGCGCCCACGAGGGCATCGACGACGGTTTTCTGGAAGGAGGCTGCGATATCGGGGAGATGACCGTCCAACATCTGCTTTCGCTCTGTCTCTCCCAGATCGCGGAGGAAGTAGAGCACGTTCGTCTTGATGCCGCTGAACGAGAACGCGTAGCTCTTCCGATGGTCCTTGTTGGGTAGCCGGGGGGAGGGGAAGGCTCGAAACGTGGGGTCGCCGGAGGCTGCGAGCCGGTCGATCTCCGGGCCGCCGGGATAGCCGAGCCCAAGGATCTTCGCCACCTTGTCGAAGGCCTCGCCCGCCGCGTCGTCGCGCGCGCGGCCGAGTTCTTCGTGGACGAACCCCTCCTTTACGAGCGTGAGGAGCGTGTGCCCGCCGGAGACGGTCAGGCAGAGGAACGGAAACGACGGATGGGGCTCGTCGATGAACACGGAGTAGATGTGCCCTTCGAGGTGGTTCACGCCGATCAAGGGAATATCCAGACCCAATGCTAGCGCCTTGGCGAAGCTGAGTCCTACGAGCAGCGACCCCGCCAGTCCTGGACCATACGTGACGGCTACGGCGCCGAGGTCATGTTTGTCGACCTTGGCTTCTTCCAGTGCAGCCTCCACGGTAGGTACGATGAGCCGCTGATGCGCCCGGCTCGCCAACTCGGGCACGACGCCTCCGAATCCCTCGTGGATGCGCTGGGCGGCAACGACCGACGACGCAACATGGCCATCCTTCAAAACAGCCGCCGCGGTGTCATCGCACGACGACTCGATGGCGAGGAGGGTGAGATCGGAGGGGAGCATGTTTGTGATTGTGGCACCGCCTCCTTACTCTTACGACGTGATCTTGATTCCAGAGCCCCATGCGCCTGCGATTTCTCCCTTTGCTTACCCTATCGGCGACGGTATCCGCCCAAGAGCCGGACACGACCGACTGGCATAGCTATTTCCCACTTGAGGTGGGGAATGAGTGGCACTATGAGGCAGAGTTTCCTTCGCCTCCGGGCGCGTTCCGCTATAGTTACCGAGTTGTTAGCGATTCTCTGGTAAACGACACCACGTACTACGTTATTCGACATTGTTTTCAAAATGAGGACGAGCCGGTAAAATGCAACGATTCAGCCTATCTGAATCGATACGATGAAGAACTTGCGACAATTGTTTATAGGCTTGATCCACCGAACGAGCCCGTCAGTTATCCGCCTTGGTTCCTTATTCCTTGCAGGCTTGATAGCCCGTTTGGTGAACTTGGTGAGGATGACTGCTTCTTTGATCTTGGGGGCGCTTTCTGTTATGGCGAGTATGACACGGAATGGTTGATTGGTGAGAGTAAGGCCGTTGGAACGCTTAAAGGTTTTGACTCACTCTTTGGAGCGAGATCATTCTTATCTGGGATTGGGTTCGTGTGGGAAGTTGGTGATGGGGGCGGTGCCGCCACGTCAGTCGTATACGCCCGCGTTGGAGGTGTCGAGTACGGTACGCCCGTCGTTTCTAATGAGGCTGATGTACCACTACACCAAAGCGTTATTCGCACCTTCCCGAATCCCGCGCGGCACGAGGTAACGCTTCAGTTTTCGGTGCCAACGGCCCAGCAGGTCGAGGCCATCGTCTATAACCTCCGAAGTGTTCTCGTGGAGACGAGGCCACTCGGGGTGGTGCCCGGTGGCGTGGAAGTCAACCATACGATTGACGTTTCAAAGTGGCCGTCGGGGCTCTATTACATGCGTCTGATTGGCGACCAAGGTTTTTCGGCCACCAAGGGGATCGTCGTGATTCACTAGGCACTACTCATTTACACATCTTACTCAAGTAGAAATGACTGTCATGCGTTATCAAACCATCCACGCAATCATTTTCGTGTTCATCACCTTCGTTTCGGTGGCTGGCTGCTCTCTTTTTGGAGAGGGTAAACTAGAGAGGCTTTTCCCCGGCGACGGGCCTAGTCTTGTTCATCTCGATTCCACCGAATACGGTATCGCAGAGGATGGTGAAGTAGATATTGCCGTGTCGGTTACGAATCCCACAGATGAAACGATCTACGCTTCCGGCAATGGAACCCTTAGGTTCGAGCTGGAGAAACTAGTCGATGGTGACTGGGTGCTCGCGTTTTCTTTTGGCCACATCTTAATCGGGGGACCACCTTTAGAGATATCGGCAAATGAGACTGTTTCCATATCCTATTCTCTAGGCTATGCCGATCGACCTAATGACCACAATTCGGGGTGGCTTATTGATGAGGTTGCAGGAGATTATCGAGTAGTGGTAGAGCTTCAGGCAGAGCGCGGTAATGAGGGAAACAGTTACGAAGAAGAGCAATTGCCACTTGGTTACCGCACCTCCTCTACGTTCGAAATACACGAATAAGCGGCCAACCGGTACGACAAGAATCGAACGTGGCTGCCCTTCATCGCCTACATGCCCCAACGTGGTGGAGTTCTCGGCGCAGTCAAGGAGCGTGCGCGCTGGCAATTCGTCAGAGTGACCAAGGCTTCTCAGCCACCAAAGGCATCATCGTAATCCACTAGTCCACCAGCCGCCCGAACGTCCAGCGGCTGCCTACGAACACATTCAGGTCCACCTGGCCTCGGATGCCGTCTATTTGGCCTAGGTGGTCGTGCTGCCAGAACGTCCAGTCGCGGCCGTCGTCCAGAGAGGGCTCGTCGCCGAGCGTCGGAATCCAGAGCGGCACATCCTCAAAATGCCCGGCGATGATGCGGCGGTACGCATCGGAGTCGGCGTAGATGAGCGGTGTCCGGCCGTAGGCATCGGAGACGATTTCAATGAAGGTTGCTAGCTCGCCTCGGATGGCCTCCGTGCTACTTCTTCTTCCACAGTTGCCCGTGTATTCCACGTCCACGGCGGGCGGCAGGGTGTTGGCCTCCGGCCGTACGGTTGCAAGAAAGTGCTCGGCCTGCTCTTCGCCCGATCGACAGAACCGGAAGAAGTGATAAGCGCCTCGCGCGATGCTCGCCGCCTCGGCGCCCGACCAGTTTTCCTCAAACCTCGGGTCGATCCAGTCAACACCCTCGGTGGCTTTGATGAACACAAAATCGACGTTCTCGCCGCGCACCGTACTCCAGTCGATGGCATCTTGATGGTGCGAGACATCCAGCCCCCGCACCAAATAGCGTAAGTGCGCCGGGCGGTTAAAGGATAGGAAGCCTAGCTCGGCAGAGATCACTCCGGCCACCACAATCAGTGCGGCAAACGCAGCAAAGCGGAAAGCGAAGCGAGACACGGGTGAGGGAGGCGGGAGGCGAGGTGAGATCCTGAACGAGAAGCGCCGATTCAGGTTGCAGAACCCTGTGGATGCATACGGAACGTTAGGAGTCCATCTGACTTAGGATGTTTCTACTGCGGCGGTGGCAAATCGGCTCATTTCCCCCATCTTTTTCGTTACGTAGCGCCACTATGTGCCTCAAAAGATCGGGAAACTGCTCTCGATTTCCCGCCTGCCTCGTTACGAACCCCTAAGTCTGATGGACTCCTGGGGCACGTCGTTCTACCCCGCGTCCGGCGCAACGTTTAGCAGCCCGTTGAAGATGTCATCCTGCCTTCCCGCCATGCGGCGGGAGTCTCGGCCGATCTCCGCGTTGCGAGATGCTCGTCGAATCACCCGATTCGCCTGCGATCTCGCGCCTTGATCTCGACCGAGATGCACTCGCCTCGGCGACGGAGCACATCTTCAACGGGCTGCTAAGAACAAAAGATGCGGCTATGTGTATTGACGCAACCCATCTGCGCTCCTATTCTACTCCTAGCGCCAACCATTCCCCCATGCCCATGCGCATCCTCTCAATTGTTTTGCTGGTCGTGCTCATAACGTCAGCGCCGGCTTATGCGCAGCTTCGTACCGATCTCCCGGGAGACCCCGCTCCGGTGGTGCTAACCGACTCGCAGAGACCTCTCACGCTTTCCGGCCTCTTCAATTCGCAGACGCTGAGAATCGGCCATTCGTACGAGTTTTCGTATACCGGCTATGGTGGCAGCAGCCTTGGCTTGGGCATATACACAACGAGCCTGCAATGGCAGCCGAGCAGCAGACTAGCTGCGCGTGTGGACGTTGGTGTAGCGCACTCGCCGTTTGGTTCGGCGGATGTTCAGCAGGCGCTTGGGTTCGACCCAAACACGCCGGCTAGGATTTTCCTCCGGAACGCGGAGATCGCGTACCGGCCTACCGAGAACTCGGTGCTTCGCCTGCAAATCCGGCAGAACCCGATGGGTGCCTACGGGCGGAGCCCATACGGATCCTACGCCACGCCGTACGGCTATGGGGGCTACGGATATGGGGGTTACGGCTATGCGCCCGGTAGCTACGGAACGAGCCTTCACGCACGCTACGGTGTCGACTCGGACGCACTTTTTTGGCGTGGCTATTAATGTTCTGTCTTCGGACTTGACCTATCGTGCGGCACGCCGGACCTTCCGGGGTGCCGCCGGCGTTTTAGGGGCCAACCTGAATTACACTTTTTGACTCGATCTCGCTTGAGCAACGCGTTGTTGAACGCGGCCATTGCAGCGGCCGCTGTGGTTTTGATCGTGCTTATATATGGCCTGGCGACGCGCGTCTTCGTTCCGCGAACGGACCCGATCCGCGAAGACAACCCCGGGCAGCTTCTGGGCGATCGCATTCAGGTAGAAGTCCGCAATGGCGTTGGGGTGTCCGGCCTTGCGAGCACGGTCACGCACTACCTCCGCAGTCGCGGCTTCGATGTGGTCGAGAACGGGAATCATACGAGCTTCGGTATCGATTCGTCGTTCGTTGTGGATCGGGTGGGCAACCCTCGGGCGGCGCAGCGCGTAGCCTCTGCCCTCGGGCTTTCGTACGAGCGCATTCGCGAAGACATCCGCCAGGACTTCTACCTGGATGTTTCCGTCATCATCGGCAACGATTACACCTCGCTCGAACCCTTCACGCCTTAGCACACACGCGAATTCAAAACCTATGCCGGCAGTTTCCACGTCAACATCCGCACGCGAAGAGCGGTCCAGCCCTGTAGCAGGGCGCCATCTTGCACGCCTCGCCGTTGATGCGGCACACGAGAAAAAAGCGATCGATGTGACGGTGATGGACCTGCGTGGTATTTGGGACGAGGTGGACTATTTCGTGATCTGCACGGGCGAGACCGATGTGCAGATTCGCGCCATTGTAGAGTCGGTGGTGGAGAAACTGAAGGACGAAGCTGGTGAGCGGCCATCGCACAGAGAAGGCATTCCGGGCTTTTCCCGCTGGATTGTGCTGGATTACTTTGATCTCGTGGTCCACGTGTTCAATCCAGAGCTTCGTTCGTACTACGACCTCGAACGGCTGTGGGGTGATGCGCCTACCGAGCGTGTAGCAGACGGTACTATGGAGATCGCACTTTTGTTAGAGGATGAATGATGCGGTTGCTCCTTCCCCTGGTTCTGATGGTTGGCCTGGCGGCGTGCGCCGGGTCCGGGGACGACTCGGTCTCGCCGGACGAACTGTTCGGCCATCGCTACGAGGGCATTGCCCCTGACGGGCGCGAGACGGTGCTCATCGAGCCCGCGGATTCGTCGGAGGTCTACATCGAGCTCCCTGTATTTCTCGACAGCGTTCACGTGCGCTCCGCTCACCGCGAAGCGCTGCCCGGCGAGGCCGTGCCGGTAGAGGTGCTCATAAAAGGCGCCTTGCCCGACGCTTGCTCTGAGTTGAACGAGGCCACGCAGGAGCGGATGGAGCACTTCGTCGAAGTCACCCTCACCGTCCGCCGTCCGCGTGGGGCTATCTGTACCGAAGTGGTCCGGCCCTTTCGCTTTTACCTCCCGCTCGACGGCACGTTTGCACCCGGTTCGTATTCGCTGCGAATCAACGGGGCAGCGCATCCCTTCCGCATCCGCGAAGGCGGCGTAGAGAACGGCTGATGAACCGAGCGGCCCGGTTGTTTCTGGTGATGGGGGCCCTGAGCGGCGCAACAGCAGTTATGGCCGGCGCGTTTGGCGCGCACGCTATCGCCGAGTCGGTAACGCCTGAGAGGCTGGCCACATTCAAGACGGGAGCGCAGTACCAACTGATTCACTCGCTCGCACTCCTTCTGGTCGGAATTATTGTCGAGCGTCTTCCCTCGAAGGTCGTCCAATGGTCCGGCCGGCTTTTTCTTGCCGGCGTTATTCTGTTCTCCGGCAGCCTCTACGCCCTTGTTCTAGTGGATTTGCCTGCCTTCGGGGTCATCACGCCCTTTGGCGGCCTGGCCTTTATTTGCGGATGGCTTCTGCTCGCGTGGGGCGCGTGGAAAGCGCAGGCCGAACTCAGCCTTCCTCCTCAAACAGAATCATGAACGAGGGGGCCAGGTTATTGTCCTTGGCCAAGGCGTAGAGCACATCGGCTGCCTCGTCGGGTGTTTGGAAGACACCATGTTCCTGCCCGTCTACGGCCAGCGCGTAGTCGATTTCACCGTCTTCGTCGGCATCGAGGTCTTCCCATTCGATGGCTTCCTCTATCAGAAACACATCGCGCTCAGGATCGAACGAGGCGAGGTAGCGCTCACGCACGCTCTCCTTGTCGATGAGGCTCACGTTGCCGAAGGCGCCGTATTCGGGGTCATAGAAAAGCGCCTCGAGGAGGAGCTGGCGGGCGAACTGCTCGGCGTTGAACGCCATGGTGGGGACCGGTGGGTGAGGGTGAGATTCAAGGAGTCTGTCGGACTTAGGATGATTCTACTGCGGCGGCAATAAATCGGCCCATTTCCCCGTCTGCCTCGTTACAGCCTGCCCCGCCTTGGCGGGGAACCCCTAAGCCCGACAGACTCCTAGGAGGCTGTTGAATTACGTGCTCTGTCGCCGAGACAGCCTGCCCCGACTTGTCGGGGAGCGCATCTCGGTCGAGAGGTGCCGTCGCAGGCAGGATGACGTATTTCAAAAGACTCGTAGGGCCGGCAGGTTACGGCGCGGGCCCGCTCACGGTTTCGTGTGATGCGTCTTTCAAGAAGGATCGAATGTACGCGAACGCCTCCGAACCGTGGAATGAAATAAGGGTCACGTCGAACAGACCGGCGAAGTGCTTAAGGAAGCGGGCCGCGACCTCGGTTTCTTCCACGGGTCGGCCGAGTTCATGCGCCAGCGACGTCACGCCTCGGTCGCTAATCCCGCACGGCACAATGAGGTTGAACCAATCCAGGTCCGTGTTCATATTGAAGGCGAAGCCGTGCATGGTCACCCACCGGCTGCACCGAATGCCCAGCGCGCAGATCTTCCGCTCAGGCCCGCGCACGTCGGGGCCTATCCACACACCGGTGCGCCCCTCGATGCGCCCAGCGTGCAGGCCGTAGTCGGCGCACGTGAGCATGATGGCCTCTTCCAACGTGCGGAGGTAGCGGTGGATGTCCTTAAAGAAGTGGTCGAGGTCCAGGATCGGGTAGCCGACGAGTTGCCCAGGCCCGTGGAATGTGATGTCGCCGCCCCGATCCACCGGGATGAACTCGGCGCCACGTTCCGAAAGCATCGGCTCGGACAGCAGCAGATTTGCACGGGTTCCGCTCTTTCCCAGTGTATACACAGGCGGATGCTCCACCAGCAACAAGGAATGGGGGAGATGGGCGGGGGGAATGCTTCGCTTCGCTGCGATCAGGCGCGCCTGCACCTCTCGCTGAAGCTCCCAAGCTTCACGGTACCCCACTTGGCCCAAATGGCAAACAGCAACGTCCATACGTGCTCGCGCCCGGTACTTTTGGCCGGCTAGGATCTCTTCACAGTAGATGTCGTGAGATCGGGTCGAGGATAGTCTGAGGCCGATTCAAGGCCCGCGAGGAGGTCGGGGCACAAGTCCCGGACCCTGCTCTGCGGGGAGTGCAACGCCGAAACGGTCCAGAATGGGCCGGAACGGTCCTTCATGGCGTACTGTGAACAGGCCCTAGTTGGAGAACGATACGCGGAAGCTGAAGCCGCCGTTGATCAACGAAGTAGACGGGATCTGGCTGCCTCGGCTATCGATGGATTCATACCGGACAAACACGTCCATGTTCACCTGATTGGAGATGGCGTAGGAGAGTCGGGGTTCGAGCGTCAGCCGCGTCGATCCGGTATCCTGGAGGGGGGTGAGCTCCGAACCCCGAAGGATATCTTCGAGGTCGTTCTTGAGGAAGTGTATAAAGTTGATGTTGTTTGAGCGGGTAAGCGTGAGTGAGAACCGGACGTTATTGTTCAGCCGCCGACGCCCAAAGAGGGGGATGCGTAGCCCCGTCTTTGAATACGTCAGCCGGAGCGAGAGTTCATCTGTTGTGTTCTCGCTGACACTCGCCGAAGCCGCCGAAAGCGAACGGGAATTGCTCTGGTTCCAGGAAAAATCGGACTGGAGGCCGCCCTTCCACGCTACGTTGACGCCAAGCAAAGGCTGGAAACGCTCGTTCACGATGGCCGTCGATGGCTCTCGGAAGGGGATCTCCGATATGAGTGTCTGGTTCCTGGTTCCTCCGCCCGCCAGAGGGACCTGGATGTTCTCGGACGATAGGGACGTTCCGGCGGCCGCGTTGGAGTTGTAACTGAGGTCGTACGTTGCCGAATATCCATGCCGGAGCGTTACCTGATTGGCGAGCGCCCTGAAGAGCGGCCAGCGCGAAAGTCCGGAATAGTTGATTTCCCAGTTTGGGAGGGGCAGGACGAAGAACCCGCGTGGCCCGAACGAACCCATGCCCGAGGCAAACGCGGACTGGAAATCGGCGGCCAGGCTCGATCTTGTGAGCACGTCCGAGAAAAGCGTGTCTTGCGCCGCGCCTCCCTCCGCCGCATCGGCCTCGTAGCGCTGCCGGTGTATTTCAAGCAGGCGCTCATACGACCCTCCAAACGCAACAACAGTTGACTTCCCGCCACCTCGCTCTACGGCGGGGCGCTCAACCAGACGTCCGTTTTCAATTTCCAGCGTGATGTCCTCGCTCTGGTCCCAATTTGCGTCCCAGGTAAGGTCTACCCTCAGTTCGGGCGTAAGGCGGATTGACGTGCGTGCGTTGATGTGGTGGACATTGCCGAGGATGTCGTGAAACTGGAGGCCTTCGGATAGAATACGGTCACGCAGGGGTATCCTGCGTTCGAGAGAGAGGCGATATCCGAGAGAAGGCCCTTCGCCCAGCAGGGCATCGTAGAGGGAGAAATTGTTTCCCCTAAGCCCGGAAGCCGCCGTGGATCGTGTACCGTTATAGGTGATCGTGAAGTCTTCAACGCCTGTAACGGCGAGGAAGAGCTTTCTGCCAATGGAGGCAAAGCTGGGCAGCCTTGGGCGGCGGCGTTCCTCCGCATCCTCCTGGCCTTCGTCATCGGCTTGCTCGGCGTCCGTTGGTTCGCCTTCATCGGTTGGTCGATCGCGTCCGCGTCCGCGGTCGTCCCCACGTCCCCGGTCGCCCTGCTGTTCAGCTTGTTCGATGTTTCGGTAGAAGGAGAAGAGCCGCCAGAACTCGCGCGGCTGGAGCCGAAGACCTCCTCGAATGGTTGACGATGCATTCACATTGGCAACAATCGTGTCATCAACCTCCTGACTGTAGTTCCACGCGAATTGCGAGCCGTAGGCGATGGGTTGTGGGCGGAACCATCGGAGAAACTGGACGCGGTCGAATTGCGGCTGGAAGGTGCCGGTCACGTTCTGTGAGTAGGAGTTCGTAAGGATTTGGCGCTCTCCGTTGAACACTCCTCCAAGCACCTCGCCAAGAGGAAGCACATTCAACGCGGTGATTTCCTGGATGATGTATCCCTGATTCCTCAAGTCGTTAACGTTTAATGAATCAGGAATACCAAAGTCCCGCCGCGCGATTCCGCCGGGCGCAAAGGCCTCCTCATTGCTGATGTCGTACTCCCTTGTCGTACCAAGCGAATCACGGACGAAGAGGTTGAACCCTGCCTCAGCGCCCGCACCGTCAAGGCTTTGGGAAACGTCCGAACGATAACTGAGCACAAGGAACGTGAAGGGATTGTAGGCGAGGTCAAACGTTCTTCCGTGCCCGAACCGATGATCCCGACGCGTCGGGTAGAGAAAGCGCTCTGGTACGCCCTGGTTAACCGGGTTGTTGATCACCTCGTCAATTGGGCGCTCCCTGTTGTCTGTTACCGATCTGTCGGCATCGGCGCTGAACGTAAACGATTGAGGTAGATAGTTGAGGCGCAGCTTGCCCAGGATGCCGAGCACGGGCACGTTCTCGACAAACCAGAACGGACGCACCGAACGGGCGCGCGGCACAGACAGCCGATAGGTGAAGGAGGCCGACCACCGATCGGAATCTCCGAACTGGCTGAAGGGCGACCGCGAGCGAGAAGCGGAGTTCGTGTACACCAGCGACACGCCGTCAATGGTATAGCGCAGCCACGGAGATCGGCTTCCACTCTTCGAAAGGGGGATGCGGATGGACCGGGAAAACGTTGATGTCTCGCTTTCTCCTATAATCTGATCGACGCGATCCTGACGCTCTTCCTGTGTGAGGTCAGGGTCTTCCTCCGCCTGGGCAATGAGTTCCTCTACACGGATATCGCCCCGGCGCGGCGAATAACGCGGCGTGCTCTGGCTTTGTTGAATGGATAGCGAGATGGGCATACTCCATCCGAACCGCTCGGGCAAGAACTTGTGAGCGTTGAACGTAGCCAACACGCTGTAGTCCTGCTTGTCGCTAAAGCTGCGGCCGCCGAGGCTGCTTCCCAGTTCTCCGAACCCGTCCGTTTGCCGGCTGAAACGTGCGTTTATACTCGCAACATCGGCCAACTGCAACGTGGCGCGGGCATACGCACTCCAACCGCTCTCTTCGTCGTAACCGGTTACGCGCAGTTCGTTGAACCATACTTCCACGTTCTCGAGAGGCGCCGTTGTTCCGCCCTCCGCATTTCGGACCCCGATGGCTATGGTGTTTATGCTCTGAATTGATGGATTGCCGCGGATGGTAATTCGGGTTCCGGGCGGGGCGCCTTCAGGGGTTCTGTTGTTCGAATAACGCTCATCCCTGGGTATCGACGGGTCGTTGTCGCGCTCTACTTTTAGCTGGTTGAGCTCGCTGAGCACGACATTGATGGAATTGCGATCCACCGTTTCTGTGCCTACGGGCACGTTAGTCTGCCAGAGGCTGTCAGGATTCACCAGCTGCCCGTCCGGAATCACGTAAGGATAGAGGGGCTGCTCGTACTCGTAGTAGTCTTCCGTTTGGTTGTCGCCAAGCCGGATGAATACGCGCACGGAGTCGCGCTCCTCGAATCCTTCCGCGTGGGTAAACATGCGGAGGTTCGAATACTTCGTGAGGTCATGACTGTTAGTGGAAAACGGCTTGTAGATCGCCCGGCTCGTTTCTTCCGGCAGGTTCTCCACCCTGAACACAAGCGCTTGCTCCCGCTGGCGAATCAGGTTTCCGGAGATGTCCGGCGTTCTGCTGACCAGCGCGCCAACCGGAGTTGCGTACTGGTTCGGGTTTTCTTCGTTGTTGATGGTTTCAATGAACAACCGTGGCGGGATCCGAGGTGGTATGGTTCCGGGTGTCCGGTCGTCAATACCCACGTTGTCCGACTTGAGCCATCGGCTTCCCACGATCTCGAGCGTGGCGAACCGCAAGGTCGCGGGCCTGTCATGCCCGGTCGACCATATCCGCATGAACTCGATCGACGAGAAATCCTCGATCCCGCCGATGGCCTCGCGCTCTTCGCTCCGAACAGGAATGCGGATCACATACCATCTTTGCCCGGATTCCGTATCAATGACGTTTTGGAAGAAGGGGCTGGCGAGGATGCCTGCGCTATCCAGTGGGATGGTGTAGCGGAAGTGCCTCTCAGCCGCATCCAGCGATTGATTGCCGTTCAGATCCTCCGAATCCGGCTGTCTGGAGTTACCGGTCGTGCCAGCGTCGGATATTTTTTGCTGACTTTCAAAAGCATTCAGTTCCAGCCCTGGGAAGAACCTGCTAAACCGCTCTTGCAACGTGGCCCGTCCCCCTTCGAAGCGGTTGCCGCTGTTGAAGTAGGCCGAGTCGTCGAAGTGATGGAAATCGTCTGCCGAGGGGTCTTCGTTCGCACGCGCGAACTCCATCGAACCCTGCGAAAGGCCAGCCAGGAACTCGCTGAAAAAAGTACGTTCGTCCGTTTCATAGTCCGTTCCTCCGGGGTTTACTAGCGAAGAGCGGAGGCCGTCCAGGCCAAGATCCTCTGTCTGCCCCGTGGTGTCGTCGTAGTCAACAGTTGTGGAGGTTTGTCCATCCGGCAGGCGGCCCCAGACGTCCGAGTTGCTCGGTTCAATTGGCACCTCGCGGAGCCCGTCCTCGTTGTTGAATTGGTGGTTGGGGATGACGTCCTCGCTGACCTGGCCGAGGTCGATGTGCAGCACCGCCCCCGGCGCAATTTCCTCCGTGCCGTTGCGCCCTCCCAGCGGCGAGAAAATGAACTCTACAAACTCGATGTTGTTGCGCCCGCCGAAGTCGGTGAAGCCTTCGGGCAGGCGCTGCACCATCCCGCCCCACGCCGTTTGCGGGTTCGCGTTGTACGTGGTTTCGAACTCACCATTGTAGTTGTACGGTCCTCGCTGCGCGGGGTCGATGTAGAGGTCGAGCGTGGTGAGGGTTTCCGGTTCGCCGCGTCGAGGATCACGGTCCGGGAATATCTCGCGGATGCCCAATTGGCGTGTCGCCCGGGTTGTACAATCAACTTCACTGCACAGGTCCCCTCGGTAGGTACTGGCAAGAACGGAATACCACGAGAAAAGACCGCGCCAGTTGGAGGGAAGGAGAGGTTCTGTAACTGGGGTGCCGGCCGTCCAGGACATCGCGCCCTCGGGGCCGGAGCCGCTTGGCGCTGCGGCCAAACGCCACGCGCCGGGCTGAAGAAGAGAGAAGACGTTTTCGACGCCCTCGAAGTCGTCAATAAACGACAGGCCGGTAAGCTCGTCCTCGTAGAAATCGCGACTGAGTGCGTTCAACGCATCACGCTCCTGGTTGAACGCGAACGTTTGCGGATGCCCTGGGTTGAGTTGTGCGAACTCTGCCTTCAACTCAAAGCGGCTCGGCGCGCGCGTTTGGAGGAATGGCAGCGCGTCGATCGCGCGGGTTAGCCAGCGCGGCTCGGCTTCAAATCGCCCGTCGACTCCCCATATGGTGTTGTTCAGAGGCTCTTCGCCAATCCGATACTTGTCGATAAGAGGGCGTTCGGAGAGGCGCATCCACGTTGCGCCCAGTTGCACATCATCTCCGAGCGTGTAGTTAGCGCGAAGGCCCAAAAGCGTTTTGCTGCCAATGGAAGCGAACTGGTTGCGCTCGTAGTCGATTCGCAGATTCTGGCCCGGTGTCAAGAATGCCGGGTTGGTTATTTCAACCGTGCCGCTGGCATCGTTGACTGTGTAGTCGACGCCCTCCGTCAACTCGATAGAACCGGATGTAACGCTGACCGAGCCCTCCACAATGGCAAACCCCAACTCATAAACCGATTGAACCGAACTACGGTAGGAACCAGCAATTGCGTAGTTGTTTATGTTGCTTATTCGATCCGCCGAGCTCGAGGTGGTGGTGTACAATGTGTCAAAAACAAAGTCATCAATCGCATCCTCTGTATTGGTTCCCAGAAACGAGATGTCCAGCCCTTCGATCTCGCCGTTGAGTACGCTACGCAGGTATGCGCCAAAAGGCTCACGCACAGGGAAGATGATGCGCCCTGAACCGGCGTCGATGGTCTGGCCCTCTCTGAAGTCGAAAACGTCGTCGGGTTGTGCGGCGCCGTCTCGGTTCAGGCGGTCCAGGCCCAGCGTCTGGAGAAGAGTTTGCTGCAGGCCAATCGTAACGCCGGGCAGGGTTCGCTGGGGCGTGCTTCCACTAGGCTTGTAGCTTACGTCAACGTCGAATGCATCTGCCCTGAGCGAGCGGCCGCCCACGCGGTAGATGTTGCGCATCGTAAGCGCCCAGGATGCATTGCTCGGTATGGGCAGGCGTCCCCGAAGGAGCTTCAGAATAATCTTGTCGCCATTCGATGAGCCCCCCTGGGACCCCTCCCCGAAATCGCCTATGGTAATCGGCGTGCCGTCTGCCGCCAGGTATTGGTAGGAAACGGCCAGCATGTCATCTTCCTGGAGCCGACTGGTGAGCGACAGATAGCCGGAATAGAGATCGACGGTGTAGTCTACATTCTCTTGCAGTATTCTGAACGGCGCCGTTTCATAGTCCGAGCTTTGCAGGCCGAACGCGTCCTCAATAATTACCTGACTCGACGAATCGCGAAGAACGTTCAGGTCGTCATCCGAATACTGGTCCAGTAGTTCGTTGGGCAGCGGCGCGTTGATGTCAAGACCCGCCAGGTACGCATCGCCGCCGGCGAGCACCCCGTTTGGAGGCGCACCGGGTATGTTGTTGCCCGGCCCGGGTTCACCCAAATCGAGAAGCGCCGTAGCGTAAACCCTCTCGTTCTCCGAGCCCGTCGTGTTGACGACGGTTCGGTCGTGAATCCATACCTCGACACCGGTAAGGGTGGCAAAGCCAGGGCTGAGCGTCCGGTTGACCGGATCCTTGTGCCCCTCGTTCCACCAGTTCCGGAAGTGATAAGCCAGAAAGAAGTGGGCGTTGTCTTCGTACTTGTAGGGCGCCAAACTGAACTCGGTGGTCTGGCTGCCGCCCTCAATGTTGAGCGCATCGCTTTCGGCGTCCTGCTGGCTCGCCACGAGTGTGATGCCAAGCCCGCCGAACTGGAGTTCGGTGCGGAGCCCGAATAGCCGCTGGCCCCCGCGGATAAGCTCGCTGGGAGTCTGGAGGAAGACGTTGCCGGCCTCGATTCGTTGGATGATGTCGTCATCGTAGCCCTCGTACACCAGCGACACCTGGTTCTCGAAGTCGAAGGTGTTCTGTGTGTCGTAGTTGACGTTGATGCGCAGCTTGTCGCCTATCGTTCCCGTGATGCCCAGCGAGAGCTCCTGGCCAAAGTCCGGGTTGACGGAGCCCGCGTTGCCGGTCGCGGCTTCCTGGAGCTCGTTGCGCTGGTAGTCGAAGCCGAGGTCGATGTCGGCTTGTCCGTTGACGCGCAGGTCCACCTCATTCTTGCCGAAAATGCTGGAGAATGCGCTCTGGTTGCCTCCCGGGATGTCGATGGTGATGCCAAACCCGCCCCGGCCACGCCGCCTGACGCGACGCGACGCGAGGTCGCGAAAGCCAAGCTGCAGCGCATCCCGGAGGCGAGCCTCGCGGTAGGTTTCGAGGTCTACGTCGGCGGGGACGCGCACATCCTGCTGCGCTACGTCCTCGGTGATGATATACCGGAACTCCGACGAGTCGAGCACGGCCTCACGGTGCCAATACGGGCCCAGGTCTATCGTGAACGGCCTTGTGCGCCGGGCGGTTAGCGGCGGGGTATAGCCTTCCCGTCGGGGCGTGGGGAAGTAGAGGTGCGCAAGGCTGTCGGCGTCGGTCGTGTCGGCCGGAAGCACATCGGTGCTATCCTCGGTGCTATCCTGCGCTGCATCGAGCAGGTCGCCGATCGCTTCGTCCACGGCCACCGAATCGGTATCCGCGACGGCCGTGTGGAAAACCGAGAGCGGCCAATCGTACCCGTTCGCCGCAATCGACCGCGCCTGCAGCGCCATCAGCAACACCCCCGCGGCAACACTAGCGCCGAGAAGGGGCAGCAGGCGGCTGGAAGTACGTGCCTTGGGAGTTACGCGCACAGCGACGGAGTCGGCTACGAACACACACACCCTGAACCGGCGTCCGCCGGTTGCGGCGCAGCCGACGTGCCGGAAGCAGGGCGGACGATCAAATTGGGCGTAACGAAGCGGCTATACGATCCGGTGGGATAGCAGGCTGAAACACGTACCGACGGACACCAAACGCACAAAGTGCGCCGGCGATGCCGGGGGCTGAAACTACGCCTGTACAAAGGGGGCCGCAAGGTTAGAAACGCCCCGCCTTTGGGTAGAAATATGGGGATGACGGGCATGTAGGGAGCGCTCCGGTACCACGATGTGGGCAATTCCTGTATGGCCAAGGCGCCTCGGATTCCGTAGTCTTGCCGGCATCGCTATAGCCTTCGAGTCAATCCCCCTATGCATCATTCCCGAACATCCCACAGCGCCCTCTACGCGGCGCCCGTACTGATTGCGATTTTTGTCGCAGCGTGTAGCTCAGGCCCGCGAACCACAGCCGAAATGAGGCCGCCGCAACTCGGCGTAACCCACGGAATGCTGCCGGAAATTGCAGAACCCATCCCCGGCGCCGATGAGATAGCAGCCGAGATCCGCGCCGTGCTCGACGCACAGGTTGCCGATTGGAACGCCGGAAACATCCGCGGCTTCATGAACGGCTACTCGCGGTCGGATTCGCTTCGCTTCATCTCGAACGGCACCATGCGCACGGGCTGGCAGAACAGTCTCTACGCCTACGTGCGCAACTATCCCGACCAGGCTTCGATGGGCACGCTCTCGTTCGAGGATCTGCACGTCCAGGTGCTTTCGCCGGATGCAGCGCTGGTCTTCGGCAGGTACCGCCTCGTTCGGGAGGACGACGAGCCGCTGGGCCTCTTCTCGCTCATCTTTGTAATGGAGGACGACGGCTGGCGTATCATCCACGACCACACGTCGTCGTCGCCCTGAAGTCTGTCGGACTTGGGGGTTCGTGACGAGGCAGGCGGGCAATCGAGAGCAGTTTTTGATCTTTTGAGGCGTCCCGCAGGCTTGCGGGATGGGGCTACGTGGCGAAAAAGATCGAAAACAATGGGCCGATTTACCGCTGCCGCAGTAAAATCACCCTAACTCCGACAGACTTCTAAGCTTTCCCTCATGCTCGCATCCGGACTAGAGAACACCGTGGTAGTCCTCACTGGAGCAGCAGGGAGGCTTGGTAGCGTAACCACTCGCAAACTGCTGGAGGTCGGGGCCACGGTCGCCGCGATTGATGTCCGTGAGATTGAAGGGCTGCCGGACGGGGCCACCTCGTTTGTCGCTGATCTGACGGACGAGGCCTCCGTAGCGCAGACGTTTGCGCAGATCGAGGAGGAGTTGGGGCCGCTCGGAGGGCTCATCCACACGGTGGGGATGTGGGGCGGCGCGCCGTTCTCCGAAACGGAGATGGCCGCCTGGGACACGATGTTGAAGATCAACCTGACGACTACGTTTCTGTGTTTCAGGGAGGCTGTGCGGCGGATGAACGGCCGGGAAGGTCGGCTGGTGGCCATTGCCTCCGGGCAGGGCGCGGATGGAGGTGTGGCCGAGCAAGGGCCTTATTCCGCCGCGAAAGCAGGCGTGGTCCGGCTGGTGGAATCGGTAGCCGCCGAGTACGACGGGCGCATCACAGCTTCTGCCGTGGCGCCGTCCATGATTTTGTTCGGAGGCGAAGAGCTCGGCACACGCGGCGTCTCCGTGGAAGCCATCGCTGATCTGTGCGTGTACCTGTGTGGGGAGGGCGGGGTGATTCACAACGGTGAAGTGCTGCGTGCGTACGGGACGATGCCGTAAGGGCGAGATATATTTCGCCCTGTGCCGGTGATGCGTCAATGCACCGTCACGCCCACGCCGCCCGTGTCCCCAGCCGCCGCGTGAGTGCCACCGCACCGATCACCAGCACCATCAACAGGACACCATACGCCGCCGCCGCGCCGAAGTCGTAGAGGCGAAGCTGGGCGAAGAGCTCTACCGAGATGGGGCGGTTGCCGTAGACGTACAGCATGATGGAGGAGACGAACTCGCCGAGCGCCGTTACGAATGTGAGCAGCGCGCCGGCAATCACACCCGGCAGGATGACAGGCAGCACGACGCGCCGGAACGTCGTCCAGGCGCCTGCGCCGAGGTCGGACGATGCTTCGCTGAGGCGGTCGTCGTAGCTCTCGAGGGCGGCCTGCGCCGCGCGGACCACCAGCGGGATGTGCCGCACGAAGTAGGCCAGCGGCACCAGCCACACGGTGCCCACGAGGACGGCCCCACCGGAGAGTACGGAGGCCTCGTCGAACGTCACAATAAGGTTCAGCGCGATGACCGTGCCGGGGATCGCAAAGGGGAGGAGCGCCAGCACGCGCAGCAATCCGCGCCCCGGAATGCGGCTCTTGGTGATGACAAGAGCTGCTGCCAGGCCGAACACCAGATTGGCGGCGGTCGAGAGCGCGGCCATCCACAGCGAGTTGCGGACGGGCTCGAAGACATCCGACTGTGAAAAGAGCGCTCCGTAGTTGGCCGTCGTGTACTGGTCGGGGAGGATCTGCGTGGTCCAGCTTCCTTCCTGCACAAACGACAGCAGTACCACCGTGGCAATGGGCAGGAATACGAACAGCAGGAACAGCATGGCCAGACCTCCCGCCGCCGCCCGCGCCCATCCGCTGGCGATAGGGGTCGCCGCTCGTCCGGCGCCCTTTGATGTGGTTCCGATGCGCGTCCGGCCGGGCCGAAGTTCGAGCAGAAGCAGGAAAATGAAGCAGATGGACGTCAGGACCACCGCGACGGTGGCCGACCGATCCAGAAAGCCGTTCGTCTTGAACTGGTAGATCTGCGTGGTCATGAACGGCTCGTCGCCGGCGAAGAGGAGCGGCGCCGTGAAGCTTGCCATCGACAGCATGAAAACCAGCAGCGCGGCGCCCACCAGCGCCGGGCGGAGGAGCGGAAGCAGCACGCGGCGGAAGGTGGCCCAGCCGGACGCGCCGAGGTCGGCCGAGGCGTCCAGCAGGCTGCGGTCGAGGTCGGCCAGCGCGGCGCTCACGAATAGGTAGAAGAAGACGTAGAAGGCGTAGACGTGGACGATGAGCACAGCCGCGCGGCCCTCAAACGCGAAAGGGACGGCCTCCAGCCCAAACAGTGCCTGCAGCCCGCGAGGGAGCATCCCACTCTCGCCGTAAAGGAACAAGAAAGCCATCACGCCGACCAGCGGCGGCAACGCCAGCGGCAGCGCGGCGCTGACTTGTAACGTCCGTCTTAGCGGAAAATCGAACCGGAAAAACGCCCACGCGAGACCGGTGCCGAGAATGCCGCCCAAGGCCACGGTTCCCAGCGAGATGCCCACGGAGTTCACCAGAGCGCGGACGCCCGCCGACCTCCATCCGCCGAATAAGCGGCCGAGGTTGGCCTCGTTGAAGCCCAGCGAGATTGTGTCCACGCTCGGCCAGAGCACGTACGCGGCGAGGATGACCGCAACGGGGATTGCGAGGAGGAGACCGGCGCGTCGAGAGAGCAATTTGGGTGTGAGGGGGTGAGAGGGGGGCTATTGCGTAATGCGTATCGCGTATCTCAGGTCAGGCAAGCTCTCGCTCAATACGCAATACGTACTACGCATTACGTCACATCAAATCTCAGTTTTCTTCAGCCACCTTGTCCGTGCCGGCGGCCGGTAGTTACGCATGGCCTCCAGAAGAGCCTCTGGCTCAGTTGCAACGGTGATGAGCGCGCGTTGTCCGGGGTTCAAGAATTCGTGCGCCGTGGCTGTATCGAGGAACGCTATCAACTCGTCGTAGAAGCCGTCGACGTTCAAGATGCCGCAGGGCTTTTGGTGGATGCCCAATTGGCCCCACGTGAAGGCCTCCGCAATTTCCTCCAGCGTGCCCAGGCCGCCCGGCAGGGCGATGAAGCCATCCGACATGTCCGCCATCAGAGCCTTCCGCTCGTGCATCGAGTCGACGACGTGGAGCTCCGTCACGTGCTCGTGGGCGACTTCTTTCTTCGCCAGTCCGCGTGGGATGACGCCGATGGCTTGGCCACCGCCGTCGAGCACGGTGTCGGCGATGATGCGCATCAACCCGATTCGCCCGCCGCCGAACACGAGTCCGATGCCTTCCCGCACCAGCACCTCGCCGAGTACACGCGCCGCCTCCACGTACGCGGCCTGGTTGCCGGTTTTCGATCCGCAGAAAACGCAAAGACGCTGGAAGTGAGGCATGAAAAAACAACAATGTCATCTCGAGCGAGCACTTCGCCGCCCCGTCATGTTGCCTCCGCACCCCCTTATCTCCGGTATAGCGACCAGAGATTTGTCCCCCTTGGTAACGGGGACATCCCGCCGCATGGCGGGAAGGGGGTGGCTTGGCTAGGAGGCTGTTGAATTACGTGCTCTGTCGCCGAGACGAGCGCATCTCGGTTGAGATCAAGGCGCGGAGATCGTGGTCGAATCGGTGATTCGGCGAGCATCTCGCAACGAAGAGATCGGCCGAGAGGCGCCGTCGCAGGCAGGATGACGTATTTCAACAGCCTCCTAGGAGCTTCGATACGGTCCGCAGGATGACAGATTGGACAACGCATGGAATCTCGGACAAACTACATCCTCGCCCGCCCCTCGAGGGCGCGGGAGAGGGTGGCCTCGTCGGCGTATTCGAGGTCGCCGCCGACGGGAAGACCCCGCGCAATGCGCGTTACCCGCACGCCGAGCGGCCCGAGCAACTGCCCGATGTAGTACGCCGTGGTGTCGCCCTCCACGTTCGGATTCATGGCGAGGATGACCTCCGTTACGGGCTCCTCCTGCTCTTCCGGGGCCCCGTCGCCACCGGCCGGGCTTACCCTGTTGTTTGCAACGCGTGCCACCAACTCACGGATTTTGAGGTCGTCCGGCCCGATGCCGTCCAGCGGCGAAATTACCCCGCCGAGGACGTGGTATTGGCCGTGATACTCGCCCGTGCGCTCCAGCGCCAGCACGTCGTTGGGCTCTTCTACCACGCAAATAACCGTGCGGTCGCGTTTCGCGGAGAGGCAGATTGGGCAGGGGTCGTCGTCCGTCACGTTGTAGCATACCGAGCACGCCGTTACGCGGTCCTTGACGGCCACCAGAGCGTGCGCCAACTCCACGACTTCCTCGCGCGGCATTTTGAGGATGTACGCCGCCAGCCGCTGCGCCGTCTTGCGACCCACCGTCGGCAGCTTCGAGAACTGCTCAACGAGGGTCTCGACTGTTTCGGAGGTGAGATGCATGTCGGAGCGTGAGAACGATCTAGCGCAAAAAAGCTACTAGCTTGCACACCCCCTATCTCCGGTCTGCCGACCAGAGATTTGTCCCGCTTAGTAAGGGGGACAGTTTTCGAGCGTGCGAGAAAACAGGGGGCGACTTGGCTAGGTGTTTCGATGCGGCCTTCAGGACGGAAAACAAGGTAGTTGGAAAGACTAGATCAACGAACCCGAATCGCCGCCCATGAGCCCGCCGAGGTCCATGCCCGGCGGCAGGAACGACGTGGCGGCCTCCCGCATCTTCTGCGTTCGGAGGTTCTCCGCTTCGTCCAGTGCCTTGTTGACGCCCGCGATGAGGAGGTCTTCGAGCAACTCGATGTCTTCCGGCTTCATCCCGGCAGCGTCCAGATGGAGCCCTGCGGCGTCCAGCTTTACGCCTAAGATGCGCCCGCGCCCGTCGGCCGTGACGCTTACCATGCCGCCGCCAACTTCAGCGGAGACCCGTTCTTCGGCGAGCTCTTCCTGCGTGTCAGCCATCTTCTGCTGCATGTCGGCCATGCGCCCGAAGAGATCCGCCATGTTGGGGGTGTTGTCCATAGCGTAGTGCGTATTTCGTATTGCGTAATTCCGTAGGGCGGATGTCCTTACGAACTACGCAATATGCATTACCAAACGATTTCAGCTCCGAACTTCTCGAACAGGGCCTGAATGACCGGGTTCTCGTGGCGGAGCTGCTTGAACCGCTCGAACGGGTCTACATCCCGTGCGGGTTCCCTGCCGGGTGACGCATCAACCACAAAACGCAGCGGCGGCGACTTCTCTTCGAGGAGGCCGCTCAGCGCCGAGGCAAACTTCGCGGCCTCGCTTTCGAGGAGCGTGCACGAGAACTTGTCCGGAACGGTGACCTCGATGCTCCCGCGCACAACACGTTTGGGCTCCGCCTGTTGGAGAAGCGTTCCCACGTGGATGCGGTCGGCCTTGATGGTCTGCACGAGGTCGGGCCAGAGTGCTTTGATGCGCCCGAGGGGCACGTCGAGGTCGGCGGTCGCGGCGTGGGCCTCCGCGACGGCTACGTCGCCTGCGACTGCCAGGACGGCCTCGGGGCCGTCGGAGCCGTCGCCGGACGGGTCGCCGGACGAATCGCCTGAAGAATTGCGGCGTACTTGCAGCGCAGGCGCGCCGAACAAACCTGAATGGGCCGGGGCACTCGCGGCGGAGGCCGGTTGAGGCGCCGGAGAATTGGCGGCGAGCGCTCGCGGGGGTTCCGGAGAGAAGGCCGGTGGCTCGTTCTCCGATTCGTCGTCAGGCGCTACATCCGGCTCGGTGCGCGGAAGCTCCTGTGTAGGCTTCTCCTGTTTTTCCGGTTCGTAGTTCACCGAAGGCTCGGCCGTGGTCTGCGGCGTAACGGACGGCGAGGCTTGGGTGGGACGATCCCCATTGGCCGGCATAGCTTCGAGGGCGCTCAATTTGCCGATAAGTTCCTCCAGATCCGCCGCTGTTTCCAGACTTGCCATCTTGAGCAGCGCAAGCTCGACCGCGAGGCGCGGCTGCCGGCTTGCCTTGATGTTCCGCGCGGCTTCCTCCACCATCATGAGGAGGTGCAGAAGATCGGCCTCCGCCCGGCTTCGGGCCGCCTCCACGTACTGCGTGCGCGTTGCGTCGGTGGCTTCAATGAGGTCGCCTTTGCCGGTGGACCGGGCCACGAGAAGATTCCGCAGGTGGTCGGCGAGGCCACCGAGGAACTCGGGGAGGTCGTAGCCCCGGCTCACCAGCCGCTCGACCAGTTCGAGCAGCCCGGCCCGGTCGCGTGCCGCCGCCTTGTCCGTCACCTCAAAAAAGATTTCCGTGTCCACTACGCCAAGGGCCTCCCGGAGGGCCGCGGCTTCGAGGGGTGAGCCGCAAAGCGAGACCGCCTGATCGAAGAGCGAAAAGGCGTCGCGCAGCGCTCCATCCGCTTTTCTGGCCAGCAGCAGCAGCGATTCGTCGTCGGTTTCGATGGACTCCGCCGCGCAGATGGCCCTCAACTGTCCGATGATCTCGATGATGGAGATCCGCCGGAAGTCGAAGCGCTGCGTGCGCGAAAGAATGGTGGGGAGAACCTTGTGGGGCTCGGTGGTGGCGAAGATGAAAAGGACGTACGGCGGCGGCTCCTCGAGGGTCTTCAGGAGCGCATTGAACGCGCCCTTGGATAGCATGTGGACCTCGTCGAGGATGTAGATTTTCTTCTTCGCGCCCTGCGGCGGGATGCGGACGGTGTCGCGGAGCTCGCGGATGTCGTCCACGCTGTTGTTGCTCGCCGCGTCGATCTCAATAATGTTCATCGAGCGGCCGGCCTCGAACGTCTTGCACGAGTCGCAGGCGCGGCAGGGCTCCGCGTTTTCGCGCTCCTCAAGCGGCGTCGTGCAGTTGACGGCCTTGGCGAGGATCCGCGCCGCCGTCGTTTTCCCCACGCCGCGCGGGCCGCTGAAGAGGTAGGCGTGCGCCAGCCGGTCCAGCCGGATGGCGTTGCACAGTGTCTGCGCCACGTGCGTCTGCCCCACCATCTCCCCAAACGTCTGCGGGCGGTATTTGCGCGCCGTAACGAGGTAGCTGCTCTCCGTTTCGGAGGCGTCCCCGCTGGAGCGGGGTGGGCTGTCGGGGAAGAGCGAGGAGGATGGAGTTGGCTCGTCGGCCATCAAAAACAACAGGCAAAAACCACAGGCAAAAACCAGAGGCAAAAACCAGAGGCTGTTGAAAAAGGTGCTCCGTCGCCGAGGCGAGCTGATCTCGGCCGAGATCAAGGCGCGGGATCGCAGACGCATCAGAAATTCGGCGAGATTCCGCAACGCCGAGATCGGTCGAGAGACATCGCCGCAGGCAGGATGACCTCTTTCAACAGCCGCGAAAGCGGGAGCCCCGGCAAAGTAGTGCTCGGGGCTCCCGCCGGCAAGGTGGAGATGGTGCTCTCGTCAGTCGTCGGAGACGACGACTTTTGTACCGGCAAACTTGTCACCGATTCGCCGTCCTTCGGAGTCTGTCAGGACCAGGATGGCTTCCACAAGCCCCAAAAGGCTGCCAATCCAGGCAATGATGGCGAGGAGCCCCGCGAACAGAAAAATACCGAGCCCACCCATGAGCGCGGCAATCCCCAAAAGGATGGGACCAAGAGCGAGGGGCCAGTTTCTGCGAATCGACGTGTTGATGTCCATGGTGCCGCCGTCCAAGCGAATCGGACGGAGCTTCATCACTTTCTTTCCGAGCGAGCGCCCGTTCATAAACTCAAGGGTGAGGCCGTCGCGTACCAGATAGTAGACCGCACCGGCAAGCATGCCGAGGCCGTACAACGCGCCGCGCCCTCCGAAGCTGAGAACGAGAGCTAGTAGATAGACGATGAGAACGTCAATGAGGAGAGCGACGAAGCGCTTGCCGAGGTCGGCTTTTCCGGGTGATGTGGCTCCGGTTTCTGCCGGGGCTGTATCGGGGATGGTTTCCATGACACGTTGTGTGGTGGGTGAGTGGGTGGGGTGGACATCCCCGTTTCATCTTGCACAATAGGGCTCAACCCCAATTCGGGGCAAGTGCTTGCCGATTTTCTTTGAAATCGACGCTCAGGCTTCTACACGCTCGGTTTTCTCCTTTTTCTCTGGCTCTACGGAAGGCTCCGGCTCAAAACACTGCCGGCAGCGGGGCTCGTAGGCGTCTTTCTCGCCCACGAGCACGCGGTCGCCGGAGGTCACAATGCGCTGCGAGTGGTTGGCTGGTGCGCCACACCGGACACAGACGGCGTGCAGCTTGGTCACGTGCTCGGCAATCGCCATGAGTTGCGGAACGGGCTCAAAGGGGTTCCCGAGGTAGTCCTGATCGAGCCCGGCGATGATGACCCGCTTGCCCTCGCGCGCTAGTTGGTCGCAGACCGGGAGGATCTCGAGGCCGAAGAACTGCGCCTCGTCGATGCCCACCACGTCGGCCTCGCTGGAGAGCAGCAGGATCTGCTCCACCGCATGCACAACCTGTGATGGAATGGCGTTTTCGTCGTGCGAGACCACGGCGTCGCCGGTGTAGCGGTTGTCGAGGGCCGGTTTGAAGATCTCCACGCGCTGCCGGGCGATTTTCGCGCGCCGCAGCCTCCGGATCAGCTCCTCGGTCTTGCCGCTGAACATCGAGCCGCAGACGACTTCAATCCAGCCAACGCGCCGTCCGCTCTCGTCTCGTGGGTAGATGTGGGGTTCCGTCATTGCCGAAAGGTACGCTTGCGTGACTTGTCAGATCCGCTCTACCGCACGCAATGGGAGCCATCCGCGTACCCCGCCGGGGAGCCGCACAGCCTGCCAGTCGTCACGGACTTCGGTGATGCGTACGCGCAGGCCCGGTTGGAGGGTTGCGCGCGAGGCCGCTTCTGCGGAGGGCGAGGCCCGCAGTTGGGCGTCTTCGGAGAGGACGATGCCATCCGGGGAGCGGATACTTCCCCATACGGAAAGCGCTGCCACTAGCACGGCCGCCGTGACAGGAACGAGCACCGTAATGGCCCGCCTCGACCACGCATCGTCGCGGCGAGTCCAGAACCGGAAGCCGATGATCGCGGTCAGGCTGATGTAGAGCACGAGTCCGAATGCCAGCCAGAGATTCGGGCCGCCCATCCGCGAAAGGCGGCTGTTGAGCAGGCCCAATGCCGACGCGGCCTCGACTGTGACGCCGGCCTGCTCCCGCGCAATCCGCAGATTGTGGGTGATGGCCTCGTTGCCGGGCATGAGCCGCCGCGCGCGCTCGAAGTGCAGGATCGCAGGGCCGAAATGCTCAAGCTCAAGATAGGCCGTGCCGAGGTTGTAGTGAAGCATCCCGCTCGACAATCGCGTGGCCCCAGCGCCTTCGAAGGCGGCTACAGCCCCGGGCGCGTCGCCGTCCGCGTAAAGCTGTACGCCCAACGCGAAGAGGCGCTCGGCTTCAGCTTGCGAGTCGTCAGCAAGCGCAGGCTGAGGGACGACGAAAAGGAGAATGGCGAAGACATGAGCTAGGCGACAGAATATGACTTTTTTCTTAAGAAAAGCTGCCTTTTGAATTCCCCCTTTGAAGGGGGTGGATCCCGTCATGCCGCGGGAGACGAGGGATGGTGACGGAGTAGCAGGATGAAGAGGAGCCATGCCATAAGCACCAGTCTCCAACCAACTCCCCACAGCCCAGCGGGGCTCGGCACCCCCATCATGGGGTGACTTTGAATTACGGATATCTGCGTTAGGAGGCTGTTGAAATACTACGCCGTAAGCGAGGCGCCGCCGCAGGTAGGTTGAGTTTTTCGACAGCCTCCTAAGAGAAAGAACCCACATAACTCAGGCGGCGACCTCGTCGGCTTCGTCGGCTTCGTCGTCTACGGCAGCGAAGAGGAGAGAGGCCTGCTCGGCAGCGGCCTTTTGTACGCCTAATGGTACGTCCATGCCGCCCGCAATTCCGGGCGCGTACTGCGCCTGTTCACACTCGGCGAGGAACGTGACCACCGCCTGCCGGGTTTCGGTGGAGATGCCGCGTTCGGCCAACGTTGCCTGTAGCGTGGTCCGAGGGAGGCCGTTAACCGGCGTGCCGAGCCTGTCGGTGAGGAACGCCAGGAAGGCAAGCTCGATGGCGGCGTAAAAAGCAGAGGCGTCGCCGAGGGCCTTGTGGGCCTCTTTTAGCTGTTTTCTGGCCTCCGGATGCGCCCGGAGGGCGAGGGCTTCCACCGACACATCCGCCCGGCGGTCCCCAATTCGGCGCACGGCTACGAGGCCGAGAAGCGCCAGCAACGGAAGCGCAAATCCACCAAAAAGAACGAGGGCCGAAACATGTCGCGGTGTCCGGGCGCGCAGCCAGATGGCCTCCGTCATCAAACCAAGCGGCACGGACGGATCGCTCGGTGTGGCCTCCGGAATCAAAGCGGACGAGGCGACGGGGCCGCTCACTTCAACCGGGAACGCCGAGGAACGAAGCGTCTGGTAGCTGCCCCGCTCGGGGTTGTAGTAAGTCCATTCAACAGGCGGAATCTCGAACGATCCGCCGCCTCGCGGAACGAGCGTGAACGTGAACGTCTTCGTCCCGGACGGTGACGCTGTCTGCCTGTTGATTCTGCGTTCCTGCCGCGGGTCGAACTGGTCGAACTCGGGTGGTACTTCGATCTCCGGCGGCGCCAGCGTGGCGATGTTGCCCGTCCCACGGAGTTCCACGGTCAGTTGAATCGGGTCGCCCGCAGCTACGTCCTCGCGGTCGGTAAACGCAGCCATCCCAAACTGCCCGACGGCGCCTCCGAACGACTCCGGTGCGCCGGCCGGAAGTGCCTCGGAGGTCAGTGTCAGCGCCGGGGCGGTGACATCCTCCGTCGAAAACCGGCTCGTAAACGGCGAAAAAAGAGGTCCGAAAGGATTCGACGGCCGCGAGGTTCGCGCCAGTTCCACCTCAAACGTCATCTCGCCTATTTCCAGCCGGCCCGTTCTCGTGGGGAAGAGCGCCATCCGCCGGAGCGTGACCGCGTCGTACTCCTCACCCCCGATGGTAACCGGGCGCGGGTAAGTGTCACGGTCGGGGACGTCCAGTTCTTCGCGCCAGAAGCCCTCAGCGTCCCACGTGCCCATCACCTGCGAGCGGCGCGGCCGTAATTGCGGGCGCACGTAGAGGACGTAGTCCACCACCACTTGCTGACCGGGTACGAGGCTTCGGGAGGAGGGCTTGGCCCGTACGAACAAATCGCCTGCGGCTGCGCTCGGCGGGTCGGGTTTGGGGCCCAGGCTTGGTTGCGACCGCGAGGCTCTCGGGGCACTTCGTTGGCTCTGCGGAATGACCTCGATGCTGATCGGGTCGGTTTCGAGTATGCGACCGCCGACAGGGATGCGCGCGGAGAGTATTTCGGCCTGGCCGGTGCGCTGCGGGCGGTAGAGCCAGCGAAGGGTGAGATGCTCTTCGCCGTTCGTGATGACCTGTGACCGGAGGATAGGAGTGCTCTGCGTAAGGACAAGACCGCTCGCGTCGGGTGGCTGAATAGCGCCGAGTTCGTTGAGATCGCCGGAGATTTCGAGGGTGAAGGCCAGCGTCTCTGCGTCGCCAAGGACCGTTTTGTCGACGTACGCATGGATGCTCACCTGCGCGGAAAGCGGCGCGGCGAGCACAAAAAGGAAGAAGGAAAGGACGAAGCGCATACGTTGCAGTCGGATGACGCTACCAGTCGCGCTCAACACGGCGCGGGCCGGCAGGGCGGCGTCGGATGGAGCGAAGGAGCGCGCTTTCGTCGGCGCGGAGGGCGGCCAGGATGCGCTCGGCTTCGGCGCGGCTCATCCGGCCGAGCTGAACCGGCGTGGTGTCTTCAGGCTCGGCCTCGTCTTCGTTGGACAGCGGCCGGTTGGGCTCTTGCTGCTCGTCCTCGCGGCCGTCCTGATTCGGCTGATCTGCTTGCTCCGGCTCGGGTTGATGTTCTTCCTGCCGATCCGATTCGGTCGAGTCATCGTCGCGGGGCTGATCTTGCTCACCCTGCTCGTCATTCTGTTGCTCAGAATCTTGCTGTTCAGATTCGCCGTCGCTCTCCTGATCATTCTGCGGGTTTTGCTGCTCATCGCTCGGCTCGCCTTCGTCACCCTCATCACCTTGCTGTTCGTTCCGCCGCTCCTGCTGTTGCCGGATGCGCTCCAGAAGCGCCTGCAGCTTTGCGTCATCCGGGTCGATGGCGAGCCCGGCCTCCGCCGCCTGCTCCGCCGCTGCCATATCTCCGTTGATGTACAACCCAGCAGAGGCGTGGTACCGATCGGCCGCCGTTTGCGCTGACGCGCCGGCACCCATCATCAACAGAAAACTGAGGAGGAGGTATCTCATTGTGTGGAATCGGGGGCAGTGGTTGCGCCCATCTCTTCAATGCCGACGACTTCTTCGAGGCGCTGCATGAAGTCGCTGTATGCGGCAACGGTGGAGTCTTGCATGAGGCTGGCGGCTTCGAGGTAGTGGCGGGCGGCCACGAGCGAGTCGGCGCGGGCTTTGAGTTCTTCCGCGAACGCCGAGGGCTCCTGCGGGGTCCCATCCTGTGGCTGCGTGCCATCAAGACGTCGTTTCACGAGTTCGTAGTTAAAACGAGCGGCGGGGAAGTCGGGTTGCAGGATGAGCGCTCGGCGGAGGTATTCGAGGGCCTGTTCGAGCTCCTCGGTTTTGGCCAGCGCGGTACCCGCATTGTAAGCGGCCTCCGCCCGCTTCGACGGCGTCTCGGCCAGCGCGAGAGCCTCCGAGAAGGCCTCGGCGGCTTCTGCAAACTGCTCTTGCGCGAAGTGTGCCAGCCCGAGATTCGTGTGGAGAGCTTCCCGTGTTCGACCGGTCTGGTTCTCCGTCGCGTTGATGCCTTCCTGAAAAGCCGCAGCCGCTGCCTCGAAATTGTCCGCCTCGAACAGCTCCATCCCCTTGCGTCCCTCGGCAGCGCCGTCGGCGAACGCCGCGCAGCCGGTCAGGGCTAGGAGGATGGCGAGGAGAGTGAGGCGCATTGTCTGGGTATGGGTGGTTGAGGGTGTGAGAGGGTGAGGGCGTTTCGGGGTGTGGGCGGTGGAGGTAGGGCGTGCTCGCCGAGCGCGCCGGTTGTTCATGGTGTGAGAGGGCGAGGGGGAGAAAGGTGAAGGGAGCGGTGAGAGAAGATGGGAACCTGTAGAGACGGCCCGTAGGGGCGTCTCCGGGTAAGCATTACCGCTACGATATGAGAGGAAGAGCGTATGAGAGGAGGAGGTATTGATGCCTTCACGTAATCACGTAATCAACTCCTCGTCTGTCGTCTTGATCGTACGGAGTGCAAGAACTCGTTCGGCGATCAGAAAGAGTAGCGCCAGCCCCAGCGGCCACTGGAAGCGCTCGGCGGAGGCTTCGTAGCGTTCCGCGTCCAGGATAGCCCGGTCTAAACGGTCGAGGCGCGATGATATTTCCGCGAGGCCGTTTCCACTTCCCAGCCGTACGAGGCCGTCGCGCCCGGCGATGTCGCGCAGCACGCCTTCCTCCAGCCGCGACGTGATCTGCTCGCCGTTTCTATCGATTTTGAAGCCCACGCGCTGCCCGTCTCTGTAAATGGGAATGGGCGCACCCTCCTCCGTTCCCACACCCGCGGCCAACAGCAGCACACCGTCGTCGCGGAGGGCGTCAACCGCTTCGTCCAGGCGGCCCTCGTGGTCCTCGCCGTCCGAGACCACGAGTAGGACACGCGGTCTCGGCGGACCGGCCTCACCATCATCGGCAAGGGCGCTGCGCGCGGTGAGGAGCGCGTTGGCGAAGTCGGTGCCGGGCGTGGCTACAAGGTCGGGGCCGGCGGCATCCAAAAAGAGCCGGAAGGCCGAGCGGTCCGTCGTGAGCGGGCATTGGAGGAACGCATCCCCAGAGAAAACGACGAGCCCGATGCGGTCGCCCGCCCGCTGCTCAACGAGTTGGGAGATGGCGAGCCGTGCGCGTTCGAGGCGGCTCGGGGCGATGTCTTCCGCCAGCATCGACGACGACACGTCCAGCGCAATGATGAGGTCGAGGCTTTCCCGCCGTGCCTCTCGAACCGAGGTGCCGTAGAGCGGCCTTGCAAGGGCCAGAATGAAAAAGGCGACGCCAAGCACGACCAGAAATCCCCGCCGCCGCCGCACACGAGCCACGCGGGATGCGTACGCTTGCTCGGGTGCTTCTCGCCCACCGAAGAATAACCGCAATGCCTCCATCCGCCGCCGCGCCGCGTAAGCAAACAGGAACACCGCCGCCGGGATCAGCAGCAGGAGCCAGAGGGCCTCGGGGGATTTGAAGGACACAGCGAAAGGTGAGAAGGGAAAAGGGTGAAGGGTGAAGGGTGAAGGGTGAAGGGAAAAATGGGCAGGGACGTCCTTCATGGGGGGGCCAGGGTGAGAGAGCAAACTCACGTATTCACGTTCTCACGTAATCACGGCACCCTCCTCAGGCGGGTGTTAACTAGCAAAATGTTGAGCAGTATCACCCCGAAGGCGGGCCAGAGGAACCACTGATAGCGCTCCTCGACGTCGACGTACGAGGTTTCTTCGATCTCGGTGCGCTCCAACTCGGAGATGGCGTCGTAGATCGAGCGGAGGGCCTCGGCATCGGTGGCGCGGAAATAGCGGCCTCCGGTTTTGCCCGCGACCTCGCGGAGCGTGGCCTCGTCAACTTCCGGTACCTGCATGAACGGTCCAAAGATGCCGCCGCCCTCGCGACCGCCTTCCCCGCCTACTCCGATCGCGTAAATCTTGACGCCCAGCGCCTCGGCTACTTCAGCAGCCGTCGTCGGGTCGATTTCGCCGCGGTTGTTCTGGCCGTCGGTGAGGAGGATGATCACCTTGCTCTCCGCCTCGCTGTCGCGGAGGCGCGCCGTGGCCGTGGCCAGCGCCGTCCCGATGGCCGTGCCGTCCTCAATCAGGCCCATCCGCACCTCGAAGAGCATGCGCCGGAGGAAGGGGTAGTCCAGCGTAAGGGGGGCCTGCGTGTAGGCCTGCGCCGCAAACACGACCAACCCGATGCGGTCGGACACGCGGCCTGCGATGAAATCGGCCCCCACCACCTTGGCGGCCTCGAAGCGGTTGGGGTAGAAGTCCTCCGCCGTCATCGACGTGGAGACGTCCAGCACTAGCATAATGTCGATGCCCTCGGCCGTGCGCTCCACCGTTACGTCGTGGCGCTGCGGGCGGGCGAGGGCCGTCAGCGAGAGCGTCAGAGCGAGGAGGCTTAGCACTGTGGGGAGGCCCTTCAACCGCGTCCCGAGCGTCTTGGGCAGCGCTTCGGCGTCGGCTGTGGCCGAGTAACGCAGGCCCGGCGCGGTACGCCGCGACTGCTTCCACGCCGCCCACGCGAGCAGCGGCACGGCGAGGAGGCCGAGGAGGAAGATGGGATCGGCGAAGGACAAGGCTGAATGGTGAACGATGAGTGCTGAAGGGATGGAGGGAATGTTGGGGAAAAGCCCGTAGAGACGACCCGATGGGGCGTCCCCGGGTGAGCATTACTGCTACGGTATCAGAGGTTAGGGTAGGGCGTGCTCGCCGAGCGCGCCGGTTATTTATGGTATAAGAGGGTGAGTGAGGAAGGGCGTGTGGGAGGTTGGGAGTGTGAGGGGGAGAGAGGGAGAGAGGGAGGTAAGGGTGTTCGGGAGGTTGGGGGTGTGGGCGGTGGCGAGGAAGAAAGGTGGAGAGGAGGAGATTAGGAGGCCTTCACGTACTCACGCGTCACGTACTCACGCGTCACGTACCCACGTAATCACGAACGGCTTCGAGAAGCCGCGGCAGTACCTCCCCAGCTTTCCCGGCAACGTGCTCGCTGAGCCGTGAGGCTATGTCACTTCGCTGCGGATTGATCTCCGCGACGTACGCGCCGTTTTCTCGGGCGATGAGCGGAAGTCCGGCCGCCGGGTAGACGACGGCGCTGGTGCCTACAGAGAGGAAGACGTTACAGGATGCAGCAGCCTCGGCGGCGCACTCCATCGCGCCCTCAGGAAGCATCTCGCCGAACCACACAACGTCGGGGCGGAGGAGGCCGCCGCACGACGGACACATGGCCGTCTCACCGGATTCGATAGCCGCGAGTTCGTCTTCCGAAGCAGGTCGCCTACAGCCGATGCAGTAGGAGCGAGTGAGCGTGCCGTGGAGCTCGATGAGCCTTTCGGAGCCAGCGCGGGCGTGCAGGCCGTCTACGTTCTGGGTGGCGAGGAGGAAGTCGCCGCCTCGTTCGCAGACCATGCGTTCGAGCTCTGCCAGCGCGTGGTGTCCAGGATTTGGCAGAACCTCTTCAACAACCGCCCGGCGATGCGCGTACCAGCTTTGCACGAGCACAGGGTTGTTCAGAAAAGCCTCCACGTTCGCGAGTTCCTCGGGCCGGAACTGCTGCCAGAGACCATCCGGGTCGCGGAACGTGGGCACGCCGCTCTCCGCCGAGATCCCCGCCCCGGTCAGCACGGCGACATGCTTGGCGGCCGCCAGGCGTTCGACGAGGATGTCGGAAAAGGGAAGCATTGATAGGGAGAAGTGAAAAGGGAAAAGGGTGAAGTGAAAAGGGTGAAGGGTGAAGGGTAATCTGCGTTGGTCTGCGTGAGTCTGCGGCTAGTTTGTCTTTAGACCCTAGTCCGAAGTCTATAGACTACAGACTAGAGACTGGGGCCTGGAGGCTAGAGCCTACAGTGTCCCTGCGTCTATCTTACCAAGAACGTACACGACCGGTATCGATTTGAATAAAATCCAATTTCTTTTGAGACATGGGATCGGCTGCATCCCCGTCAAACATTCCTTCAATCATGTCCACGTTTTGCCCTGCCAAGGCTATATCATAAGTATCCGTGGCAGAGCACATGGCAAATAAGAAACCCCCTCCTGCAACAAAATCACGGATGTTGGTTGCAATAGCCAATTTAAGCTGCGATACTTTTTCAAATCCATGTTTTTTAGCGGATGCTTCATATTCTTGTTGTTGTTTGATGTACCAGGGATAGCTCCGGTACATGGAGTAGAATTTTCCATACTGACCAGTAAAGTCTTCATGATGAAGATGCAGCCAG
>JADFQN010000195.1 GCA_022561755.1 Bacteroidota bacterium
TGTAAGGGCAGTGGCAATGGGGAAAGAAGCGCAGTCTGAGGTAGAGTGAAAAGGGTGGAGGAAAAAGGGAGAAGGGAAAAGGGTGAAGGGAGAAGTGAGAAAGGAAAAGGGAAAAGGGTAGAGGGAATTGGTACTTGGGACTTGGAGATTGGAATTTGCGATGTAGGCTCACGTAATCACGCATCACGTAATCACGCATCACGTAATCACGCATCACGTAATCACCTAATCTCAAACCACTGCCTTTGGCCCGCACACATAGGGCTTTTCCACCACACCGGCCATCGCACTGACGGCGGTGATATTCTCGGCCTTGGAGAGCTCGCGGAGGGTACCGTCGCGTTCGAGGATGGCGATGGCGTCGTCCTTGAGCTGGTAGGCGTCGAGGCGAGCGCTGCCGACGGTCAGATAGAAGTCTACGTCTGCATTAACGGAGGTGGGTGTGGACAGTCGATCGGCCATCAGCCATTCCGCAACGCGCTCGCGCAGGTCGGCGAGCATCTCCGGATTGGGCTGTTCCGGAAGAAACGTCGTTCGGAACAGGTTGCGGTTCAGGAATCGCCGCGCGAGGTCGGCCAGAATGGGATCCTTCGCATCCTCCCAGCGCTTGAGGCTGTAGAGCACGTCCGTGTCGTCGAGAGCCACGAAGTGATCCAGTACCTCCGGTTGCTCGATATCGTTCGAGGTAACCTCCCCCGATAGAAAAAACGCCAGCGAAGGAGCCGTGGCGGCCAAAGCAGGTTCGCTCGTACCCCAGACCCTTCGAGCCCGCGCAATCGTGCTCAGCAGCAGGTGGTCGGCGGCGATGACCGTTTTGTGGAGGTACACTTGCCAGTACATCAAGCGGCGGCTGAGGATGAAGTTCTCCACCGAGTACGCACCCTTGGCCTCAATCACGATCCGGCCCCCTTGAGAGGCGTCCGTAGGGTGTACGCGCATCGTTTTCAGGATACGTTCTACGCCCACCACACCTTCCGCCACACCCGTGTAGAACGAGTCGCGGCGGAGGTAGTCCAGCCGGTCCATGTCCAGTTGGCTGGCAATCAGCGTGTGGAAGAACGGTCGTTCGTAGTTGCCGTCGAAGATGGCGAGGGCCGTTTCAAGTGCTCCGTCGAGCCGCTCGTTCAGCCGGGCGATCAACGCGCGGCTCATTCGCTCGTGGTGGTGCGGGGTGCCGTCGGGCGCAGAGTGGATCAGGATTGTTTCCAGCGTGTGGGAGAACGGCCCGTGCCCGATGTCGTGCAGTAACGCGGCGGCCAGTGCACTCTCGTATTCGTCCCCAGAAATCTCCGTGCCTTTCTCGCGGAGTGTCGAGAGCACGTCCTGCATCAGGGCCATTGCGCCCAGCGCGTGCTCGAAGCGCGTGTGGACCGCGCCGGGAAACACGAGAAACCCCAGCCCCAGTTGTCGAATCCGCCGCAGCCGCTGGAAGGCGGGCGTTTCGATCAGGTCCACGATCAGGCCCTTCGGGACCGAAATGAACCCATGCACGGGATCGGAGAAGAGCTTGAAGCGGCTGGTCACGTTGAGCCGTGGTGAGAGTAGAGGAAGGGTGTATCGGCGGGTAGTTTACGTGTCCTGTCCGAATAACGACGAAGCGTGTCCTCTTCCTCTCATCCATTCCGCGATTCCTCCGCTCGCTCATTGCCCTGCTGCGTTGAGGCGCCGGACGACTTCATCCCAAGGGCAGAGTATGCGGTAGAGATGCTGTTGGTGGGCCTCGGCCTGGAGCCGGACTGGGTAGAAAAGGCTGCGTTGCGTGAGGGCGGTCTCTACTACGGTCCGCAGTCGGACACTCCTCCACAGTCGGCCCTGTGCATTCCGCTGAAGCCGGAGACGACTGCATTTTTCTCGGAACACCGTGCTCTCGCCGGCGAAGAGATGAGCACGATTCGGTGGGATGGCGAGGACTGGCCGATTCCGTTTGGGGGTGAGGGGGAAGGCCTCCCGGATGTCATAGCGTCAGTCTTTTTCTGGCTTTCTGGATGGCAGGAGCACACGACCACCGAGCGCGACCATCACGGGCGTTTTCCGTACGCGGTGTCCTTGCAGGCGGAGATGGACATCCCCCTGAAACCCCTCGTGGACGTATACCGGGCGTGGCTGGGAGAGCAGCTTGCCGAGCGCGGCGTTTCCGTACCCGGCCGGAGGTGGAAGGGGAAACCCTGGGCCGTCGCCCTCACGCACGACATCGATTTTATTGAGACGCGGAAGCGGAGCCGGTTGAAGTCGTTTTTTTTTGGAAAGATGGGCAAGGCGATCGCTAACCGTGGGAAAAGCGATCCGAGGCGAGCAAGCCTGTACCGGATGAAAGCGGCGGAGGTGGCGCGCCACGTCACAGCTACGTACTTCTTTAAGGGCGGAGCGTCAACAAAGGAGGACGTGGGGTACAGTCTCGACAGACCGTGGCTCCAACAGTTCATGACCGGATTGACGACAGAAGGATTTGAGATTGGGCTGCATCCGAGCTATGCCGCTTACGACCATCCGGGCCTTTTACGTAAAGAGCTTGGCGCGCTCACGAAATCCATCGGGCGGGTGCCTCAAAGCGTCCGAACGCACTTCCTTCGGTGGGCCGATCCGTCGACGCCTAGGCTGCTCGAAGACGAAGGTTTCCTGGTTGACAGCACGTTGGGCTTCTCGATGCACGAGGGTTTTCGTCGCGCTACGTGCCACCCGTTTCGGTTGTTCGACCTCCACCAAAATCGGCCAATGGATGTGTGGGAGGTGCCTCTTGCCGTCATGGACGCGACATTGTTTACGCATCGTGGCCTCTCTGCCGAAGCGGCAACAAAAAGGATTCAGGCCATTTTTGACGCAGCCAAACGCGTTGGCGGCTGCGCCGTCCTCCTCTGGCACAACACGCTCTACGATGAGATGAACTTCCCTGGCCAGGCCGCCGTGTTCGAGCGCACGCTTGATCGGGCGCTGGCGAACGGTGCGTTCGTTGGGAGTTTGCGAGATGGGGTGCGTGACTACGTGACTACGTGACGCGTGATCGCATTGTCACAGATTC
>JADFQN010000104.1 GCA_022561755.1 Bacteroidota bacterium
GTTGCGGTAGGCCGCGTCGTAGCGGTCGTAAGTGCGGCTGGGGTTGGTGAGGACGGGGCCCGTGATCACGGGGATGCCTGCGGAGGCGATCTTGTCGGCCACTCGCCAGCCCTCCGCTACACCCGTCAGCACGGCGTCGATTTCGTTTTCCTCGATCCACTCCAGCGCCTTTTCGATGTCCTTCGCCGCATTGACCTCGATGAGCAACGGCGCTTCGCGGCGAACGACGGCCGTGAGTGCTGCCATCTCGGGCTGGTACAGGCCGCTGCCGCCGTTGCCGTCGATCCGCTCGAAAAGCACGGCCTGCTCCCACGTCTCGTTGAGATTCTCCAGCGCCTCGTCGAACTGCTTCTCGATGTCCTCGTCCGTGCGGTGATCAGATCGGCCGGACCGCGCCGAGGACGGGAAGTTGAGGACGACGCCCTTGAAGCCGGCATACATCTGATCCGGTGTGTAGCCGTGCAAATTGATCAGTGCCGCCGTCCCCGGCATGATGCCACCGGACGGCGATGTGAGGACCGTCGTCACGCCCGAAACGCGCGTAATCGGGATGCTGACCGAACTCGGGTTCACCGCCGTCAGCGCCTGCATCTGCGGCCGGATGTCGCCGATCTCGTCGTGATCGACCGTCTCCGGCAGTGAGCCGATTTCCTGCAGGCCGAGGCGAGTGCCACCGTCGATCATTCCCGGATAGATCGTCAGGCCCGAGCAGTCGATGACCTCAGAGTCAGAGGGCGCCGCCACATTGGCGCCCACCGCCTCGATATTGCCGTCGCGGAGAACAACCGTACCGTTCTCAATAGTGCCGTTGGTGATGGTCTCGATCCGCGCGTTCGTGAGCGCAAACGTGCCCGTGTACGTGCGGATGTAGCCATCTTGGGCGGAGGCGATGTTCGGCAGAACGAACAACAAGCAAGCTATCGTGAGGCCGAATCTCATTAACTAGTAAAGGTTGAGGGTGTGAGAGAGGCGTTAATTGGTTGATGTGTTTCCGGTCGGGCCCCTACGCGGTCTGCGGTCGGCAGTCAGCCGTCACAATACAAACGCATCGACAAGGCAGGAATCTTCGTTGTGGTCGTAAAGACGCACGTCCTCGATCTCGGCCTCCGGGTCGATGTCCAGGCGCATGTCGTCGCCGTCGCGGGCCTCGTCGAAGCGGATGATTCCGTCCACAATGGTCATGACGGGGCGCGCATAGATCGAGAGTGGATGGCCGTCGAAAATGGCGAGGTCGGCGTCTTTGCCTTCCTCGATCGAACCCACGCGGTCGTCGATGCCGAGCTGCCACGCCGGGTTGATGGTAATCAGGGAAAGAGCCTCGTCGTCCGTCAGATCGCCATACCGCTGGCTCTTGGCCGCCTCGTGGTAGAGATGCCGGATGAGTTCACGCGAATCCGAATTGATGGACGCGCGCACGCCATTGCGCAGGAGGATGGCGACGTTGTAGGCGGTGGAGTAGTAGACCTCGAACTTGTAGCTCCACCAGTCTGAGAACACCGAGGCGCCGGCACCAAACTCAGCCAATTCGGGAGCAACTTTGAAACCCTCGTTCACGTGCTGGAATGTGATCCGATCCACGCCGAAGTCGCGGAGGACATTCATCAGCATGTAGATCTCATCGGCGCGGTAACTGTGGCAGTGGATGAGTACCTCGCCGTCGAGGATGTCGGCGAGTGTTTCCATCCGACGGCTGTACGGTGGTGGTGTCGAGCCGTTCTCGGCGGCCTCGTTCTGGGCATCGCGGTAGCGGCGGGCTTCGGAAAACGCCTCTCGGTAAAGCTGCTCTACGCCCATTCGTGAGCGAGGCCGGATGTCGCGGCCACGCCCGTGGACGCGCGTCGGGTTCTCGCCGAGGGCAAACTTGATGGTCCGTGGCGCGCCCTCAAAGTGTAGGCCGTTTGGGTCGAATGTTCCGTAGCGGAGTTTGAGCGTCTCACTCTCCCCGCCGATAGCATTCGCCGAGCCGTGGAGTGTGTGGATGGTCGTTACGCCACCCGCCAGTGCCCGGTAGATGCTGATCTGCGTCGGATCGGTGACGTCGCCCATCTGCACTTCGGCCGAGATGGTATTGCGGGCCTCGTTCACGGCTGACAGCGCAATGTGTGCGTGCGGGTCAATGATGCCGGGCATTACGTGGAGGCCGTTTCCGTCGATCACCTGCACGCCGCTCGGGGCACTCAGACCCTGCCCGATCCGTTCAATTTTTCCGTCGCGGACGAGGATGTCGGTGTTCTCGTGCGTCCCGTTGGTGACGGTCAGCACGGTCGCGCCACGAATCAGCAGGTCGCCACGGGCATTGGCAGGAGGCAGATCTACAGCCGTCTGAGCCGCCGCCGATCCCGCAAATAGAAGAAGCGCTAGGAGGCTGTTGAAATACGTGCTCTGTAACCTAGGCGAGTGATTTTCGGTCGAGATCAAGGCTCGAGATCGCAGGCGAATCGGTGATTCGGCGAGCATCTCGGAACGCAGAGATCGACCGAGAGGTACCGCCGCAGGGCGGATGATGTATTTCAACAGGCTCCTTAGGAGGGTAATGCGCATAGGGAGCTAGTCTTCGGATGAATCAGAGGTGGGCCGGACCGCCACGATCACGAGTGGTTCGTCGGCGTCTTCGGGCAGGGCTTCACCGGCAAGAGACCCATCGGCCAATGTCATGCTGATGTTGACGGTGCCCATGCCAGGCTGGACGATGGAGAACGACAGGGTTGTCTCGGTCAGTTCGATGTTCTCCATCTTTCGAGGAGCATCTGTGTTAAACGTCCCGTTGATCTGGCTGCCGGCATCTTCTAGGACGAACGTGCCTTGTGCCATAGGGTCGTCGGGACGAACGGTGTATTCCCACGTGCCGAGCAGGCCCTCTGTATCTCCCGGTTTGTCGGCGCCGTTCGGTTTTTGGGCTTGTGCGAAAGGAGCGGCGAGTACGATTGCAAGGAAAAGGAGGAGATAGCGCATGGGAGTTTCAGGGTATCAGTTTGGACGGCGAGTTGCAGTTATCGAAAAGCTGCCAAGCGATCCGACCGTAGCGGTGCCGGAAAACGAATCGCCGTCGATGACACCCGATACACGGACAGATCCCATTTCGGGTTGCGTAAATGAGAAATTGAGGACGTTGCCCTCCAGCGTCACCGATTCGAGATCCCTGGTCTCGTCGGTACGGATGGTGCCCGTCAATGAGGTCCCCGATCCGGTGATCGTGAAGGTGCCCTCCACCTCACCATCCGGCGTGGCTACCGAGAATGCCCACGTTCCTGCAGGATCCACCACCGCGTCTGGGTCGGCGCCCTCCAGCTCTTCCTCCTCCTCGATCTCGTACTTCACGCCCTCCACGAACACGAGCAGGACATTGGTGTCTTCCTCGAAATAGTCGCCGTCGGTGAGGACGAGGTTGGCCATCTTGCCTTCCTCAACCGTGCCCAACATGCCAAGGCCCAGCAATTCGGCCGGGGAAGTAGTGAGGGCAGCCAGCGCGTCATCCGCATTCAAACCCGCTGTAATCATCCGCCGGAGATTTTCTCGGATGTCGCCGGTCTTGACCTCGTACGTGGAGAATGCAAAGGGGATTTCGGCATCCTGGAGTGTGGCTGCGTTTGACTCGTAGCGCCCAACGGCCGCAGCCCGTTGTGCTCGAAGGGCGGCGCGCTCGTTTTCGAGGTCACGGTGCGAACGTGCGCGGCGTTGCTGAATCGACACGGACGCGCCTGGTGAAGGTGTTGCCACCGGAATTGCGAGAGCCGTCGTATCGGCAGCCACCGTATCAGGAAGGGCCAGCGGAGCAATCGCTGTGATGCGCCGGTCAGCCAAACGGTTGGTTAGCGGGGTGCTCCATGGCAGGCCCACCAACACCATCGGTAGTTCGAGTTCTTCGGTGATGTTCAGCGCGCGGAAGGCCTCGTTCGTGTTCTCCACACGGAAATACATCGGCAGGTTGGCGTCCAGCGCCTCTTGCAGCGCCACGAGGACCGGGTCGTACGCCGGGCGCGCGCGGCCCTCCGGATCGGAGTAATAGCGATTCACGGATGTGCGCCGCCGCCGGGCTTCGATGAACAGGTCGCGCATCTTCGCCATGATGCCCATCGGCGTTCCGGGGTAAACGCCTTCAGATCGCTCGAACTGCGCATACAGTGATAAAGAACCCGTTAAAACAACGCCCTGCGCGTCCTCAAAGCGCTGCGGTTCGCGCAGGAGGATGGCAACGCCCTTCCCGGGCAGCATCCGGCCCTCCGGCACGACGTGGGCAACGGTGAAGCCGATGTTGCGCAGATCCTTGATCGAGCCGCCCGATGGATCCAGCATCGTGCGCACATCCCGCTGGGGCATGATGCCCGCGCGGTCGTTGGTCGGGTTGCCGGGATCATCAATGTCTTCTTCGTCCTCTTCCACTTGGGTTACGCCCACGTGGCTGAAAGCATCGATAAAGCCCGCGTAGACGGTCAGCGAATCGCCTTCGATGATCTCGGCGTCGTGCGGGGCCAGGACGTTGGCTCCGACCGATTCAATGATGCCATCCCGCACGACCACTGTCCCCCGCTCCAACACCTGCCCGGGCGCTTGCACCACACGTGCGTTGGTGATGGCAAACGTCCGCGTAACCGGGCGGAGCGGCGTACCCTCTGTGATGCCCTGCGCGTGGAGGAGGGGCGCAAAGAACAGGAACAGGAGGAAGGCGACGAGCCGCGTCGTCAAACGCATCGCATGGCGGGGAATGGGTGAGGAGCGAAGATAGTGTGGGGCGAATGAATCGGCACGTTGGCGATGTGCAGCGCGTGGGCGATGGATTCGTTACCGCCCGTTTTCCAAGGGGGCTCCCCGCGCAGCGGGGTGGGGGTTTGCAGCCAGCTCGCAGCAAACCCTCCGACCTCGCTCCGCTCGGCCACCTCCCTCAAAAGGGAGGGGTTGGGATCCTCAGCTTTCTTCAAACACACCCAATTCTTCCGCCAGCGTACGCGCCGCGGGCGTGACAATCTGCCCGTCCTGCACGCGGATGCGCTTTCGCAGCATCCGGGCACGCCGCACGTCGTTCTCGGTGATCAGCCGCTTTGTGGTATTTGGCTGCTCTGAGGGTGTAGCGGAGGCATCGTCAGCAGGCGCCCACACGACATGGGGAATCCACTGCGCTGTTGCCGTTTCGTCGAGACCTCCTGCGAAGACGAGCGAGCGGTCGATTCGGAGGCACATTGTCTCACCCAACGCCACCGTAGCGCGTACGGCTACGTCGCCCACGGCGGTTGTGGTTCGCTGTCCCTCGGAGAGTTTCCACGCGGCCATCAGGCCTGCCGGAAGCTCCAGCACGGCCATGATGCGTTGGGGCTTCGGGGCGGGCAGGAAGCCTTTCGGTCCACGCAGCCGGATATCCTTGATGCCTAGGATTGATTTGCCGAAGTTTGAGCAGTCGGCGGCGTCGAGGAACAGGGCAGGGGCCTCGCCGGGAACGACATCCGCCATCGCCTTCAACTTGCCGCGTTGGAGGAGTTCGACTCGCTCTGAGCCGCGCAGACCGTAGCCCTCGCCAAACAACGCTTCGACCATCTCGCCGGTGAGGACGGCATGCGAGTGGACAAACTGGATGAGAATCGCGTCGGGCTGCATCACGATCCGGGAAGGAAGCGGGCCTCTACATCACGGATTTTATCGACGCGCCGCTCGTGGCGGCCGCCCTCGAAGGCGGTGGTCAGGAACTCCGCGAGGATCCGCTTGCAGGCCTCGATGCCCATCGTGCGGCTGCCAAGCGTCAGCACATTGGCATCGTTGTGGGCGCGGGCGTTGTACGCGCTGAAGACATCGGGGCATAGTGCGGCCCGGACGCCCGGCAGCTTGTTCGCCACCATAGCCGAGCCCACGCCAACGCCGTCTATCATCACCCCGAACCGAACCGTGCCCCGTTGTACGTGGCGGGCGACGGCGAAGGCAAAATCGGGGTAGTCCACGGATTGGTCTGAGTTCGTGCCTACGTCCGTGATCGTCCAACCGAGGGACTCGGCCTGCTTTTCGAGATCGGCCTTGTACGCAAATCCGGCGTGGTCACAGCCTAACGCAAGAGTTTTTTGAGGAACGGCTTTCGGCTCTACCGTGGCAGGGAGGGAGCCAGAGTCGGCCGTTTCTTCCTCCACAAACCGGATGCCCTTTGTCTTCGCAGCATCACGCGCGAGAGCCGTAATCAGGGCACCCGGCGGAACGACCAGTTCGGTCTTTCCGGCCGACGCCGCGTCGAGGACGGCGCGTTCGGAGATGAGCGGGCGAGGCATGGGCGGGAAGCTACGGGGAAAGGGGAAAGGGAGAAGGGAAAAGGGAAAAGTTGGCGATGGGAGGGGTTTTGGTTTTCGGGGTTTGTTCTTCGGCCTCTGACCCCTGACTTCTGTCTCGTCTTCTGTTCTCCGTCTTCCGTCCTCGGTCGTTTGTCTTCCGACCCCTGCCTCGTGACCCCTGATCCCTGACTTCTGACTCCTGACAACGACCCTCCGTCCTCTGTCCTCAGTCTTCTGTCCTCTGTTTCCAAGTCTTCCGTCCTCCGACCGGCGCGCTCGGCGATCACGCCCTACCATCCCGTTCGCCGTCCTCTGTTCTCTGTCATCAGTCCTTCTCTCCAACCAACATGTCCATCTATCCCAAATCCCAAATCCCCAATCCGAGATCCGATATCCGAAATCGACAATCCGAGATCGAACAGCCCGTCTTCAGACACGCAACGCGGCACGCTGCACGCTCAGCCTACAAACATCCGCCTTCCATCAAGGGAAGATGCCCATCTGCGTGTAGGATGCGGCTATC
The DNA here is from genome assembly GCA_022561755.1 of Bacteroidota bacterium. Classification (GTDB taxonomy): domain Bacteria; phylum Bacteroidota; class Rhodothermia; order Rhodothermales; family Rubricoccaceae; genus JAHEJB01. The sequence continues at coordinate 6,766 of JADFQN010000104.1, forward strand.
TTTTCAAGAGCACTGATGAACGCGGCGGTGCGCAGGTCCGTGTTGTGCCGCTTTGTCAGCTCGCGCACTTCCTGGTAAGCCGAGACCATCGTGTCTTCGAGGCCCGAGTTGACGAGGTCTTCCTCACCGGCTCCGAAGCTCACCTTGCTAATAACCTTGCTCAACGCATCCTGGTCGAATTGCTGCCCGGAGAGCGTCTCGACGGCTTCGAGGATGCGGCGGGCGCTGTGCTCCTCGAAACGGCGGTTCATACGGCCGTGTCGTACATGCGAGAGGTTGCGCAGCCACTCGAAATAGGAGACCGTCACGCCGCCGGCGTTGAGGTAGACATCCGGGATGACAAGCGCGCCCTTTTCGTTGAGAATGGCGTCGGCATCGGCCGTGACTGGGCCGTTGGCCGCCTCGCCGACGATTTTGGCGCGGATGTCGCCCGCATTGTCGCGGCGAATCTGGCCTTCGAGGGCCGCGGGTATGAGGATGTCGCACTCGAGTTCGAGAGCGTCGGCCGAGTTCTCGATATTGGAGGCGCCGGGGAAGTCGAGTATCGAGCCGGTCTCGCGGCGGTGGCTGACGACGTCGTCGAGTGAGAGGCCAGATTCATTCCGGATAGCGCCTTCGTACTCGGCCAGACCAACGAGCCTGGCACCGGCATCTTCAAGGAATTTAGCGGCGTGGTAACCCACGTTGCCGAGGCCCTGAACCACGACGGACTTGCCTTCCAGGCCCGTCGAGAGGCCGAGTCGGTCCATGTCGTCTGAGGACGAGACGGCTTCGCGGATACCGTAATACACACCCCGGCCTGTGGCTTCGAGGCGGCCGCGCACGCCGCCCTGCCCGACAGGTTTGCCCGTGACACAGGCAAGAGCATCAAGCGGGTTCTCAGTCTGCGTGAGTGAGATGTAGGTATCGAGGATGATGGCCATGTCTGAGGGACGGGTGCCGTAGTCCGGCGCGGGCACGTCGATGCCCGGACCGATAAAGTTCTTCTTATGGAGCTCGAACGTGTAGCGTCGGGTGATGCGCTCAATCTCGGCTTCTGAATAGTCTCGGCGATCAATCTGGATGCCGCCCTTGGCGCCGCCGAAGGGGACGTCCACGATGGCACACTTGTAGGTCATCAGCGCAGCGAGCGCCATCACCTCGTCCTCGTTAACGTTGCCGGCGAATCGGATGCCGCCTTTGGTAGGCTGTTTATGGTGGCTGTGCTCCGCACGGAATGCTTTAATAACGTCGATAGAACCATCATCCCGCTTGAGTGGGAATTCCATCCGGTATACACTGTTGCAGTGCTTGATCTGGGCAAGCAGCCCCGGCGAGTGGTCGAGGTAGGCCGCCGCCTTGTCAAACATGCGGTTGACCTGCTCGAAGAATGACACTTCGGAGGTGGCAGTGTGGCCATTGGTCGAGGATGCTGTCATCAGAATTAGAGAAGGGGCCGGGTGGAGGAAGTCTGCTCGGTATTCTCGTCGCTGTCGCCGTAGAGTGGCATGTTGACCGACACTCATGGAAGTTGCGAACCGCGCGTGGAGACTCAATCTAAGCGTTTGGGACTTAATCAATCGTGCCAAAATCAAGAGCTGACCATGTTCATATATCGCCGACGACCTCCGGCGGAGCCTTCGCACCCGTCGTACTCTTTTTCTGTGCGTGAGCAGGGTGTCGTCAATCGGATGGTGTGGTGTCGAGCCGAGAACAGGCCAATCGGGCCTGGAATGCGGTATCTAGTTAACGCTCGAGCTTCGCTGGGCTACGTTTGCACTCGCCATCAACCGCGTCGTTACCACCGAGAAGTTGCGCGGACGGTTGTAGGAGTGATTACGTGAAATACGTGATTACGTGAGGCGCCAGGAGGCTGTTGAATTACGTGCTTTGTCGCCGAGACGAGCGCATCTCGGTTGAGATCAAGGCGCCCCGCAGTACTGCGGGGATGACGTATTTCAACAGCCTTTTAAACACGTGCCGTCCTTTGAAATATCAACCGCGTGTCTCTCTCGCTGAACCGAGTGAATACGTGTAATACCTAGCTCGTTCTTTTCCTGAACGATGGGAATAGCCCTCTTCGATATTCGCACCGATTGACCCCGCCGCTCTTGCGAGTTGATCTGCAATCCTCCTTGAGCGCCTCTCTTCCAGCAGATTGGCTGCATCAAACCAGGCGAGATCAGCCAGAAACAAGCCGAGTCTATAGGCCTCGACCTTCCGAACTGCATCGTCCGTAATCTCTTCCGGCACTTCGGCTGCCCAAGTTGCAAAGGATCGAGGTCTCTCCATCGGTCACCATTTCACGTAATCACGTATTTCGCGTAATCACTGCTACACGTAATCACTGCCACACGCAATCACCTCAGCCACCGCGTAGGATTTACTGCCGTTTCGCCTTCAAAGATGGCAAAGAAGACGCCGGCGCCAAGCCGCTGGGCATGTGTCCCGGCTCGGCCCAGGAGCTGCCCGGCCTGCACGCGTTGGCCCTTTCTGACACTCACGGACGACAGATTCCCGTAGATGGTGGTGTAGCCGCCGTGTGAGATCATCACGTACGTTCCGTAGGTCGACATCGCGCCCACGCGCTCCACCACGCCCTCAAACACGGTTCTGACGCCGGCCGCGGACGGTGTGGAAATGTCGATGCCCGGCGAGTCGATCCGCGTACCGTAGACAGGGTCGGTCCGGGTACCGAAGGAGCCGGTCACCGTGCCGTCGGCAGGCCAGGCAAGCCGGCCACGGTTTTGGCGGAACGAGCCACTGAGCGAAACAATGCGGTCGGAGGCTGGCGGGGGAGGGGCAGCGGGCTCAATCACCGGAGGAAGAGGTTCTTCTACCGCAGCCCGAGCAGCAGCCGATGAAATACGAGCGGTCTCGGCGCGGCGGGCGGAAGCTTGTTGGGCCTCCCGGGCTCTCCGCGATACCGTTGCGTAACGGGTCGCTTCTTCGAGCCGTCGCTGCTCCTCAAGCCGTCGCTGTTCTTCACGCAGTTCTTCTCGGCGGCGCTCCTGAGCCACGAATTCGGCCACGATGCCCTCCAGCGCCTGTGCGTCCGTCCGGCGTTGAGCGAGTTCCATTTCGAGGTTCGACCGGCGGCGGCGGGTTTGCCGTACAAGATCTTCTCGGTCTCGCCTGCGCTCGGCTAATGCCCCCTGTTCAAATTGGCTTGTAGTAAGGAGTTGCTGTGTTTCTATCGATGATCGATTTAGCTCCTGCTCCCGCACACGAAGCTCGGCAGTCTTCGTGGCTATGCGGGTGACCTGGTGCCGTCGGTGGTCGGCGAACTGACGCAGATACCGAGCCCGCGCAATCATCTGTGGGATAGAGCCCGCCGAAAGGATGAGGGAGAGATCGCTGGTGCTTCCTCGCATGTACGCGTGCCGGGCCCGCTCGCGGTAGGAAGCCTTGGCCTGCTCAATCTCTTCCTCCAATCGCCGAATTGAACGCTGCAAGGCGCGGGTTTCCCGGCGGAGGTTTTCCTTTTGCGTCCGGTACTGGGAGACCAATTCTTCCCGGAGCGCGATCTCCGTGTCCATTCCCTCCAGCGCCGAGAGCGCATTTTGCTCCTCACTAACAACTCGACGAACCTGCTCCTCCACACCGGCAATCTGGCCCCTCAGCAAAGAAAGTCGCTGTTCGGTTGCCGCTCGGTCCTGCGCGAGAATCGGCGCGGCAAAAAGGAGCAGGAGAAATGGGATGAGCGGCCGCATGGGGGCAAACTGGCGGACAGCTAGTATCGGGCAGTAAGGGTTAAAATAAAGTAAATTGCGCCTACTCGAGTGGAATAAACTCCACGTCGCGGGGGCGAGAAAACGGAAAAGTGAGAGGGTCGGGATTCACAGTAAGCTGTTGGTGCTCGATGGAAACGGTGATGCCCTCCGTCGGGCTGGAGAGCTCTACGTGTCGAGGAAGCACGACATCGTCCACCACGTCGAACGAAGAGAAGGTCCGGCGGGTTAGGATCGATCCGTCGGAGGCCCGTTCCTCCATCCGGACGACGCGCCAGAGTGCCGGATCCACCGTCCAGCGCTCGCGGAGATGCCCCGCAGCGTCCATCATACTTAGGTAGTAGTACTGCGAATCGGCTTCCACCGTCGTGCTCTCCGTTACCGTCGGCACGATCATTCCAAGGAGTGTTTTGGCCAGAAGGCCCGGCTCGCCGGCTCCAGGCACGTACCGATCCATTACGGCAAGCGGCCCGTAGTAAAACTTGTGGTTCAGTTTGTCGTGGGCCAGGATGGAGTCGGCAGTAATGAGCGTTCGCGCAACTTCGACGCTGAGCGGCCCGCGCAGCTTTGCATAGAGCGAGTCCGCGAGAGACGCCCGGATGCTGATGCCGACGCCCTGCGAAATAGTTGGGCTCTCGATGTGGAGGCGGCCTTCACTACGGAAAGCGCGGATGGCCGGCGCCTGCGTGGCCAGTTGATAGGCAATTTGCTCGGCCGTGTGGCCAGGGAAACCGGCCGGCGCCTGCACGTCCGGCGCGTTGCGAACGAGCGGCCCGGAGCAGCCCGCGGCCGTGAGAAGAATCAGTGCTGCCAGAAGGCGAGGCATCGGGTGAAGGGTGAAGGGGGAAGGGTGAAGGGTGAAGGGTGAAGGGGGAAGGGCGAAGGGTGAAGGGTGAAGGGGGAGGGGTGAAG
>JADFQN010000013.1 GCA_022561755.1 Bacteroidota bacterium
GCCGTTCCTGTTATGTAGCGGATGCTCGTGAACTCGCTGCGGATGGCCACCTCCGGCCCGCCGAAGCCGTCCTCGCGGAAATAGTCGCCCCCCTTGATGACGAAGTTGGGAACCACGCGGTGGAAGGGCACGCCGTCGTAATCGCCGCGGATGGCCGAGCGAATAATCTTCTGTACAGTCTGCGGCGCCTGCTGGGCGTCCATTTCGATCACAATCGGGCCGTGCTCAGTGAACAGCGTCAGCAGCGGCCTCGGGCCGTAGTCAGCGAGCTGGTCCCAGTCGATCAGGACCGTTCGCGGAGCGGCGGACCCGGTGGCGTCCACGTCGATCCCCTCATCCAGCCGGCCGTTGAGCGCGTCCTCGGCGGCCTCTCGCAAAACCCCGTGGGTGGACTGCATCATCACATCCATGAGAAAGCCGATCTCCTGCCCGTCCCGGATTTCTCCGACGGCTTTGATGATCTCCACCATTGGCTCGATATCGAACGGGGCCACCATTTCACCATATACTGAACGGAGATGGTCGCCCGGGTCAAACGGGAGGAAAAGCGAGTCCGTCAGGACGGGCGCGGACGCGTACGCCGTTGCCAGGTCACGGCGAGCGACGCCGTCGGCGAACGTGGTGTAGAACCGCTGGGCGTCCGCCGTTTCTCGCGTGTCGTCCCATCGCTGCTTGAGGGCTTCCAGGGCAGCGTATGCGATGCGGGAATCGTCGTCGGAGGCCATGCCGAAAAGGAGACCGAGAGATTCGCCGTCCGACGCCCCGCCCAGAGCGGCAAGGCCGCGTGCTCGCGCAAGCGGATCGTTTCGAGCACCTAGCCACGCGAAGACGTCATCCACCCGGCCCCCCTGCACCAGCACAGGCAGCAGTGCTCCAGCGACGTTTGGAAGGTGGTCGTTGGCCGAGATCCACTCGCCAACTTGCTGCACCAATCCCGGCGATGGTTCCTCGATTCCTGCCAAAACACCGGCGGCCGTCATCGCCACGTTGGCGCTCTCGTCGTCCAACGCGTTGAGGAGGTTGTTCTGGAAGCGCGGCACACGATCCCCGAGCATTCCTATCGCCCGTGCCGCGTTGTTGCGGTTGCGCCAGTCGGGATCGGCTGCAAGCGTACTTGTGAGCGCGTCGAAATCGTTTTCATCTCCCAGCCTGCCGAAGGCCAGCATGAGGTGCATGATGGTTGGATCGCTGCCGAACAGGTTGTGGTACCCGGTTCGGAGGTCTTCTGCCTGGTCGGCCCAAGGCGCCGTGTCGCGCATCCTTCCGAAGTAGTACGCTGACGCCGGGTCCAGCAGAACGTGATTGGGTTCTCGGCTGAACAGATAGGCAACGGCCTCGGCGTGGTGGATGTCGCGCAGGCCGAACCGCGCGATGGCAAGATGCCGGGTGTTCTCAACAGATTCCGGCAGTTCAATGGTGAGCAGATCGAGCAGGGCTTGTTCGTCGCCCGTTTTGCCGAGGGCCTCCACCAGCTCCACCTGCACCCTGGGGTCCGATTCCTGCCGCAGCGCTCCGAGAAGTGTGAGCGCTGCCGTGGAATCTGCTGTCTGCCCGATGGCGAAGGCAGCATCGGCGCGGACGTTGGGCGACGCATCCGCGAGCCGGCCCAGGAGCTCCGGGACCGCGCCCTCATACTGCACAGACCCGAGAGCGAAAGCCGCTCGCGCACGGATGTCGGCGTCCTCGTGGTCGAGGTAGGGGATGAGTTGGTCGCCCTTGCGGAGCACCTGCAAATCGACCACGGCCTGGAGGTCGGGGCGTTCGAGCAATCCATCCGATGGACGGACGAAAGCCTCGTCGGGGAGGCGCGCCACGTCAGGAGTGACGTACCGTGATGCCGAACATCCTGCAATAAAAAGAAAAATGGGCAGCAGGAAGGCGGTGCGCATGATCAACGGTGCTGCGTGCGTCAACGATAAAGCCCGGCGTCGGCTATCTTGTGCGAAAGGGGGGACTCGAACCCCCACGGGCTTGCGCCCACCAGGTCCTAAACCTGGCGCGTATACCAATTCCGCCACTCTCGCAGGACGGGCCGAATATACCGCTACGTCCGGTGCACTAACGGAAACTCAACAGCCAGTTGAAAACCTCATCTTACCTGCGGCGGCGCCTCTCAGCCGAGTTCTGCGTTGCGAGAATCTCGACGAATCACCGATTCGACTGCGATCTCGCGCCTTGATCTCGACCGAGATTCACTCGCCTCGGTCACAGAGGAGTTCTTCAACTGGCTGCTAGGGTGAATCCACCCGGCCTCCGTCACCCCTTCCCTGTTGTACGACTCTCCTTCCAGACCCATGAACAGGTTCCACTTTGTAGCCTTTGCGGCCTTCACGGTCATCTTTTTTGTAGCCGCAACGCAACCGGCTTTCGCGCAGGACGACCTCGGCGACGTTCAGGCCGGCCGGTTCGACAACGGCAAGATGTTCACGCTGGACGACCCGCCGCTCGACTACTTCCGCGAGGAATACGGCTTCACGCCCGACGCCGAATGGTTTGAGCACGCCCAACTCGCCGCCCTCCGCTTTGCCACGTACTGCTCTGCTTCGTTCGCTTCAGCAGACGGCCTCATCTTCACCAACCACCACTGCGCGCGTCAGAGCGTGACGCAGGTTTCGGTAGAGGAGGGTACCGACTTTAACGAGCCAGGGTTCTACGCGCGGTCGATGGTCGAGGAACGTCCGATCGACGGCCTTTTCGTCGAGCAACTCATCGCCATCGAGGAGGTGACGGGAGAGGTCCGGGCCGCAGCGGACGCCGCCGGCAGCGATCAGGAACGCCAGCAGGCGCGCCAGCAGGCCATTTCGGTCATTGAAGAGCGCATGGGTGAGACGGCCGGCGATGATCATCGTGTTCAGGTGGTTACGTTTTACAGCGGCGGCCAGTACAAGGCCTACACGTACCGCCGCTACGACAACATCCGGCTCGTCTTCGCTCCCGAAACCCAGATGGGCTACTACGGCGGCGACCCGGACAACTTCACCTTTCCTCGCTACTCGCTCGACTTCTCGCTCTTCCGCGCCTACGACGACGACGGGCATCCGCTCCAGACCGAGAACTTCTTCCAGTGGAATCCGGAGGGAACGGACGAGGGCGATCTCGTCTTCATCATCGGCAACCCGGGCTCCACGACGCGCCTTCAGACGATTTCACAACTCGAATACCGCCGCGACATCAACGAACCGGCCATCCTGAACGCGCTGCATTCGCGCGAGTTGGCCTACGGCGCGTTCGTAGATAACAACCCGGATCACCCGGCCACGCCCGAGCTGACGGACACGTACTTCTCGCTCGCCAACGGCAGAAAGGCCTACACGGGCCGGGTAGAGGGTCTGCAGGATCCCTACATAATGGCTCGCCGCGCGGACGCAGAGCAGGACTTTCGGGATGCCCTGGCCTCTCGCGCCGACCTCCAGGCTGAGTATGGCGGCATCATGGACGCCATCGCGGCAAACCGTGAAGCAGCGCGAAGCTTCGGCCCGATGTACAGTGCGTTTCTGGGTTTCTCGGCCGGTTCATCGCTCTCATCCACGGTGGTGGGGCGTGCCATCATGGCCTACCAGTACCTGAACGCAGACGACGACGAGGCCCGTGAAGGCATACGCGAGCAGATGCTGGGACTGGACGACCAGCCGATGGAACTCCAGCAGGCGCTCCTCACGGCGCGGTTCGAGGACTTCGTGGAACATCTCGGCAGCGATTCAGAGGTAGCGCAGGCTGCGCTTGGCGGCCAATCACCCGCTGCGGCTGCGCGCGTTATTGTGGAGGGCTCTGCCTTGACGACATCCGAAGGCGCGGCCGGCTTGTTGGATGGAGGTGACCTCTCCGCCGATCCGGGCGTCGCGATGGTGATGGCCATCATGCCGTCGTTCACCCAGTTTCAGGAGGCGTATGGCGCGGCAAACGCTGAAATGGGCGAGTTCTCCGCCAACCTGGCGCGTGGGCGGTTTGAGATCTTCGGCACGTCCATCCCGCCGGATGCCACGTTCACCCTCCGCATCTCCGACGGCGTAGTGAAGGCCTACGAATACAACGGCACCGTGGCTCCGACGCACACCACGTTCTACGGCCTGTACGACCACTACTACTCGTACGGCCCTGAGGCGGAGAACGGCTCGTGGGATCTGCCGGAGCGCTGGCTGCCCGCGCCCGACGGCCTCGACCTCTCGACGCCCTACAACTTCGTCTCCACGAACGACATCATCGGCGGCAACTCCGGATCGCCGATGCTCGACCGCGACCTGAAGGTTGTCGGCATCGCGTTCGACGGCAACATCGAGAGCCTGCCCGGCAATTACATCTACATGGACGAATTCAACCGCACGGTGTCGGTGGATGTGCGCGGGATGCTCGCGGCCCTCGAACACGTGTACGGCATGCAGCGCCTCGCGCGCGAGCTGCGCAACGGCGGGATGTAATCACCGACTGGTTGATTGACTGGACGGGGTGTGTGGCCAGGGCCGCGCGCCCCGTTTTTCTTGAACGTCTCGGTGTAACGGCCCCATTTGTTTCGGGATGCTCCGTATCGTGCCGCCCAGATTGGCTGATTGTTAATTCGTCGGTAGGATAGGGCGAAATATATCTCGCCCTATCCAGACCGGCGTACGGTCAACACGGGCGAGATATATCTCGCCCCTACCGTGATGTCATCAAATCCACCAGCGTGGGCGTCACGTCGAGGAGGCTGTTCGCGTTGCGGAAGACATTGGCCCCTGCCCCATAGGCAACCAGGGGCACCGGATTCCTCGTGTGGGTTTTAATGGAGAGGTCCTCGAGGTTGCCGTGGTCGCTGGAGACGAGCAGCAAATCGTGCGACGGATCCAGATGGTCGAGGAGGCCCGCGAAGAAGCGGTCCAGTGTGATGAGAATGGCTTCGGATTTGTCGAAATCCTGCTCGTGGCCAATCTTGTCGGTCAGGTAATACTCGAACAGGGAGAAGGCGTGTGCCCGGCCGATCTCGTGGAACCGCCTGGCGGCCGCTGCCTCAGTAACCGGCGGCATGGTTGGGTCGAGATGATCCCGCCAGCGGTCGTTGGTGATTCCGGCACTGACGGCGTTGCCCGCTCGCAGCTCGTCGCTGCCATGAAGATCGATGCCTGCCTTTCGAGCCATGTACGTCGTCACCGTCCACCGTTTACGCTCCCACGCGTGGACGAAGAACCGCTGCGGGTAGGCGTTGGCGAAAGCGAGGCGGTCAACACCGTAGCCCGCGTTCTTGAGCCGCGCAAAGACGCTGTGCTGTTTCAGGATGGGCTTCGACGTAGAGTGCGGAAACGGCCCGTAGTGCCTCCCGGCGGCCTCCGCACAGTTGATTCCTGTAAACAGTGTGGCCTGGCCGGTACCGCTCTGAGGGAGCCCCTCTACGTCCAGGTTCGCATCAATTGGTCGGAAGACGCGTGTGGCTTCGTCAATCACGGGCGCATCTTCCGTCCATGGCGATCCACCGCCTAGTCGCGCCATCCCCGGAAGCTCGAACCGTGCCAACGGGTTGATGGCCGGGTCGGCCGCTCCCAGCCCGACGCCATCAATAAAAACGAAATAAACGTGTTGCGGTACGATGGGATCGGTAGGCGAGGTGGGCCGCGAAGCTACGTCACCGAATCCGGCTGAGCAGCCGCAACAACCCAGTCGTGATCCACCGGCCGCTTGAGGGCGTGGACGCGTTCGGGGAGATGGAGCACGTCTTCGGCGTCCCCTCCATCCACCCCGAAAACGGGCCGGTTTGCGTTCAACGCCCATTCGAGGGCGTGGGCTTCCGGGGTGTGTTCCCGTGGTGCGAAGAAGACGTTCGGCCCTGCTATCGCCGTCTGGAGTAGCACCCGCTCAGCGTCGTCGTGATCGAATGGGCCGTGTGTGGTCGGGAAGGGGGAGATCAGCACCCCGCCGGCTTTAACCGCAGCCGCTACGCTCGGCCGCATCTGGTTGTCTACGCGTGCGAGCCCCGACCAGGCGACCATCACACACGGCGCTCCCGCAGCGCTACACAGTTTGTGCATCACCACGTCGAAGCCGGTTTGTGCGCCGCAGGCAACCGGGATGCCCTCGCCGATGAGTTTCCGCGCAAGTATCTGGGCGGCCTCAAAGGTCTCGCCCTGAACCGGCGGACGCGCGTGGAAGGCAACCGACGTGCGGGTCAGGGCTTCCGTAGAGCCAAAGGCATACAGCACCACGGGGCGGTTAGGGCGTTCCAGGTCGGTCACGCCGGCAGGCCAGTGCGGGTGCCCTTTGGCGATCACTCGGATGTGCCTCTCGGCGAGTGATTTCAACTCATTGCCTGTTTTTTGCAGCGCCTCACCGAAGGCTTCGCGGTCAAACAAACGGCGTACGGTACGCTCTGCGTGCGGTGCGCCTTTCAGGCGGAGCAGAACTTGCTCGTGGGGATAGGCGAGCAGGGTCTGGTGGGTCGGGAAGCGCTCCAGCAACCGGTGGGCCGTGACGCGGCCGACGCCTTCCTGATCGAGGAGGGCCAGCGCGAAAGCGACCTCTACGGGTGGTTTGTCCGTCATGGTTTGGAAGGTAGGACACCCGCGCAATCTGCAGGAAGGCGGCGCCCGAAATGATGCGTTACAAGCGAAGATGGACGATTACAGATCCCCCCTTCTAACGATTTGCATTTCGGGGAAAGTGGCCATTCTGCTCCGTTCGGAGCGCTTCTCTATGGTGGCACTGCTTTTGCGCATACGCGCGATGTCCTCCATTCGGCCAACGCTCATGATCGCCCCGCTACATGTTCTGCTCATCGCCCCCGGAGATGCGCCTTCGTACCGCCAAGCGCTGGAGCAAGGCGGGTACGATCCGGAAATCACCCAGGTATCATCGTTGGATGAGCTGGACGACGCGCTGGAGGATGAGGACTGGGATATCGTAATTGCGGACGCCGCGCCCATACCGATATCGGACGTAGTGGACGTTGTTGGGGAGGAGCAGCCGGACTTGCCGATCATCGCCATCGGGCAGCCAGACGAAGCCTCTTCCGCTGATGCGCCGTCAGCAACTCTCCCCGCCGAGGATCTTCAAAACTTGGCCACCACCGTGGCGCGGGTGCTCCGCGATTCGCGGCCAGCCGTGCCTCATTCAGAGCCCATGACTGTTCTACCGGAAGCTCAGTCACACGTCTCAGACGGAGTGAGGATGGACCTGGGTATCATGCCCGTTCTGGCCGAGCATCTTCCCATCGGCCTCTACCAGAGCACACCAGACGGCCGCATCCGATCCGCGAACCCGGCTCTCGTAGAACTCCTTGGCTGCGACTCGATCAACGAAATCGAAGACTTGAATCTTGAGGACGCCGGCTATCCGCGCGAGCAGTTTCTCGACCAAATGCGTCGTTTCGGTTTCGTGAAGGACCTGATCATCCAGTGGACCGACAAGAAGGGCCGCACCAAATACACCTGCGAAAACGCGCAAACCGTTCGGGATGCGGACGGCCGCGTACTCTACTACGAAGGCACGATGCAGGATGTGACCGAAGCCAAGACCCGCGAGATACAGGATGCTGAAGGAGCCTCGCGGAACCTCGTTCAGCAGAAAGCTCTGGTAGAGCTTGCCAGTCTGCCTGGCGATGACCCGGAAACGTGGATTCGGAGAGCCACCGAGTTGGCTGCGAAGCATTCCGGATGCGAGCGTGTGCTCGTGGCGATGGTGGATGAAAGCGGCAAACAGGTCCACTGCCTGGATCTGTTTACTCTGCAGAACGCAGAGCACGTGTCGGAACGCTCACAGCCTCTTTCGGCCTACGATTTCGTAATCGATCTCCTGGAGACGAGCCGGTGCCTCGTCGTGGATGATGTGGCTTCCGACAACCGCATCCGGCGCTTTAACGCTACAGCGTATATCGATTCAAACGACATCGGGGCGATGCTAATCGCTCCGATTCGCCGGCAGGGTCGTGTGGTGGGCTTGGTCAGCTTCCAGCATGTTGGCGGCCCACGTAAGTGGAGCGCGTCGGACGTGGACTTCGCCGCTAGCGTGGGTGACTTGCTTGCTCTGGCTATAGAACAAGGGGAGCGCAAGCAGGCGGAGGCGTTACTCAAGCAGAGCGAAATGCGGTACCGCGTCGTCTCTGATCTCTCTTCCGATTTTGCCTTCGCCATTCACGTTCACCCAGACGGCCACGACCGCATTGCCTGGGCTACCGGCGCGTTCGAACGCATGACCGGCTACTCGATGGACGAGATTGACGCACTGGAGGGCATGCTTTCCATCGTGCATCCGGACTACCTGGGCGAGGCGCAAGCAGCGTTCTCTACCCTCATGGAAGAAGGTGCGGCGCACGCAGAGTTTCCAATTGTCACCAAGTCGGGGGAAGCTAAGTGGTTTTCCAGCCGCTTGATCCTAACCGAAGAGACCGACTCGGATCTGACCGTTATTTATGGCTGCGGCCAAGACATCACCGAACGCAAACGCTTTGAAGAAGAGCTGGTCGTTGCGCGAGAGCACGCTGAGGAGATGGCGCGTTTGAAAGGTGCGTTTCTAGCAAACTTGAGCCACGAAATTCGCACGCCGCTTACTGGCATTCTTGGGTTCGCGGGCTTGCTCGCCGAGGAGGCCGAGGGTGAGGCCCGCGAGTTCGCAGAGAACATAAAGCGGAGCGGCCGCCGCCTGCTCGCCACGCTCAACTCTGTGCTCGACCTCGCCCGAATCGAGGGGAACAGCATTGAGCTCGCCCTGGACGCTGTGGATGTGGCAGCCGAAGCTGGGCAGGTTGTTAAGTTGCTCGAAACGCTGGCAGAAGAGAAGGGCGTCGCGCTATTGCTTTCCGTGGGAGACGAGCCCGTACACGCCCACGTTGACAAAGCGTGCCTGGGCCGCATCCTCACCAACCTGATCGAAAACGGCATCAAGTTCACCAAAGAAGGGGAGGTTGAGGTAACGGTGCACGCGGAGGGAGATGCCGTTCGCCTCACAATCCGCGACACGGGCATAGGCATCGCCCCAGAGTTCCTCCCGCATCTGTTCGACGAGTTTCGGCAAGAGTCGGTCGGGGCGACGCGCGAACACGAGGGCGCGGGCCTCGGCCTTGCCATCAGCAAGCGGCTTGTGGACATGCTGGGGGGCACTATCGAAGTAGAAAGCGAACGCCCAGGAGGTACGACATTCACCGTTATCCTCCCCGCCGCCGATGTAGAAGGAAGCGCGACAGGCTCCGGCGATGGTGTCGCGAGCGAGAAAGCCATGGAGCCCGTCATCATCCGCCCCTCAAAGGAAGAAGAACTTCCTACTCCTGCGTCCGGCGAAGATGAAAGCGATGAGCTTGCTCCCGATAACGATTCCCAGAGTTCTGAGGAGGCTCGGTATGCCGTCACGGATATTGTCGCTGCTGAGGACGTTGGTGTAGAGGATATCGCTTCAGAGGATGCCAGTGCAGACGATGTAGAGGAAGCTGACGGGATGGAGGAAGCGGGAGCGGTCTTCGAACTGGCAGAAGAGAACGGCCAGGCGCCGGCCATGCACGGAGATTCGCTTCCGGATGTAGTGGCCGCCGATAGCCTGCCCCGCACTAGCGGGGAGCAGCCGGTTCTTGACGACAGGGCCGCCGTTCTCATAGTAGAGGACAACCCCGATACACGGATGCTGGTTGAGCGCATTCTTCAGCGTACCTACCGCGTACATGCGGTAGGTGATGCGCGCTCTGCCCTCGCTCTTATGGATGAGCATCATTTTGACGGCTTCGTGCTCGACATCAACCTCGGCGGAAAGGAAACGGGTGTAGACATTCTGCGCATCGCACGGACGCTTCCGGGCTACGAAAACGTGTTTGCCATCGCCCTGACGGCCTACGCTCTGCCGGGCGACCGAGAGCGGTTTTTGCTGGCCGGATTTAATAAGTACGTGCCCAAGCCATTCACTCGCAGCACGCTCATGGCAGCACTCAGTGACGGGCTCTCCGTCGCCGCCTAAGAGGCTATCGAAATACGTCATCCCCGCAGTACTGCGGGGCCGAATCACCGATTCGACTACGATCTCGCGCCTTGATCTCAACCAAGATGCGCTCGTCTCGGCGACAGAGCACGTAATTCAACAGCCGCCTGAGGCTACTCAGACTGCGGGTCGCAAGGTGTTGCAGCGGACAGGGAGACGTCGTTCCATCGTCGTATACTCGGCGTCGCCGCCGCTGCACCCTTATGTCCGACCAGGCTGCCATTCCGCATCTCGCCCCCGATGAGCCGAGCCGTATGCCGGTTCCCGGCCCGGTCGGGCGAGGCCTTGCGCTGGCCATGAGCGGCGGAGGAGCGCGGGCGGCCTACCAGATGGGCGTTATCCGAGGCATCATGCGCAACCACCCTGAGTTCGCGCCCACCATCCTGACCGGCGTCTCGGCCGGGGCCATCAACGCCGCGTACCTTGCCAACCACATCGGTTCTTTCACCGAGGCGGTGAGTGGCCTGGGGCGGCTTTGGCGGCACCTCCGCACCGAACACGTGTTCCACGTCACGGGCCCAAGCATTGCGAGAAGCGGCCTTGGGTGGGCACGGCGGCTGCTTTCCGGTGGTTCCAAGTCGTCGCGGAAGGCCCAGGCGCTGCTCGACGCCACGCCGCTGCGGGAGTTGCTGGAGCGCGAACTGAGAAGCGGCGACGGGCTGGTTACGGGCATCGATACCAACATCGCCTCCGGCCGCCTCGACGCGGTCTCCATCACCGCCAGTTCGTACACCACCGGACAGTCGGTAACGTGGGTGCAGGGGCGCGACGTGGAGGCCTGGGACCGTCCGAACCGGCGGGCAGTCCAGACGCAGATTGGCCCCGAGCACGTGATGGCGTCGACTTCATTGCCTTTTTTTTTCCCCGCGGTTCAGGTCAGCCACCCTCAGTTTGGGGATGCGTGGTATGGGGACGGCGGCATCCGCCTCACTGCGCCCTTGTCCCCCGCCCTGCATCTCGGAGCGCGTAAGATCCTGGCCGTCTCAACGCGCTACGGCCGATCCGCCGAAGAGGCTGACAAGCCGCTCATCGACGACTATCCGCCGCCCGCGCAGATCCTGGGCGTTATAATGAACTCCATCTTCCTCGATCTGCTCGACCAGGATGCGCAAGTGCTCCGGCGGATCAACACCTTGCTTGAAGCGTGGCCGGACGGCAAGCCGGGCCCCGATCCACACGCGGGCTTCCGGCCCGTGAAGCTGCTGGTTCTGCGGCCGTCGCAGGATCTTGCCGGGCTCGCCACGGAGTTCGAGCCTAACCTCCCGCCCATGTTCCGTTTCCTGATGCGGGGCCTAGGCGTCCGCGAAACGCGCAGCCCGGACTGGCTCTCGATGCTCCTGTTCGAGCCCGAGTACATCAGCCGGCTTATGGAGGTCGGCGAAGCCGACGCCACCGCACGCGCCGACGACGTGGCCGAGTTCCTCGCGGCAGACAACGGCGAATAGGCACGCACTGTTGCTAGCCGAACAGCCTCTGCAGGGCTTCGAGAGTATAGTCCACGTCGTTATCCGTCACGTCGCGGTGGAAGGTTGCCCGGAGCGTTCGTGGCCCAAACGGCACCACGCGAACGCTTTCGTTCTCGAGCTTCATCAACACGGCCTCGGCGTCTTCCTCCAGCGTATCGAACAGGACGATGTTTGTCTCGGGCGGGACGACGCGAAAGGCCGAATAGCCCGCGAGGGCGTCCGCGAAGGTCTTGGCGCGGGCATGATCACTCCCCAGGTTGTGTCGGTGATCCAGCGCGAGTAGTCCGGCTGCCGCAAGAATACCTACCTGCCTCATGCCGCCGCCAAGGCGCTTTCGCAGCCGTCTTGCTTCGTGGATGTGGGACGAGGAGCCCGCGAGCAGAGACCCTACGGGCGCTCCGAGGCCTTTCGAGAGGCACACGCTCACCGTATCGAAGGGGGCGGCGAACGCGGCTTCGGGCGTGCCGGTTGCAGCGGAGGCGTTCCAGAGGCGCGCGCCGTCCAGGTGGAGGGCGAGGCCGCGAGCCCGTGCAACCTCAGCAACTTCCCGCATCGCCTCCAGCGGGAAAACGAGGCCTCCTGCCTTGTTTATGGTGTTTTCGAGGCATACGAGGCTCGTCCTCGGCTCCCAGTCGAACGCGCCGCGCACAACGTCTTCCACGTCGGATGCGCGCAGGATGCCCGTCTCATCTCCAACCGGACGAAGTTGCACGCCCGAAATTTGCCCCGGTGCGCCGGATTCGTAGTGGAAGATGTGGCTGCGCTCGGCCAGCACCACTTCGTCGCCGGGGAGCGTGTGAAGGGCCAGCGCAATCTGGTTGCCCATCACCCCGCTGGGTACGAACACGGCTGCTTCTTTGCCGAGGATCTCCGCTACCCGTTCTTCCAACCTGCGGACGGTTGGATCTTCCCCGAACACGTCGTCGCCGACCTCGGCCTCGGCCATGGCCTGCCGCATTGCCGCGGTGGGTTTGGTTACGGTGTCGGAGCGGAGGTCTACAATCTGCTGCATGACGCAACTTACCAGCCCATCTGCCTCATGCGGCGTTCAATCCGCCTGGCTGAGGCGCCCATGTTCTGCGGGCGCCGGTCGCGGGGGCTTGGAAGGCACACGGCCAGGCGCGCCGCCTGATTCCGGGAGAGGCTGCCGGCCGACACCCCGTAATGGTATCGCGCCGCTTCCTCGATGCCGAATACGCCCGGGCCCCATTCCACCACGTTCAGATACAAGGCGAGGATGCGCTCCTTGGGTAGGATGAGATCCGCGAGGTAGGCCAGCGGCACTTCCACTCCTTTGCGAATCCACGACCGGTGGGTGGTGAGGAAGAGGTTTTTGACGAGTTGCTGGGTGATGGTGGATGCTCCGCGAGGCGACGTTCCACGTCGGCTGGCCTGTTCGCGGGCGGTCCCGATCTCCACCCAGTCCAGGCCGTTGTGGTCGTAGAACCGCGCGTCCTCCGAAGCCACAACGGCGTGTTGCACGTCTTCGTCGATTGCCTCGATGGGGACAGGCGCGTAGCTAAACTCAACGCCCGGCCCGAGGCCTTCAACCATCCGCTGGATGTGAACGGTCGTGATCGGTGGGTCCACGAATCGGTACGCTACCAGCAGGAACGTGCAGGTCAGGAAGTAGCCGAACACGGCGAAAAAGGTGAACCGAACGATCCTGCGCAGGCATCCGAGTGGGCCACGCGCTTTCTTTTGGTCCGATGTTTTCGGCTTTGCCATCTACGATCCCCCTAACCCCGACAAGCTACGAGGCCTGTATCGAGAAGGCGTCAGCGGCTAATTTCGAGAATCTCGAGCTTGATCTTCCCGGCCGGCACCTTGATTTCTACCGTGTCGCCGACCGCTTTGCCAAGCAGGCCCCTTCCGATGGGGCTGTCCACGGAGATCTTGCCCTGCTCGAAACTGGCCTCAGCAGCCGCTACGATGGTGTAGTGGGATTCCTTCTTCACCTTGCGGTTCATCACGCGCACCTTGGAGAGGATGCGCACCGAAGAGTTGTCAACGGAACTTTCGTCTATGACACGGGCATTCCCAACGGTCGTCTCCAGTTTGGCAATGCGGGCCTCCAGATGGCCCTGAGCGTCCTTGGCGGCATCGTACTCCGCGTTTTCGGAGAGGTCGCCCTGGGCGCGCGCCTCGGCGATGGCTGCCACGATTTTCTTGCGTTCGGCAGTGCGGGCCTCCTGTAGCTCGTCTTTCAGCCTCTGGAGGCCCTCTGCGGTCAGATAGACAGGTTTGTCGCTCATGAGCAGCCTCGAAACGATAGGTCTACACGATAAAAAAACGCCACGTCCCGACAGCGTCGGGGTGCGCGGCGAAAGGTGGTGGACCAAAGATACGGCCTGCGGCAGCCGAAGACGTATTGGGTTTTTTTGAAAACCTCCGGCGCCCTCAGAGAGTGCTCCTGGTGCTACCAGGACGCGCGAGGATTGCCGTTCCTCGATCGGCTACCACGCTCCTGAGTCCTTTCGGAGGAGCGCGCGGCACCCGGTCGAATCATGTCGCCTATCTCAGCGGGTTGTCTGAGATCCTCATCGGCAGAAAAGCCCTGCGGATCGTTAACGACGCGGCGGGCCTTCCAAAAATGACGTTGGTAGTAGCCCTGCGTGAGGTCGGAGATGATGACGCCGCGGCCGGAGGAGGCGTGGATGAACTCGCCGTCGCCGAGGTAAATTCCTACGTGGCGGACCCCACGGCGGCGGAAGAAGACAAGATCGGCGGGAAGTAGCTCGTCGCGGCTGACGGCCTCGCCGAGACGCACCTGCATTGCCGTAGTGCGCGGAAGCTCGATGCCGAGCGCGTCACGCAACATAGTCTGAACGAAAGCGGAGCAGTCGATACCGCGCCGGGTAGTGCCGCCGTAGCGGTAGCGCGTGCCAATCCAGTCCTCGCCTTCTTCGTGGAGGGCGGCTGCAAGCGCCGCCGGCCCGTCGAGCACCGGCGCCTCCATATCGGCGATGGGGTTAAGCTCAACCGTACGAATCCTTGGGTTGCGTTCCACGCTTCCATTCTGCTCCGGGCGCGCCGTCTGACTCTCCGCATTCGTCGGACCCTGCACCCACGTTCCGCCCTGGCCGTGCTCAGTTTGTTGGATGGAGCTCAACGCAGCACATCCTGCGAACGGAACGATTGAAAAGAGAACAGCGAGTAATAGCCTGTACGTCAGGGCATATCTAACCGCGGGCATGAGGATTTGGGCGTGGTGGCGGTGGGCGGAGCGAAAATAATAGCATTCGGGAACTAATCAAGAAATCGCACCAAAACTTACAAAAACGGCCAGTCTTGATGGATCTCAGGGGAACCCGAACGAAGTTTGGACGATTATGTGCGGACAACTAAACATCCGCTTTACAAATCACGCGCCGCATTGAGGTGCTAGCCGACCGGATTCGTGCGCTCGTCGCTATCCCAAACTCTCGATCGTCTGCTCGTCGTTGCATTGGGCTTCTCGGCCGGCGTGTTCGTGGGGTTGCTTCTGGCTCCTGATGAAGGCCGTCGGACCCGCCAGCGTCTTTCCGACAGGGTTCGCGAAGCCGCACGGGCTGCCCAGAATCAGGCGCGCGGTGTGGCCGAACCCATCGCGGAGCGCGTGCGCGAGACCTCCCACGGATTTGCCGAGCGGTACGTGCCGCTGGCCGACGACTGGGATGTGGTGGATGGAAAAGAATTTCTCAACGACCTCCCGGGTATGTCGCGGCTCTAAGCTCCGGGCCCCCGCTGTTCATAACTCAACCCATCATCGTCTGCTATGCCATACCCCGAATCCCTTGTTTCCCCCATGCGCGAAGAACTGACGCGTCTTGGTGTTGAAGAACTGCGCACCGCCGCCGACGTGGATCGTGCGATGGATGAGGCGTCCGAGGGGACGACCCTCGCCATTGTCAATTCGGTCTGTGGATGTGCGGCCGCCAATGCGCGCCCGGCCGTAGCAATGGCGCACGGCATTGAAATCCAGCCCGACCGGTACGTGACCGTGTTTGCCGGGCAGGATCTGGAGGCCACAGCTCGCTTGAGGGAGCACCTTGTCGGCATTCCGCCATCGTCGCCGTTTATGGCGCTGTTGAAGGATGGCGACCCTGTTTTCGTGCTGGAGCGCCGCCACATAGAAGGGCGCAGCGCCTCTGCCATCGCGCACGATCTCGCTGGCGCGTTCGAGCGCTTCTGCGGCGCAGCCTCCGGCGACGGAGCGGTGCAGCAAGAGCCTGTGGTGGAAGAAACACAGAGCCCTTCCGACGATCTACCGCCTACGTTTCGGTCGATTCTTTAAGGACAGGCTATTCTGTCCAGCCGGGTTCCGACTTGCGCCAGTCCATTCTAATAACAAGCGCAACGTAGGCGCAGCCGGATGCGACGAGGGCACCAATCAACAGCAGAATCGACTCGCTAAACCATAATGCCAAGCCGGCAGGAATCAGCAGTGCAGCTGCAATGGCGGTGTGCTGAACAAGATCATATCCTGCGCGCTTTACGGATGCACCTCCGATTCTGAGCATCCAGATAATCTGGAGCGTTCTCGAAGCAAGTCCGGCAACCGCGACCGACGCGACGGCAATGCGCGGCTGCCCCGTTCTGTAGGCAAGAACCAGGGTGAGAAGCTGAGCACTGAAGAGAAAAATGCTGAACCCAAGGTCGGTTCGCTGCCTGTCGGTAACATCAAAAATACGGGTTAGTGGCGAAGCAATAGACGCGATGCATAGCCATGGCGCAAGATATTGGGCATAGACGCCGGCTTCACGCCACGGCTCACCGAACACGAATGCGAAAAGATCGGGGCCGGCCAATGCGACAGCGGCCATGGGGAAGAGCGCCACAGCCACTAGCCGGCGGTAGACCTGCTCTGTGAGCCGGCCGAGGGTTTCCTCGCGGAACGCCACCGGCGCGCGTACCCCGAACACTTGCCCCACAGAACCTGTCAGCACGCCGACGGGAAGTGCAAGTGTTCCGAATGCAAGGCCGAAGAGCCCTACGGTTGTAGTGCCAAAGAAGGAAGCCAGGAGGAGGATGGGCACCCTCGACGAGAGAAGGTTGAGGAAGGCGGCCGGCGTGGAGAAGAGAGGGAAGCGGCGGTAGCGTTCGGCGAGAGTGCGCAACGCAAACCAACGCGCCGATGCTCGCAGTATAGTTCGATCGTGTGCAAGGAGCGGGAAGCCGATTGTGAGTGTTAGCGCTGCGAATCCCAGGGCAGCGCCGCCGGCAAGCCCTAATGCTCCAATCCCTAACAGGCCCGCCGCGATCTGTGCAGCCACCACAACGATGCTTTGTGTTACGCGTCCCCCCGAGACGAGCCGGAACCGATCGTGCCGGGTGTGCCAGCCCTCCAGTGCCTGACCCCACGCAAGCAAGAGAAGGCCCGGTGGCAGAAAGAGGAGAACAGGAGCTAGATCAGGACTGTTGAAGAGGCCCGCCAGGTTCTCGCGCCATGGGATAACGATCAGTGCGGCCAGGGCACTCGCCGCAGAAAAGCCAAGGGCCAGGAGGAGGAGACCGCCTGCATCTC
Organism: Bacteroidota bacterium; assembly: GCA_022561755.1. Lineage (GTDB taxonomy): Bacteria > Bacteroidota > Rhodothermia > Rhodothermales > Rubricoccaceae > JAHEJB01. Next base: position 16,891 of record JADFQN010000013.1, read on the forward strand.
GCCGCGAAGCCGGCAGAAGTTGGGCGTCGTCGTAATGCCCCGTAGCAAGGGCGCCGAGCAAGGCCACGAGCGTGACGAATAGGATGAGGACGCCGAACTCATCCGGCAAGAAGAGGCGGGTCAGGACCGGTCGTGCGGCAAAAACGATGGCTTGCGCCATCACGACACCGCTTACAAGCGTCAGCACGGGCTGGATAAAGGAGCCGGTGAGGCGCCCTCGGAGCAAGGTAGGGGCACGGCTGAGCCTGTTATGGGGTGGCAGCGGCATTGCTAGGAGTCTGTCGGGCTCAGGGGTTCCCCGCCAAGGCGGGGCAGGCTGTAGCTAGGCGAGTGGGGAATCGAGACCATTTTTTTGATCTTTTGAGGAGCATAGTGGGGCTACGTAACGAAAAAGATCGGAAACAATGGTCCGATTTACCGCCGCTGCAGTAGAATCCTCCTAAGAGGCTGTTGAATTACCTGCTCCCCGCAACGAAGAGATCGACCGAGAGGCGCCGTCGCAGGCAGGATGACGTAGTCCGACAGCCTCCCAAGTACCAAAATCCAAGTGTCAAATTCCAAGCGGTCTCATGAAGCACCCTTTGTGATTTGGAGTTTGGAATTTGGTACTTCAGACTCACAATTCCCTACGAGTCTGTTGAATTTCGTTCTCTGTCGTAGGCCGCATGACTTATTTCAACAGCCTCCTAGGGGAGCCGATAAACGGCCCAGTCACCCGCACGGAAGGCGGGGCGAGTGGACGGTGGTGAGGCGGTGCGTGCGGCGTCAACGAGCGCCCACTCTGCGCCGAATTGGCGTGCGAGCTGCCGCCAGCCTACCTGGTCGTTCTCAGCGTAGGCGGCGTCGAGGGCTTCCAAAAAGCCGTGACCGTTCTCCGGCACCGGCATGGGAGCCACGGCAAGGGTTCTGCTAAGCCACACATCGATCCCGCCACGCTGGTACGGCGTCGGCTTGAAATTGATTACCACGTTCCGCCGCGCATGAGTTCTAAACGTTGTGTTCGATGGTGGGATGAGGAAAAGCGCATCGTTGGGCGTGCTGGCGCGTGCCCACGTTTCCACCTGGCTCAGATTTGAGGACGCGTAGGCCGCCGGCCCGTATCGCGATGTCGCCGGATGGAATCCGACTGCAACGGCGGCAATGGTCGCAAGTACAAACAATCCTACTGCGATCAGGCCTGCTATCCGCCGCTCCAGTACCCGCTCGCTGAATGATCGTAAGAGCGTCGGCATTGCCCGCGCAGCCCACGCACCGACGAAGAGTGACAACAGCGTGCTTACCCACACCGTCAGTTTGAAAAGCTGGAGCTGGGCTACAAGAAACGTTGGTATCCCTTCGGTGAAGACCGTCGCCACGCACAGCAATCCTGCCACGACAACAAGGAAGCGGATGACGAACGTTGTGTGGTGAACCCGCCCCGCCCGGTGCTGGGCCCACAGTGCTGCGAGCCCCACCGATAGGAGGAGAGTAAATCGGATGTAAGCACCGGACCCAAACGAGAACAGGAGGTAGTGGTGCGGCACCCGGAGCATGGCAAGGGCGTGAAACGTCGTGATACCAGGTACTGTTGGCCCCTCCATCGGCGGCGCGAGTATTGCCGGCAGAGCGACTGGCGCTGCCACGGCTGCTGCGACGAGGCCGAACACCACAGCGTCTCGTACGGCGCCTGGGGAACGATCTCGTGCAGCCTCCCAGAGCGCAACGAGCCCCAGCACAGCCGTTGTCTGTACGCCCACCAGCATCTGCATCCATGCTGCAAGCCCTAGAAGTACGGCAGCCGCCAGGCGTCGGTTATTCACGAACAGCCACAGTGCCGGAAGTGCAAGCGCCCACGCGACATACTCGGGCACGAGGATACCGCCCGTGAGCCCGTTGCCGCCGAGCGTCCAGTACGGGAAAACCACGACGGCCAGAAACGTGCCGAGCGCAGCCCCAAGCCTGTCCGGCACGAACGCGTAGGCCAGCCGCCATACTGCCCAGCCTACTACGAGGAGCACCGCGACGTGCAGGAGCATGACGACGAACGGAAGGGGGATTACGACCCCGAATAACCGGAGAAGCTCCACAAACGCCGTCCGTACTGTCACTTCGCCCGATTGGCCCATCACGAACCAGTCTCGCGTAAAGAGAGTTGGGTCCAGGCGATGGAGAACTTGGGGGATGAACTCGTCGTGATCGCTGCTGCCGAAAACGTAGCCCCAGCGCCAGAAGTGCAGGAGCCCCAGACCTAAAAGCAAGAAGAGCGGTGGACGCGCCGGCTCACGGCTCGGCTGGGCTGGGGGATGAGGAGCGGTGAGGTCGTCCGGCACGAGGGGGCGGGTAGAGGATGGCGCTGATGAGTTAGGAGGCTGTTGAATTACGTGCGCCGTCGCAGGCAGAATGACGTATTTCAACAGCCTCTTAGCGGGGTGATCGTATCCGGTCCAGAACGCGCAGCAGTGGATGCGAGACGTGGCGCACGAGGAAATACGAGCGGAGCTCGGTGCCATACTTCCGCTTGAACTCGGCTACGGAGGGTACGTTGGCGCCGGTAAAATCGAGCGAGGTGATGCCATCCTGTTTCAGCCTGGGCACAACGTCCGCGAGCAACACGCCCATGGCCGGCCCGGGCTTGCTTCCGGCGATCCAGTAATGCGCGGTTTGCCCATCGTGGGCGATAATGGCGACGGCTTCCGGTGAGCTGTCGTCATCCCGAGTAGCAGCGAACACGCGGACGAGGCCATCCTGCGCAAGCCGCCGAACCAGCGCTGTCAGCGTGCTTCTTGGCAGCCCCAGGGCCATTGCCTTGCGCTCGTAGCCGGCTTCCATGAGCGCGATTCCTGCCTCGGCTTGTTTCTGATCCTCCTCAATCCGGAATCGCTCGGCCTCCGTCCGAATCGTGTACCGAACGGATTTGGACCACGCTGCTACAGGGTCATCCACCGTGAGATCGGCGACGTGGGTGTAGCGCGGTGTGACGGTCCAGCCCGCCCAGGCGAACGGACGCGCGTCCGTAATGGATGGGTGGAGTTGCAGCGTAACCTGATCGTAGGTGTCGGTAAGCCCGCGCAGCAGCACGTCTAGTGAGGAGCGCCGTTGATTAATCTCGGTCTCGTGGATCGTTCCGCTGAGGAGAGGGGAGAGCACCGGCGTTACGTGCGGCAGCGCCGCCGCTTTGAACGGGCCACGCCGCTTTTCAAAAACAGGGGCGGCCGCCTGCCAGCCCTGTCTGTCCGCCACCGCAGCTAGCCTTACGGGGTGCCCGAAAGCCCTGCCGATTGCCTCGACAAAGAGCGGGTGGGCGAACACATTTCGCTGGGGGCTGATCTCCCACAGATCCAGATACGCCGCCCGCGCAGCGGCATCGTCGAGAGCGAAGAAACGGGCGTTCAGAGGTGAATCAGTTAAATCCGTGCAGCAGCCGGAAGATAGGCTGCGCGACGACGATCCACGACCTCACCAAATACGGAGCGTTACAGGATGTACTGGCTGAGGTCGTGGTTCTTGACGATCGAGTCCAGCCGCTCGTTTACGTAAGCCTCGTCTATCTCGATGGTGGTTGCGTCGAGGCCGTCCGGCAACTCGAAGAGTATCTCTTCGAGGAGCGTAGTCAGGACGGTATGGAGGCGCCGTGCGCCGATGTTCTCCACGTCCGCGTTGACGAGCGCCGCGATGTGCGCGATCTCGCGTACGGCCTCGTCCGTAAAGTTGACCTCCACACCTTCCGAGTCGAAAAGTGCCTTGTATTGCTTCAAGAGGGCGTTTTTCGGGATGGTCAGGATTTGGTAGAAGTCGTCCTCGGTGAGGCTGTTCAGCTCCACACGGATGGGAAAGCGGCCTTGCAGTTCCGGGATGAGATCGCTGGGCTTGGCTGAGTGGAACGCGCCCGAGGCCACGAACAGGATGTGGTCGGTTTTCACGACGCCGTGCTTGGTCATGACGGACGAGCCTTCTACGATGGGCAGCAGATCCCGCTGGACGCCCTCGCGGCTCACGTCCGGCCCACCGGTTTTCGCCGTCGTACGCCCCGCCACCTTGTCGATCTCATCAATGAAAACGATCCCTGCCTGCTCCACGCGGCGGATGGCTTCGGTCTTGGCGGCCTCGTGGTCAATCAGCTTCTGGGCTTCTTCCTGAACGAGCAATTCGAGGGCTTCGTCCACCTTTACTCGGCGCTTCTTCCGGCGCTGGCCGCCCAGGTTGCCGAGCATGTCCTGCAGGTTGATGCCCATCTCTTCCAGGCCCATCGGTCCGAACATCTGCAGGGTGGGCGACTGGCTTTGGAATACATCGATTTCAACCTCGCGGCCGTTGAGCTCGCCGTCGCGGAGCATCGTTCGGAAGCGCTCGCGAGTGCGGGCACGCAGGTCGTCGGATTCGTGGCCTGCGCCGTCTCCTTCGGAGGGCGACGGGAGGTTGAAGCCTGAGCCCAGCGTAGGCCTCTGCTGCTTTTCGGTGCCCAACAGAACGTCCAGAAGCCGCTCTTCGGCCCGTTCCTGGGCCTTCTCCACCACGCGTTCCGCCTGCGCCTCCTTCTCGTGCGTCACCGCCAGATCTACGAGGTCGCGAATCATGGACTCCACGTCGCGCCCCACGTAGCCGACCTCGGTGAACTTGGTCGCTTCTACTTTGATGAACGGCGCATTGGCCAGCCTCGCCAGCCGTCGGGCGATCTCCGTTTTGCCCACGCCCGTCGGCCCGATCATGATAATGTTGTTGGGCATGATCTCGTCCCGCATGTCCTCCGGCGCGTTGAGGCGGCGCCACCGGTTGCGGAGGGCGATGGCGACGCTCTTCTTGGCGTCGTCCTGGCCAATGATGTATTTGTCCAACTCAGCGACAATCTGGCGCGGTGTCAGTTCGCGGTCGGCTGTCTCAAGTTCGGGGTGAACCGAGATGGGTTCGGTTTCAGGCATTTTGAGGGGGTAGCGCGGGGGAGAACGCGGAGCAAAAACGCGGGAGATGCACGTGCCCGGCCTCTTCAGACCGGGCACGTGCTGGCTTGATCAATCAGTACGGAGGAACGTGTGCTGGGGTTCGCCCCTGTCAGACTTCTTCCTCTACCGCTTTAACGTCTTCTTCTCCCTCCGCACTTTGTTCACCATCGTCGTAGCTCTCTATTTCGCCGTACTCCGATTCAAACCGGGTACCGTCGAACGTTGTGCCTTGCTCATCGAGTTCTTCCTTGATCTCGATAACGGATGGGTGTTCGCCATTGACGATGAGGACGGTGTAGTCGTACGGCATGCCTCGGCGGCGTTCCAGGCGAACGGCTCCACACTCCTCCAAATCGCCGATCAGCGACTTCGGGTCGTGGTCGTCAGTGTCGCCGATCTCTTCGGAGAGTTTGCGGAGCAACGGCGTCAGATAGACCTCTTCGTACTGGCCGAAGAATCGCTCAATGACTTCCAGCGCCTCGATATCGATGTCGTACGGCACGTCCTTAATCTCCTCGAACTCGGTCGTGGCTTCGGGCGTCCGCGTCTCGTCTTCGTCAATGAGGTGCTCGCGGGCGGATTCGCTCAGTAACTCAGTGGCATCCACGTAATCGCCGGAGGCTGTGTTCTCGAGCAGGTACGCCGACAGGTGGCCGCGGAAGGACACCATGATGACGCGGCGCCCCGCGGCCTGAAGCGCCTGCACGACCGGGGCATAGTCGCGGTCGCCCGAGAACAATACGACGGTGTCGGTTTCGGCCTGCGTCTCCACGACGGACATCGCGTCGATGGCAAGCTGGAGGTCGGTAGTGTTGCGGTGCATCGTGGAAGGCACGTAGAACGGCTGGATGCCGTGCAGATACAACGCCCGCTGGACGTGGCGGATGTGCTCGTCGAGGCCGCCGAAGTCCGCGTAGGCAAAGCCGCGCGCGAGGCGGATGCCCCGGGCCTCCAGCATCGCGCGCAGGTTCTCGATCATCTCGGCTGCGCTGTCACCAGGCTGAGCCGGGTACTGAAGCCGGTGCTTGAGATAGTAGTACAGGTTCTGATAGTCGATCAGGACCGTTGCGGATCGGGTAAATGGAGTTGTGTTCATTGGTAGGGAAGTTTAGTGGGTTGTTGTGTGGTTGATAAGTGGTTTGCCGTGCCTACAGTTCGTCGGCTACGGGTTCGGGCTCCGCCTCCAGTTCGAGGATGGTGAGCTCGTGGTTGGTGTAGATGCAGATGTCGGCGGCAATGTGGAGGCCTTCCTCAACGATTTCGCGCGCCGAAAGCTGCGGGCTGTGCTTGAGCATGGCGCGCGCTGCAGCGAGGGCATAGGGCGCTCCGGAGCCGATGGCCAGCACGTTGTCATCCGGCTCTATCACATCGCCGGTGCCGGAAATGAGGAACATTTGTTCGGAGCTGGCTACGGCCAATAGCGCTTCGAGGCGGCGCAGGTAGCGGTCGGTGCGCCAGTCCTTGGCGAGTTCTACGGCGGAACGCGCCAGGTTGCCGCCGTAGCTCTGGAGCTTGGCCTCAAACCGCTCGAAAAGCGTGAAGGCGTCGGCAGTGGCGCCGGCAAACCCGGCCAGGATCTTTCCGTCGTGCAGCGGGCGCACTTTTCGAGCCCGGTGCTTCAGCACCGTGTCCTTCATCGTGGCCTGCCCGTCGGCACCGAGTGCTACCTTGCCGTCGTGGCGAACACCTAGTACCGTGGTGGAGCGGATACGAGCAGACCGTGTTTCTGTCGGCGAGTCCAAAATCCTCAATGTCTATAGGTGATGATTCTATCGAACCGAATCGATCGTACTGCTTCAAACGAACTGCTTCAAACGCTACGTGTGTGGGACGACGGGGCAGCCGGAATTATCGGAGGCGGATTCAACGCCGCGATTCTTGCCCCGTGATTTCTAAAACGCAAGATACACCAGACGAAGGATTCAGGATAGGTGGAAATACAAGAGCGGAAGTGCGCCGTGCAGACCATGACCGGTGAGATTTTGCAGCGGATGTTGCCGCGAAGCCGGTGTTCCGGCGCTATCGACCCGCGAAGTCTGCCAGCAGTTCCACCACGTCGTCTTGCGCCTCGCTCACGCGGCTCGTGCGTGTGGCGTAGTGGTTGCAGAGGATGGAAAAAGCGATGGGGTTGCCGGATGCTGCCGTCACGTAACCCGAAAGGGTCCGCACGCCGTTGATGTAGCCGGTCTTCGCACGGACGTTGCCGCGCGCGTCTCCGCTCGGGTAGCGCCCGGACAGCGTACCGCTTCGGCCGCCCAATGGTAGCGAATCGTAGAAAGCAGCACGTACTGAAGAGTCTGAGTGCGTGTGCATGTAGCCGAGCAAAGCTACCAGCGCCCGCGGCGTCACGCGGTTCATGAACGAGAGGCCGGAGCCGTCCACCATCTGCAACTCGTCCTTGTCAATGCCCGCTTCGGTCAGCATGGAGCGTATGGCCAGGACCCCAGCCTCCACGGAGCCCGGCTCGGCCTCGCTGCCGTGGTAGCGGTGGACGCCGAGTGTGCGTAGCAGGTGCTCCGCGAACAGGTTGACGCTCTTCCGATTGGTCACCTCGACAATCTCCACCAGCAAAGGAGACGTTGCCGAGGCCACGCGATCCAGTTGCAGGTAGCTGGGAGGGGAGGGGAGGTCGTCCGCGTCTATGGCGCGGCCTTCCACACCGATGCCTTCGCGGAGGAGCACGAGACGCAGCATGTGGGCGGCGTACTGAGTGGGATTGTGAATGGCGAGGGCCTCGGTGTCTCTGCGGCCCGCAGCAACTTCCGTGGTGATCGTGAACCGGTTGCCGCTCAGCTCGCGAGCATAGCCTTCGTGGGTGGAGTTCCCGGATGCCAGCGTCCGGCTCTGATTGTCTACGCGGATGTAATCGGTCTCGATGGGTTGCCACGAAACCGCCGCCCGGCTGCCCGGCGACGTGCCACGCACGGTCATGTTTATAGTGCCTTCGCGGAAGGTGAGCCCGCTGGTCTCGGCGCCGTAGTCGTACACGAGGTCATCCCACGCCCAGCCGAGCCCGTACGGCACGTCATCGAACACGTTGTCATCCCCGATCACGTTTCCTGTGATGTAACTGATGCCGCGGCCTTTTAGCGCATCAGCCCATCGCCGGAAAACCCGCAGCGGATCGTCGCTGCCAAAGCGTGTACTTCCGAGCGTCGGATCCCCCGAACCCCTGATGATGAGGTTGCCGACCAGTGTAGTACCCCGAACCTCGCCATCGAGGTAGAGCCCGGTTGTGTACCGGAAGTCGGGGCCGAGGCCATCCAGCGCGGCGGCCGTCGTGATCAGCTTTAGATTGGAGGCCGGGAGAAAGCGTTTGTCCGCGTTGCGGGCGTAAACCGTTCGCCCGGTCTCCAGATCAACGGCCAGCACGCCCCAGAAGGCTTCCTCGAAAGCGGCCGCGTCGAGCACCGCGTCGATGCGGCGGGCCAGATCCTCCGGTGTGGTGGTGCGCTGGGCGTGGGCCGAAACGCAAACCAGAAGGGTGATTAGTAGAATGGAAGCGGGGCGCATGACTAGATCCAGCGTGGTGTACGTTGTACGGCGCCACTCTGCTTTCATTGAATAAGCGGATTGGTTGGTCGGTCAGTCATGGTCCTATCTTTCGGCACACGGTTACATGCGACTCTGCGCGGCGTCAATGTAGCCTGAGATAACAAACCCATGAGTACGCTCAGTCTCCGACTTCCCGATTCACTCCACAAAAAGATCCGAGAGCTTGCCTCCGAGGAGGGGGTCTCGATCAATCAGTTTATTACGTTTGCAGCGCTGGAAAAAGTGTCAACTCTTCTCGCTGTGGACTACCTGAAAGAGAGGGCGCAGAGCGGCGATCGCCACGTGTTCGACGCGGTGTTGGCCGAGGTGCCGGATGTTGAGCCCAACGCGTCAGATCGTATCGATTAGCGCGAGCTGTACCCACATCTTGCACCGATCGATGGACGAGTCGTTATTGCCGCATCCGCCGGCTATTCCGTTAGCCCCTCTCTCGCCTCTTCCTCCAGCGCCTCCCGTTCTCTGTCGGGTTCGGTGAGCAGCACGTACACGTAGTTCACCTGAGAGATCGGTGCGGCGGGTCTGAGGTAGATCGTAAAGTCGTTGCGCCCCCGGCGCGCGAATACGGAGTCCACCACACCAACGGGGATGCCCGCCGGAAAGATTTCACTGTAGCCGCTGGTCGTAACGATTTGCCCTTGCTCCACAGGTTCGGTTTTGGGGACGTACTCCATCAGGAGGCGGTCGTAGTTGATGCCGTCCCACCGCACGATGCCGTCTTGCTGGAGCGCGTCGATCGTGGCGGGGACGGCAAACTGTGTGCTTTGGTGGGGCATCACAATTGAATACCGCGCCGAAGTAAGGACCACCTTTCCGACGATCCCACGCTCGTCGATTACCGGCATGCCTTCCTCCACTCCGTTTCGGCTGCCCACGTCCAGGGTGAGCAGGTTCTCCTGTTGGGTGATGTCCTTGGCCACGACACGCGCAGGGACACGTTGAATGGCCAATGTGTCGCTAAACGCAAGCAGTGAACGCAGGCGCTCGTTTTCCGCGCGCGCCTCGCGGAGCCGGGCCACCTCGGTGGCCAGTTCGATCGTTTCCGCGCGGAGGCGGTCGTTCTCGCCGAGAGCATGCGAGTAGCGCCCGATGCCGGCGAACAGCCCCTCAACACGCGCCGTAACGGCCAGGCTCGATGCCCGCACCGCGCGTAGCGTTGACCCATCGTGTTGCACGAGCACAATGACGCTGGTGAGAAACAGCACGCCGAACAGAACCCACTCCCGGCTGCGTTCCCAGAGCTTGGCGGCGAGAGACATGGCTACGTAGTTTGTATTGCGTAGTTCGTAAGGGCAAGGTCAACACGCAATACGGAATACGCAATAGCAAGTCAGTCGGAGAGAACTCGCTTGTACGTGTCCGGGTCTTCCAGCACCTGGCCCGTTCCGCGCACGACAGCCGTGAGGGGGTCCTCCGCAACGTAAACGGGCAGTTCCGTGCGCTCGCGGAGATAGACGTCCATCCCTTTGAGGAGCGCGCCGCCGCCGGTGAGCATGATGCCGCGTTCGAGCACGTCACCGCCCAGTTCGGGCGGTGTGGATTCCAGCGCGCGGACCACCGCCGCGGCAATCTGGTTGACAGGCGTACGGAGGGCATCGCGTACGTCTTCGCTCGAAACCGTGCGCGATTTGGGAACGCCTGAAACGAGGTCGCGGCCCCTGACGGTCAGTTCCAGCTCGGGGTCGAGCTTGGTGGCGCTGCCGATCTCGCACTTTATCTTCTCGGCCGTACGCCATCCGATGAGCAGGTTGTGGTGCTTTTTGAAGTACTGCACGATGGCCTCGTCGATCTCGTTGCCGCCCACGCGGATCGCTTCGTCCACGACGATCCCCGAGAGGGCGATGACGGCGATCTCGGTCGTGCCGCCGCCGATATCCACGACCATGTTGCCTACGGGGTCGGTGACGTTCAGCCCGATGCCGATGGCCGCAGCCATGGGCTCTTCGATCAGCTTGACCTCCTTGGCGCCGGCGTAGACGGCCGAGTCGCGAACGGCGCGCTTCTCTACCTCGGTGATGCCGCTCGGCACGCAGATAACCATGCGCCGGATGCCGGCCAGCCACCCAGGGTGAACACGCCTGATGAACCCTTTTATCAGGTGTTCGGCTACGTTGAAGTCCGCGATTACACCGTCGTTAAGCGGCCAAATTGTTTCGATGTCCTTGTGCGTGCGCTCGTGCATTTGGAGCGCTTCGGTCCCGATCGCCTCTACCTTGCCGGTCGCACGATGGCGGGCTACGATGGACGGCTCATTGAGGACAATCCCTTTGTCCTTGATGTGGATGAGCGTGTTGACGGTGCCGAGATCGATGGCAATGTCGATCGAGAACGGGTTGAACACCGGGTGTTGGCAGGCTAGGGTCCGAAAAAAGTATGCTCGGAAGCTACTACCTTAACGGTCTGGGCAGGGACGGGGATTGTGCCCCTGCTGAAAAGAATTGGGCGATTGTTGTTAAGTCGTTGCGGACGGAAGAGTCGTGATGAATCGGGCGAATTCTCGGTTCTAAAGGAACCGTTTCAGTTCCCCGATGACCAACGAATGGGGGCCATGAGTCAGTAGCTCATGTCTCGCAGGCGATCAGGGAAGATTCTCAAGAAGCGCCCATCAGTTCGGCCGGCCCGCGTGATGTCCCAATGCGCGTCGGTGGTGACTCGCGTGTACCAAAACGTGAGCATGCCGAGCCTTGGGCACGAACGAGCGAGCTCGATAGCGCTCTCGTTATCGAGCTGGGTGAAACGGACATCAAGCTGCACCAGAGCCGGTAACACCGAAAGGCGGGTGAGGCACGGTCCAGACACTGCGGTGTTGTTGCCAAGGAAGAGCGTGGCGAGCTTCGGTGGTGCGGCGTCAGCAATGGCGTGGACGCCCTCATCGGTCACCTGGCATCCACTGAGATAGAGCTTTTCGAGCTCGTTGGCGATGGGGGAGCGGGCCAAGGCCGCCACTCCCTCGTCTCCGATCGGGTTGCCCGAGAGGGAGAGGACCGAGAGTCCGACCAGGTAAGGACTTTCGGCGATCATGCGGGCGCTGGCGGGGCCAAGGTTGCCGCGGCCGGCAAAGACCGAGCGAAGATCAGCGGAGCTCGGGTCGCCCGCGAGCTCGCGGATCTGCTCCGCCGAAAGCGGCGTACGGCCGCGAACGGCCATGTTCAGGCAGCGGTGGCGCTTGGTCAATCGGCGAAAGTAGCAGAAGAGGTAAGACGTTGCTCACCGTCGCCAGCCTTGGGAGGCAGATCGGAGTAATGTGCAGCGTATATAAGACCACAAGCGCTCAATGCCTGAAATGCCGCTTCCCCGTAAACACCATCGCCATCCCGCGCTCGTTGGCGGCAGCAATCACTTCGTCATCGCGGACGGAGCCGCCGGGTTGGATGGCGGCCGTGGCCCCGGCGTCGGCTGCGGCCAGAAGGCCGTCGGCGAAGGGGTAGAAGGCATCCGAGGCCACCACGCAGCCTGAGAAATCCAACTCGCTCTTGGCGCCCTTCGAGACGGCGATCTCGCTAGAATCGATGCGGCTCATCTGCCCAGCGCCGATCCCGAGCGTTGCGCCACCCTTCGCGTACACGATCGCGTTGCTCTTCACATGCTTGCAGACGCGCCACGCAAAGTCGAGGTCGGACCACTCGGTGTCCGAGGGTTGGCGATCCGTGGCCACGGTCCAGTCGGCGCGCATGGCGTCGGCGGAGCCGAGCGCTGCATCCACTTCCTGAACGAGCATCCCGCCCACCACACTGCGGACGCCCGGCGCCGTGTCCCTCCGCGCCGATGCAAGCGATTCGATCAGCCGCCGGTTCTTCTTTTCCATCAGGAAGTCCAGCACGCCGTTCTCGTAGCTGGGCGCAATGATGAGTTCCGTAAACACGGCGTTGATGGCTTCGGCCGTGGCCTGGTCCAGCGCCCGGTTCACCACCACAATTCCGCCAAACGGCGACTGGCGATCCGTGGCGAAGGCTTTGTGATACGCCTCCTCCAGCGAATCCGCCGTACCAACGCCGCACGGATTGGTGTGCTTCAGGATGGCGACGGCCGGCTGCGCATCCTCGAATTCGGCAATCAGACGCAACGCTGCCGAAAGATCGATCAGGTTGTTGAACGAGAGTTCCTTGCCGTGGAGTTGCCGGTAGAATGCACTTGGATCGCCGTAGAGGGCCGCTTTCTGGTGGGGGTTTTCGCCGTAGCGGAGTCCCTGCGATTTTGGAAGGATGGGCGCGAACGTATCGTCATCTAGAGACGCGACACGTCGCGTCTCTACGTTGTGATCGAGGTATTCGGTAATGGCGGCATCGTACCCTGCCGTATGCGAAAACGCGGATTGCGCAAGGGCACGGCGTGTTTCCATACCCAACGAGCCGTCGTTGGCCTCTAGTTCCTCCGCAATCATGCCGTACTGATCGGGCGATGTCACCACACCGACGAAGAACCAGTTCTTGGCGGAGGCCCGCACCATCGTCGGCCCGCCGATGTCGATGTTCTCTGCGGCAAAGGCATCCGTCACGTCGTCCTTGGTCACCGCCTCTTCAAAAGGGTAGAGGTTCACCACCACGAGGTCGATCAGGCCGATGCCGTGCTCCTCCAGTTGGGCGAGATCATCCTCGTCCGTCCGCCGCGCCAGTATTCCCGCGTGGACCTTCGGATGCAGCGTCTTCACGCGCCCGCCCAGCAACTCAGGCGACCCGGTTACCTCGGCTACGTCTTTCACCGGAAGTCCGGTTTCGCGGATCGCTCGCGCCGTGCCGCCGGTCGAGAGCAGCTCGACGCCCAGATCGTGGAGGCGGCCGGCAAACTCGGCCAGCCCGGTTTTGTCGCTGACGGATAGCAGCGCACGCCGCACCGCGTAGCGGTCGGCGGGAGGGGGAAGGGGTTTGGACTGGATCATGCGGGGGGTGAGAGATCAGGGAGTATTTGGGCTGACGTGGGTTTTGTATTGCGTACTTCGTAGTGCGTAGTAGATGAGGTGGACTCCTACACGCAATACGGACTACGCAATACGCATCATCCGTCACGGATATGAACGCGCCGCCCATCCACCACCACCCGCCCCTCCGCAAACAACTGAAGCGCCTGCGGGTAGAGGCGGTGCTCCAGCTGAAGCGCCCGTGCCGCGAGCGACTTCGGCGTGTCATCCGGACGAACCGCGACCGGTTCTTGCAAAACGATGGGGCCCGTGTCGTATTCGGAATCGACGAGGTGGACGGTGACGCCGCTGACGCGGCAGCCGTATTCGAGGACGGTCTCGTGGACGCGCCTTCCGTACATGCCCTCCCCGCCGAACGACGGGAGAAGGGCGGGGTGGATGTTCAGCATCCGATGCTTAAACGCATCGACCGTGCTCGCAGGAATTTTTTTGAGGTACCCGGCCAGCGCGATGAAGTTGGTCTGATGCTCGGTGAGGGCATGGAGCAGCACTTCCGCGAAAGCGCCTTCGCTCTCAAACTTGGCGGGTGGGAGAATGGCCACGGGGATGTCGCGCGCCTCGGCCTTGTCGATAGCGCCGATGGCCGGTCGGGTGGTGATGAGGAGGACGGGCTCGGCGTCCAGCTTGCCTGCGTCGATGGCCTTGAGCATCGCTCCGAAGTTGGAACCGCTGCCGGAGGCGAACACTGCGAGCCGTAACACTGGAGTTTGTTCAGACATCGCGCGTGATGGGCTCGTTGACTGTCAAACAGGCTACTGTGTCGTTCACCTCAAATGATGATTTGACCCCGATCGGCAGCGTACACTTGTCCGTGAAGTGCCCGAAAACGAGGCCGCGTGCCACGGGGCCAGGCACAAACTGGGCGTAGTGATCGAGCACCTCATCCAAAGAAAGCGAAGGTTGTCCTTTGCGGGGCTTGGCGCGGGTGAAGGCCCCGAAGACGAGGCCGCCGAGCTTCTCCAGCACACCGGCCAGCCGCAACCGTGCAAACAGCCGGTCGATCTGGTACGGCTGCTCGCCGACATCCTCTACGAACAGGACGGCGCTTGAGAGATCTGGGAGGTAGGGCGTTCCGAGGAGCGAGCAGATCATCGTCAGGTTGCCGCCGAGCAGGACGCCTTCCGCCGAGCCATTTTTCATCCCGGCCAGCGTCTCGCCGTACGGGCCAATAATTTCAACGGGCGCCTTTCCTCCCGCCAATCGCCAGAACATACTCTCAGAGGCCGGGTCGATCTTCGGCCAGTCGGGCGCCACCATCGGGCCGGAAAGCGACGGTAAACCAGTTTTGCAGAAGATGGCGAGTTGGAGCGCCGTGATGTCCGAATACCCGACGATAAGTTTCGGATGCGAGCGCATCGCGTCGTAATCCAGCCGGTCCAGGATGCGAAGCGTGCCGTAGCCTCCGCGCAGGCAGAAGATGGCGTCGATGTCATCTCGCGTGAAGAGGGTGTTCAACTCGTCTGCTCGGGTCTGGTCGTCTCCCGCCAGGAACCCATGCGGCTTGAGGCTCATCGGGCGGACCACCTCCACGGTGAGCCCACGCTTTTTCAGTGCCTCCAACCCGGCCTCGGCGTGCCTCGGATCAAGCGCGGCACTCGCCGGGGCGGCAACGGCAATGCGGCTCTGGCGGGTAAGCGGACGGACCCTTCGGCGGGGCTCAGGGCAGGCGGTGGGCACGGTGCGGAAACGATGGAGATGAAAAGATACCCCGCTGCCGGAGGTTGCCCCGTGTACCTTTTGTGGATGAGCTGCCCCGCCACATTGATCGGGGTTTCTCCCGCGTTCACCGCCGGAAGCGTGTCGTAGCTTGCGCGCTTCAGGCGTTATTCCACCGCTTCCCTCCTATCGAGCGATGCATTCTATCCGCATGATTACTACCATCACACTCGCGCTCTGCCTCTCCTGGCTGGGCTGCGATTCGAACGATCCCGTCACGCCGAATACCTTTCCGTTCAACCCGGACACCCTTGATTTCGATCAGATCCAGACGCTTGATTATGGCGACTACGTGCAGCCGCTTCTGGCCTATCGGAATGTGTTCGACGTAGGCGGGGCCGAGCCTTCCGACCGTCTGGATGACTACGCCTGGAGTGTACTCTTCACCGGCAGTAATTCGTCGAGCGCCACGATTATTCCGTTCAATGCGGATGAAAGTCTGTTGGTTCGTTGCGCTGAAGGCAATTGCGTGGTGCCGGCGGGACCTGTCCCGATTCCCTACCCCAACGTTTCCGCGTTGCAAGAGGACGAGGTGGCCTATCTCCGCCGCTGGATTGAGGATGGGGCGAAGAACGACACCGGCCAGGTGCCGTTCGCCGATGCCGAAGTGTTGCTGTACGTCTGCAACCAGATGGCCAACCGCGTGGCCATTGTGGACGGCGAGCGGATGCAGGTGATCCGCTATGTCGACATGATGGACCTCGGCGAAGGCATGATGACCAAGCCCCATCACGCGGCAACGGAGCCCGATGGATCGGCGTGGTACGTCAACCTCATCACTGGCGACGGCGGAACGCCGGGCGGCTCGATCCTCAAGCTCTCGACCGACCTCTCGCTGGACCCCTCCGACGAAGCCTACGTGATTGCGCGGGAGATGCCGCCTGTGGGGAATGCTACCTTCCAGAAGCCGGGCATGATGGTCCTCGACCCAACGAGCAACTGGTTGTTCTCCGGGCGCTCGTTCGCTGCCGACCCGACTTCTACAGGCATCGCTCGCGTCGACCGGACGACGATGGAATTTGAGGAGATTCCGACGATTGGGGTGAATCACCCACATGCGATTGGCGTCAGCACCAACGGGAAATGGGTGCTCTCGGCCTCGCTCGATCTCGACAACACAATTGACGTTATAGACGCGGCGACCGGCGATCTCGTCGATCAACTCGTAGTCACAGGCAGTACGCTGGCCTTCGTGCAGTTTGGAGCGAGCCCGGACGGAACGACCGTCGTAGTGACCTCGCAGGTCGGCGGCAAGCTGCTCTTCTTCCAGCTCGACCCAGACACGGGCGAACTTACGGAGGACGGCGAGGTCGCCGTCGGCGATGAGCCCTGGCACCCCGTGTTCTCGCCGGACGGTTCCACGATCTACGTGCCCAACCGCATCTCACACGACGTATCGGTGGTGGATGTTGCCTCGCGCTCAGTAACGGATACCATCGGCAATCCCGACGGGGGCGAGGCCGTCTTCTCAGAGCCCCACGGCTCGGCAATTACAGCCGACGGCAGCATGCTCTTCATCGCCAACCGCAACCTGAACTTCGGCCTCTGGACGCCGCCCTACCCGACGCTTGATGAGGACGGCGAGCCGCTTCCGAATACGGAGTTCGGCAATGTCGTCGTCGTCGATACGGAGACGAACGAGGTGATGTCGGTCATTCAGATGGGCAAGTGGGCTTCGGGCATGTCGATCTACGATCCGAGGTAACCTGTTCTCGAGGGGACGAACAAAAGTCTCCCCTTCAGGGGAGTACCCCGCGTAGCGGGGGAGGGTTGTTGCTGCCAGACTCAGACGAACTTCCAGCCATTCCGGCTTCCCCCCGTCTCGGGCTTCCCCGATCCACCCCCTTAAAAGGGCGACTTTTAAGTTCGGTGGAGCGGCTCCTTTTGTTCGACCGTATCATGCTCGCATCCAGTCCAACACCCTTTTTCACCATGCGCGTCGGCCTAGCCGCTGCTGTGGTCGCCACGTCTATCTCGTCGTGTGCGCCCCCGCCCGTCGTGGAGCAGGAGCCGCTTAATTTTGTGCGTTCCATGTACCCGTTCGAGATCCGCGGCGTCGACGGCAACGCGCACGCCTATCCGTTTGCCGGCGGATTTGTGCAGCCGCGGCCGCAACTGGTGGACCTGGATAACGACGGCGACGCCGATCTCGTGGTGAGTGAAGGGGGAAGGGGCCTCGCGTACTTCGAGCGCGTGGGGAACGGCGGGCCGGGGCACGGATTCGCGTGGCGGTCGGATGCGCTGGACGGCATCGCACCGGGCACGTGGTTCAGGATGGGCGACCTCGACGGCGACGGCGACTTCGATCTGCTCACGCAGGGCGCACCGGGGCGTGTGCGCTACTACCGGAATACAGGTACGCGGGAGATCCCCGTGTTTACGCTGGCTGCTGATGAGCTGATGCAGACCAACGGAACGGACCCCGTAACCAACGAGGACACGTCCATTCCCGCGCTGGTAGACATCGATAACGACGGCGACCTCGACTTCCTCCACGGCCAGGCCGACCGCGGACACATCACCTTTTTCCGCAACGACGGTGTTAGCGGAGGGCTGCCGCAGTTCACTTTCGTCACGGTTGATTTCGAGGGCATCGAGGTGTTTGAGGATAGCCCGTCGTGCGAGAAACCAGTCGTCGGAGGCCGCGGATCGCTGCACGGCGCTAACGCGCTTACGTTTGTCGATCTCGACGACGACAATGATTTCGAACTCTTCTGGGGCGATTTCTTTGCGCAAAGCCTCTACTACTTTAACAACACGGGGAGCGCGAACGAGCCCGAGTTCGAATTGATCTCCGAGGCGTTCCCGCTCGACGAGCCGCTGACATCGGGCGGTTACAACACCCCCTTCTTCGGCGATGTGGATGACGACGGCGACTTTGATCTGGTTATCGGCATCCTGGGCGGTCTGTGCTCCTCGATAGAGAACAAGTTCGACAACCTGTACTTCTACCTGAATGTTGGTACTCCTTCCGACGAGCAGTACATGTTGCAGGCCGAGCGCCTCATCGAGGGTGTGGATCTCGGCGAGCGCGCCGTGCCGGTCCTGGCCGATGTGGACGGCGACGGCGACCTCGACATGGTGGTAGGCAACGATCCGCTCGGCATCCTCGGTTCGCAGCTAGCTTATTACGAGAACCAGGGGGATGCGTCGGGCGCATCGTTCCGGCTTACCGACCCGGACTGGCTCTCCCTCGAGTATGATTTTGGCGCCTACGCACCCATTTTCGCCGATCTGGACAACGATAACGATCTCGACCTCATCGTCGGCGGGTTTAATGGAAGGCTGGCGTTCTTACGGAATACGGGCTCATCAACCAACCCGAACTACGTCCTGGAAGACGAGCGTTTTCAGAACATCGATGTCGGCCAGTACATCCGCCCAACGTTCGGTGATGTTGATGGAGACGGCGACCTCGACCTGCTGACGGGCGAATCGAACGGGCTGCTGAAGATTTACAGGAACATCGGTACGGCAGAGACTCCACTGTTCGACACGGAATCCAATGGGTCGCCAGTTGCCGCCGATCTGGCCTACCGCGACGCCATCGGCCTCGGGATTGATGTCGGGTTCGACAGCGCGCCTCGCTTCGCAGACATCGACGGCGACGGTGACCTAGACGTGCTCACCGGAACCCAGGATGGCCCGATCCGCTTCTTCCGAAACACAGGCTCGGCGAACAACCCCAGCTATGTGGAGGAGCAAGGCATAGCAGCCTTCCGCCCAACCACCGTGCCCGCGTTCGGCGACCTCGATGGCGACGGCGATCTCGACAGCATCGTAGGAAATCGAAGCGGCGGACTGCTTTTTTACAGCAACGGGCTCTTTCAAGTAGGCATCGCTGCGCCTCCCGATATCCCCGGCGACCGTACGATGAACCTGCGTGTGGAGCCCAACCCATCCTCCGGCCGGGTCACCTTCCGGTTTGATGGGGACGTTTCGGACGATACCGAACTCGCCGTGTCCGACAGCCTCGGGCGCACCGTAGCACGCCTTCCCGTTGCGTCCGCCGAGCGCTTCATTGAATGGGATGGGGCGGACGCTGCCGCATCCGACATGGCCTCGGGCGTTTACGTCGTGCGCCTTGTTTCCGCCGAACACGTGCTGGCAGCCACCTCGTTTACTCGCATCCGATGACCGACATCTGGTACAAAACCTGCCTGCGCTGCGGTGGGGAGATGGAGGAGGGCTTCGCGTTGGACGAAACCTACGGCGAGAAGAAGCAGGGCCAGTGGATCCAAGGCGAGCCGAAGAAGAGCATCTGGACCGGCCTGAAGCTCAGCGGCCGCAAGAAACTACCCATCGCGGCGTACCGCTGCATGGAGTGCGGCTTCCTGGATTTGTTCGCCCGCGACAAGGCTTGACTATTCGCCGAGAGGCGGCGGCCCGCTCTGCTGGGCTTCCCCTGTTCGCCGCGCAACCTCGTCTGCGAGGCGCTGGGTTTCGGATGCGTCCTCAAGTGAGGTTGTCGACGCCGCCTCCATGTGTGGCTCGGAGGCTTCCA
>JADFQN010000105.1 GCA_022561755.1 Bacteroidota bacterium
ATGTGTTGGCCAACAGAGAGATGCAGCGTCGATCCTTCCCGCGCCTTCGCCACTAGTCGAGACGCCCATCCCGGAGCCCCGTCGATTTCCACACCCAACTCCAGCCCCGACGTGTAGTCGAAGTCCATCGGCGCGCGACCCAGTTGCATAGCGAAGAAATCGTTGTCCACGTGGAGGTGGACGGCGGACACGTGCTGGGCGCTCGCGGGCGCACCATACGTGGCCATGCACAAAAGGGCGACGAACAATCGAGGCAACGATGAATCCGGACAACGGGCTGCTAACCTACGGCGAGACGCTCAGTACTAACCCAACGCGGACTTTCGTGTAGGCCCATCCACGTAGCGTAGATAGGCGATTACCCCAAATCCTACAGGCTCCTAGGAGTGACTAATACGTACTGAGTCCCATGATTTATCTCTCTTCCGAGCCATCGGGGTGATATTTTTGGCGCCTCCGTTTTGCGGCTGAGCCGTCACCTTCCCATGCTTCGATTTTTCCTGGCCATTGCCCTGGCGGGCTTTCTCGCCTCGCCGGTGTTGGCCCAGTACGGCGATTCTGCCAACACGTCTGGCGGACCACTGAAACCCGAGCAGGCCGCGTTCGACGTAACGTTTTACGATCTGCGTCTCGCGATCGACCCTGAAAGTCAATCCATTGAAGGCACGTTGACGATGCACGCCAGGATTGTTCATCCGACGAACGTGATTCTGCTTGATCTTGATGACGCGTTGACTATTGAGAATGTATCCGTAAGGAAGCTCATCTCTGCAGACGCCATCATCCGACATCGTGAATCTCTCCAACTACGACCGGCTGGAATTGGGCATCGAGAGGTTTATTTGTCCGTACCGTTCGATCATTCTTCGGGACAGGTACGTGTCCAGCTGGATCGGACTATGCAGCCTGGCGAAGACGTTGCTTTGACAATCCGTTACGGCGGCTCGCCGGTCGAAGCCGCCCGCCCACCGTGGGACGGCGGCTTCACGTGGGCGGAAACAGAAGATGGTCGGCCGTGGATTGCTGTGTCCTGTCAGGGTGAAGGCGCCGACCTCTGGTGGCCTGTCAAGGATCATCCCTCGGACGAGCCCGATTCGATGCGGATTGCGCTCACAGTTCCCATCGGTCTGCGTGCTATTGCGAACGGCCGGCACCAAGGCCGCACTGACAATGGCGATGGCACGGTCACGGAAGAGTGGTTTGTCTCGACGCCGATCAACAACTACGGCGTTTCGTTCGGCCTGGGGCCCTACGAAGAGGTCACGCAGACCTACGAAAGCCCGTACGGCTACACGATGCCGGTCACGTTTTTCGTACTGCCGGAGAAGCAGGCGGACGCCGAACGGCAGCTCCCTGGCTTCCTCGACGCGATCGATTTCCTGGAGCGGACGTTCGGCCCGTACGGTTTTCGCGCCGACGGCTACAAGATCCTTCACACACCGTATTTGGGGATGGAGCACCAGTCGCTCATTGCCTATGGTTCTACATTTGAGGACAACGAGTACGGTTTCGACTGGCTGCACTTCCACGAGCTGACGCACGAGTGGTGGGCCAACCTCGGCACCGCACCCGACTGGAACGACTTCTGGATCCACGAGAGCTTTGCCAACTTCGCGGAGGCCCTCTACGCCGAGGACATCGCCCGCCGAAATGGCGAAGATTCCGACGCTGCATACCTGGCTTACATCACCACGGTGCGCGAGCGAATCGAAAACGTGATTCCAGTTGCGCCGAGAGAATCCCGCACGACAAAGGACATGTACACCCTGCCGGACGGCGGCTTCAACGGCGACATCTACTTCAAGGGGAGCTGGTTTCTCCACACGCTGCGTTATCTGATCGATGAAGACGAGGCGTTTTTCCGGGCGCTACGCCGCATCATGTACCCCGATCCAGCGCTGGAAGCCGCCACGGATGGCTCTGCCAATCACTTCATCACCACGGTGGACGTGCAGGCTGCCTTTGAGGCAGAGAGCAGGATGGATCTCTCCGTATACTTTGAGGTTTATCTACACCAGCCCGTACTTCCGCGCTTGGTCGTGGTGCCTGCTCTGGACGATCGAGCCACACTGCGCTGGGAGCTTCCCGACGGCATCCTCGCCGAAGAACAGACCTTTGATCTGCCGGTAGAAGTGGACTGGGGAACTGGTCCGCAGCGCATTGAGATGACGGGTGGGCAGGGCTCGATTCCTCTCACAGCCCAGATCGACGCCAACGACCGTATTCTCATGGTGCGTGATTCTACCGCCGTTGAATAATCTGTTCCTTGGCGCCTCTTTGAGTATCGCTGCGTTCGTATACCAACACCCCCACCCCGCCTTCGGCGCGGAGCCCCCTGAAGGGAGCGGTTTCAGAACCCCTCCCTTCAGGGAGGTGGCCGAAAGAAGTGAGGTCGGGGGGTGTCGCCTCAGCGCGTTATCCGGCTCCCAGCCAATCCGACGTCCCCCGTCTTGGCTCGCGAACTCGCCAATCCACCCCCTGTTTCTTCGCTTCGCTTCAGAAACTGTCCCCCTTGCTACGGGGGACAAATCGAAGCCACGCCATCCGGCGGGGCGGAGATAAGGGGTGAGCCAGCTTGAAGCCCCCAGCCAATCCGACATCCCCCGTCTCCCCGCCATGCGGCGGGGATCCACCCCTTTCAAAAGGGGGACTTTCATTGAGGCTCTCTTTCGTCTCATCTTGCAGTTATTGTCAAACCCAATACCGCCAAACGTGATCTCTTTCTCCTTTTATCGACATGGTGCAACCATCCTGATGGTGATTGCCGCGCTATCGATTCCTCCCAGCGCCCAATCGTTGCTCGAGATCTTCGAGCCCGCCGTCACCGAAATCGACCTCGACAACGGCCTCACGATTATCGTCGTGGAGCGCCACGATGCCCCGGTCGTGTCCTTCTTCACCTACGCCGACGTCGGCAGCGTAAACGAACCCGCCGGGCAGACCGGCATCGCGCACATGTTTGAGCACATGGCGTTCAAGGGCACGACGAGCCTCGGCAGTGCGGACATCGACGCCGAGCTGGCGGCGCTGGAAGCCGAGGAGGAAGCCTACCTCCGCTTCCGATCCGCGCGGATGAGTGGAGCCGACGATGCCGAACTGGAGCCGCTTGAAGCCGCGTTCCGCGCCCGCGTGGACTCCGCAAAGACGTTCCTGGAGGAAGCCGCGTTCGACAAGCTGGTGAGCCGCAACGGCGCGGTGGGCCTCAACGCGTTCACCTCCGCCGACCAGACCGGCTACATGTACAGCCTCCCGTCGAACAAGCTGGAACTATGGTTTGCACTTGAAAGCGAGCGTTTCCTTAACCCTGTGCTGCGCGAGTACTACATCGAGCGCGACGTGGTGATGGAAGAGCGCCGGATGCGCACGGAATCGAACCCGCAGGGACGGCTGATCGAGGAGTTCCTGACGCTCGCCTACAAGGCGCACCCGTATGGCCAGCCTACGGTCGGGCACATGTCGGATTTGGAGAGTATCTCGCGCACGGAGGCCGAGGCCTTCTTCGAGCGCTACTACGCTGCCAACAACCTCACGATTGCGATTGTGGGAGATGTGGACCCGGTTGAAGCCCGCCGGATGGCCGAGCGGTACTTCGGCCGCTTGCCGCGCAGGCCGGACGCGCCTGCTGTGGTTACGGAGGAACCCAGTCAACTAGGCGAGCGCCGGGTAACGCTGGTAGAGCAGGCTCAACCTCTGATGATTGTCGGCTTTCATCGTCCGAGTGGCTACGACCCAGCCGATGCCGCGTTCACGGTTCTGGATGACGTGCTCTCCACCGGACGCACGAGCCGGATGTACCGCGCGCTCATCGAAACCGAACTGGCGCTTTTCGCTACGACTATCTCCGCATACCCCGGCGACAAGTACCCCACTCTCTTTCTTCTCTATGCCGCTCCCAACCAAGGAGTATCGCCCGATAGTCTGGAAACAGCCCTTTACGTGGTGGTGGAGGAGATCATAGAGAACGGCATCACACAGGAGGAGCTGGACCGCGCCAAGACGCGAGCTCGGGCCAACTTCATCGGCGGGCTGTCCTCCAACAGCGGTCTGGCGGGGCAGATTGCACAGGAGCACGCCCTCACCGGCGACTGGCGCAACCTCTTCCGCGAACTCGATGCCATCGACCACGTGACAACCGACGACGTACAACGCGTTGCCGCCGAGACGTTCCGCCAAGAAAACCGAACCGTGGCGATGATACGTAATGCTGAGCCAGATGAGGACACATGATCGAAATAGTGCGTGTTTCGTATTGCTTAGAGGATGCGCCAGAATGCGATGGCCAATCTTACGTAACACGCATTACGCAACATGCTGCGCATATCTCAATAAGCCAGACCCTGCACAAACAATGACCCGCCTTTCGTTCGCCCTCCTACTCCTCGCCATTGCCGGTTGTGCGACCACCGCGCCGGAGCAGATTACCCAGCCCGCTGACGCACCGGACGTTGTTCAGTACGACGTCTCGACCCTTCAATTCCCGCCCCTTCGCGACGTGGCGTTGCCCACCGTGGAGGAGGTTGAACTGCCCAACGGCCTCAAGCTCTTCGTCACCGAAGACCATTCGCTTCCGATGGTAAGTATCTCGGCGCGCATCGGAGCGGGCGCCGTGTGGGAGCCCGCCGACAAAGTGGGCCTCGCCGGCATTGCGGGCACGGTGTTGCGCACCGGTGGCACGGCCTCCATGAGCCCCGACGAACTCAACCTCGCCCTCGAAAACGTGGGCGCCACCATCGAAACCAGGATCGGCGACGACTCGGGCTTTGCGTTCATGAGAACGCTGGCCGAGCACGTGGACACGGTACTGCCGCTGTTCGCCGACGTATTGATGAGCCCCGCTTTTGACGCCGATCAGGTGGAGTTGGCCAAGACGCGGAGCAAGAGCGGCATCTCGCGGCGCAACGATAACCCGCAGGGTATCGCCACGCGCGAGCTGTTCAAGCTCGTTTATGGGGCGGAGAGCCCGTACGCGCGCACCACGGAATACTGGACGATCGACGCCATTTCGCGCGACGATCTCGTGGCCTTCCACGAGCAGTACTTCCACCCCAACAACACCTTGATGGCCATCTGGGGCGACTTCGATGCCGCCGAGATGGCCGAGAAGATCCGCCAGGCGTTTGGCCGATGGGAGCGTGCGGACGGCTTCCAACGCCCGGAGCCGCCGCCGGTGGATACCGGCCGAGAGAGCACGCTGCACTTTATCCGGAAGGATGACGTGACCCAGAGCACCGTGCTCATTGGCCACCCCGGCGAAATCCGGCGCGACGATCCGGATTACTTCGCGGTGGTGGTGATGAACGAGATCCTCGGCGGCGGTTTCTCCAGCCGCCTGTTCCAGACCGTCCGCACCGACCTCGGCCTCGCCTACGCCGTCTGGGGCAACTACTCGGCGGATTACGAGACGCCCGGTGTGTTCTATGCGGGCACGTTTACGAAGAGCGAGACCACCACGGATGCCGTTCGCGCCATGCAGGATGTGATCGCGTCGATGCGGACGACGGCGCCTTCCGGGGAAGAACTGTACCAGGCCAAGGAGGCTTACCTGAACTCGTTCGTGTTCAACTTCGACACGAAGCAGGAAGTCCTCAACCGCCGGATGACGTATGCCTACTACGGCTACCCGGCCGACTTCGTGCAGCAGATCAAGACGGGCGTTGAGGCCGTAACGGCCGAAGACGTGCAGCGCGTGGCGCAGCAATACCTCCACCCGGACGAAGCCCATGTCCTCGTGCTCGGCAACCCCGAAGACTTCTCCGAACCCGTATCGGCGCTGGGCGAGGTGGAGGAGATCGACATCACCATCCCGCTCACGCAGCCGGGAGCGGAAGCCACCGTTCCGGAAGGCAACTGATTGCGTCTGCGTACAAAATCGTCAATACCTTCCGCTTCGTTATTCTCGACAGGTACTTGCTGTTTGTGCCTCGTGCATCGTACGCCGATCGTATGTCTGGCCCTGGCGGGGCTTCTTTTTACCCCTGCTCTCGCGCAGGAGGTAGAGGTCCACGCGCCCCACGTGACGCTGGAGGGGTGGGTTCACGATCTGCGCGTGGCCGCCTGGGACCGCGCGGGTTCGGTCGGGGGGAGCTACTTCGACCGTGGCGTGTTCCGCTACCGCACACCGCGCATGGACCATGAGTACGATCTCGACATGTTCACATCGCGCTTCACCCTCGCCGATGATGCCGATTTTTACAACAGAGAGAACGGGTTTCGTGGGTGGGCGGTGAGCGTCACAACCCTGGACCTCCCTTCAGCGACACAGCTTCGCGCCACTATACCACTCGGGGACCATTTGGATTTCAGGATTGACAGTGATTTGCAGGACGATTTTGAAGCGAGGCGGCTTGCACTAAAGATAGGGTACGAGGTGGAGGTTGCCGCGGGTCATCATGCAGGGTTTACTCACTCACTCGCTCGCGCCAAAGCGGATATGGATTGGGGTCTTTACTATCGCTATCGCGGAAGAAGCGGTCTGGTCGCAGAAGCCGAAGTGACCGCCCTGGATGGCATCAACAACATCATTACCGGCCAGAAAGTGTCGCCGTTCAATCGGGACACAGTGCGGACCTACCGGTCTGCTCCGTTCATGTTCTCGGCTCGCGTGTCCTCTCCAATCACAACGGGAATCCGTGGAGAGGCAGCATTCGGTATTCAGACGCATTCGGAAGCAGACATCAGGTCGCTCAACAACGACAGCCTTCGCTTCACGTACGAAGACTCGTTTTGGTATGCCGGATTCCTCGTAGAAGGCGAAGCTTGGCCTAATCATGTGACGACTGGAGTCGTTGGTCAATTCACGTCGTCTACCATGATGCGAACAGCGGATCTGGCCTCGCTCGACCCTGCCGACTACACCACGCGGCAGCCGTACAGTCGGGTGGGCGCGTTTGCCCTCGGCCAATGGGGTCAATGGCGCGCTGAAACCTGGTTGTACTACGACAATTACACCGATGAGCAAGAGGGCACCCTCTTTGGCGGTGCGAGTGTTGATGGTCCGTACTTGTTCGAGGAAACGCGGACGTGGCTGCGGACAGAGGTAGGTGCGATGACGGCCATCGGGTTGGAAACGTCGCTGAGCTACCAGGCCGATCTCCGAAGCTTTCCGAAAGGAGAGGGGTTGGACGACCGCTATCTCGGATTCATCCCTCACCGGCCGAATCATCGTATGACGCTCAATCTCAGCTATCATTTCTCGAACCTTGCTGTTTTCGATTGGGGTCTGAGCTTTGACCTTGACAACGACCACTTTTTTGTTGACCCTTCCTCGCGGAGCCGGTACGACGGCATGTACTTCCGCCTGCGCGCAAACTGGTAAGTAAAGCGTTCTGCTCCGATATTGTATGATTCCCCAACCGAGGTCGTCCCATGCGTTTCCTACCGCTTCTTCTCGTTTTCGCTGCTGCGCCGCTTGCAGCCCAGGCTCCATCTGTCCTATCCGTTACCCCAGCAGCAGGCTTTATCGGTTCGGATGTCGACACCGACATCGTCGTTCAGTTCGATGAGGCGCTGGACCCCGGTACAGTTACCTCCGGGTCGTTTCGCGTTTTTGGCCGATGGTCCGGCCCGGCGGCAGGCGCGTTTTCGTTTGAGGATGGGGATCAAACGATTCGCTTTACGCTGGACGAGCCGTGCGCCTACGGCGAGACGGTTACCGTGGCCATGTCTCGCGCCATCACGGATGCTGGAGGCAC
The DNA here is from genome assembly GCA_022561755.1 of Bacteroidota bacterium. Lineage (GTDB taxonomy): Bacteria > Bacteroidota > Rhodothermia > Rhodothermales > Rubricoccaceae > JAHEJB01. The sequence goes on from JADFQN010000105.1 coordinate 7,692, forward strand.
GCCGATGGATCACGCCTACTCGTGGTCGTTCTGGACTACCTCCACCCACCTCAGCGAGATCGAGTTTCAGGAAACGTCGTTTATGAGCCTGCGGGAGGGGGGCGAGGGTACCATTCAGAGCTATGGCGCCTATGCCGGCGACCTCGACAACGACGGCTGGAGCGACCTCGCCGTGCCCAACGAGATACCAGCCGACGTTCGCGTGCTGCTCAACGACGGCAACGGCACGTATTCGAGCTTTACCATCTTCCCTCTGCCGAACGGTGGCTTGCCCAGCACCAACGAGGGCGGAGACTTCAATGCGGACGGCAACATCGACATCGCCGTGGGGAACGGCAGTAACGACCGCCTGAGCGTCATGCTGGGCGACGGGGCAGGTGGCTTTCCGAGCATCGTTTCTTACCAGACGACGGGGTCTCAGGTGCGCGGCGTAGCTGTTCTGGATGCAAACGGCGACGGTCACGAGGATCTGGTGACGGCCAACCGCTCGAACGGCACGCTGTCTTACTTCGAGGGGAACGGCGACGGCACATTCCAACCGGCCGTAAACATAGAGCCGGGGGGATCCGGCGCAACTTCTCTGGCTGCCGCGGACGCCGACGGCGACGGGATCATGGATCTCTTTGTTGGAGCGCTGAATAGTAGTGAGATCATTCTGATGCTCGGCGACGGCGACGGGGGCTTTTCGGTTTCGGATGCTATCGACACGGAAGGCGCTCCGTGGATGCTTGCTGCCGGCGACGTGGACGGCGACGGGAATGTCGATGTTGTTGCAGCCGGCTCGAGCGGCAACGTCGCGGACGTGGTTTTCGGGGATGGCGCGGGTGGGCTGGAGTCGACCGATTTTTACGCGTCGGGCTCCTTCACCCTTGCCATCGACCTCAGCGATCTCGACGGCGACGGCGACCTGGACATGATCTCCAGCAACTACAGCTCGGGCGACTTTTACGTCTTTGAGAACGACGGAACCGGATCCTTTTCGCACGTTCAGACGCTTCCGGTCGCCGGTGCGGGTTCGTGCATAATCGCTCACGACCGGGACAACGACGGCACGCTAGAGCTTACTGGGGTCGATGAGGTCACAGACCGGCTGTACTTCTACGAGTCGATCGGTGTCGTTGCCAACGAGCCTCCGGAGACGGCGCAGACGGGCCTGATCGTGACCCACAACCCGTTCCGGGGCGAGACCACTCTCCGCGTTCGTTTCGATGGACCCCAACACGCGCGCCTCCGTGTGTTCGACATGCTCGGCCGCGAAGTGGCTGTACTACTCGACGGCGCTGTTTCTGCGGGTGAGCAATCAATTCGCTGGTCTACAAACAACATGCCCTCCGGTGTGTATGTGGCTCTGCTGGAAACGGCATCCGGCGCGAAAGCTGCGCGGCTGACGCTTCTTCGGTAAACGGGTTGCTGGATAACACGCCGGGGTGTTAGTTATGCGGCTCCATCAACCACCCCGACCATGCCCGCACGCCGCCCTTTCGTTCTCGCCCTTCTTGTTTGCCTCGCAGCGTGCAGCGGCCCGCCGAACGAAGCCGACACGCCGCCGGCTTTGCTGGATGTATGGGTGGGTTTGGATGACGCGGCCGAGATGTTGGCCGAGCGTCCGCGCAATCCATGTGAATCCGCTTTCGGGACGTGGTTCACGGATTTCGGTGTCCGCGGCCTGTCGTGTGTCGCCGCCAATACCATTGACCCGGGCATCTGGGTTAGGTGGGTGGCTGGTGCTTTTGAGAGTGGTCCGCATTTCGCGGACGGAGAATCCTTCCGCCTCGATCTATCCGGCGAACGGGACTTCGGGCACTACAACGAGGCCTTTGTCGATTGGGTAATCGAGAACGGTATCGTGGGGGAGGAGCGGCCCGTCATGCGTGCGCTCACGCAGCCCATCTACAACACGCACATCCGCAGGCTGGCGCGGATCTACTGGCTCACGCACGAAGACATAGAAGCGGACGGCTTCCCGGGCTCAACCCCTGCGGGCATCCTGTCCGACTACGCCAACTTCCTCGATGGCGGCCCCATTCCCGATGGAGCGGAAGCCTACGAAGGCGGGTTCTCCGTCTTCGCTTTCACCGACCTGAGCGAAGGCCTGCTGCCCCGGATAGGCCTTCACTTAACGAACGAGTGGGAGGCGAAGTACGAGGCCAACACAGCTTTTGGCTTCTGGCTCCGCCGCCGGGTGGATGGCACGCGTGAGCGCTGGCGGGATGGGCTTGGGCGGCTGCTGGAAACGTATGATGGGGAGTGGGTGGCAAGAACAGGTATATAACGGCCATGCGTGAGCCGCGCGGTCTCGAGGCACCTACTGAGTAAATAACTGAATCATGGAAAACTTCGCGAGCTCGAACGAGGCATCTGCCAAAGCGTCAGCTAAACGCAAATGTTCGGCTATTTGTCACTATTGCAGCAATACCATCTTCCTCGTCAAAGTAAACCCTTGAACTTCAATCCTATATAAATAAACCCCACTGGGCATCCCTAGCCCTCGACTGTTCCGGCCATCCCACACCACTTCATAGAATCCTACAGGTTTAATTTCATCCACAAGCGTCCGGATTTCCTGACCGATTATATTCATAACCTTTAATACCACCCGAGCTGGTTCGGAAACTTCATATCGAATGCTGGTGGCCGGGTTGAATGGATTCGGGTAGTTTTGGTGCAAAGTGAAGGTACCTGGCGCTTCTGGTAAAGAAGGATCTTCAACGCCGGTTGTGGAAGGCGCCGTCGCGTAGCCGATGCTCGCGCCGAAGCCGGACTGCCAACCTTGAAACCACATTCGGTAGGTGTCCCCTTCGCGAAAGACGCTCGGATATAGGACGCCGTTGGACCACCCCGGAGCGATGAGAACCGGATTGTTCTCATGTTTTGTCCACGCTATTCCGTCGGGCGAGGTTGCGTAGCCCATATCCTGTCCTTCGCCGAATACCCAGCCGGAGTACCACATTTCGTAGCCAGTGTTCGTCGGGAGGACGTAGGGCGAGATCGAGTAGTTGTAGTCCCACGCGCCGAGCGGGCCGTGCTCCAATACGGGGTCGCTGAACTGGTACGGCGGATCCGTCGTAGCCTGGTCGTCATAGAGGGTCCAGGTGACTCCATCTGGAGAGGTGGCGTAACCGATGCTGGCTGCCGTAGAAGGCGACGCTCCGCAGATGGTGCCTGTCCCGGAGACAAACCACATCTTGAAGACGCGTTCTTCTTTGTCATACAAGACGAACGGCGTTTGCAGCGGAACGCCCCAAGGAACGTCTTTGCCGGTGAGGATCGCGAGGCCCGCCACGACGGCGGCATAGAGGCCTTGCGCCGTCGCCGCGCGATCCTCGGGCACCGCATGAGTGAGGAAGTAAATTGCCGCAAGATGGGCCGCGCCGAAGCTCAGGCCATGCAGGCTCTGTCACAGCATGGCACCC
>JADFQN010000106.1 GCA_022561755.1 Bacteroidota bacterium
AACGCTGGTTGAGCCGTCGCCAGTCCCGAGTTGGGGAAGTTGATTTCGCCAAGCAGCCCCGCAGAAGGCTCGACCCCCTGGCACCCCGCGCCACAAAGCCATACGACCCCCAGGGCCGTCCTCCAGTCAAGAAGTATCCCGCGTTGAAATCTCATCTTCCTCTCAACGGTCAGAACCTTGGTGCGGCTGCATAGCCGACCCGACGCCTAACGACTGTTTATCCGTCGAGGTGACGGATAACATGCAAGATCGACAGGGCGCAAGATCATTGCTCACAACTGGGTAGAGCATGGCGCCACACGTTATCGCTACGTTGTATGGATAAGACGTTTTGGCGTCGACGAATTAGCTGTTTCGCGCAAAAGGTACACCCCACGCCTGTGAAGTCGAGCACGATTGTTTGCCAACGCTTAGGAACGCGTGGCGGCGGTACGTCCTCACAACCTCCTGCCTACCCAAAAAGTGTCCAGAACAGCCCGAAACGGACGCGGTGGGCGGGGAGGGGGTAGACGGGTACGATGAACGCGCCGTCGTATGTACGGGTGGCCAGCACGTTTTCGTAGAGGAGGAACAGTGTGGCCCTGCGCTGTAGCCGGGCCTCTACAACGAGGTCGAGCACGCCGCTTGCCGGAACGTCGGGAGATGTTGAGGCTGGGAGTGCAAACAGCGCCGCAGCCGGAATGAAGGTGCGGCTCCGAAACGCACTCCACGCACGGCCCTGCATCGCCAGATCGAGGTCGAGGTTGTTGCCGAACAGCCCGAGGGCGCGCACGCCCAGGCGGCCGTTCGCCCAGATGCTCGGGAGGGAATCCGCTTCTCGCCGGTGCAGGTCGGAATCGTCGGGGTTGAGAACAGTTGCTGCGTTGGCAGTTGCTTTTGCGTAAAAACCCCGTTCTGCATCAGAACGCCACGCAATTGTGAGCGAGCCGCCTGCTCGCTGGACATCGCCTGCGAGATCCACAAACGCCGCTCCTCCAATTCCATCTGAGACCAGCGCCCGCGGGTTCGTGGTCAGGTTGGCGAAGCCTCGGAGCTGCACCTCCACCGAGCCGGAGCGGAACGCGAAGCCTGCCTCGGCCGAGGCCGTACGCTCCGCTGTGGCAATGTCCAACCCTGTGATCCGTGTGCTGTACCCAGTTGATTCGACGCGGCCGGGAACGTGCCCCGCGTAGCCCAGCCCCGCAAACGCACCGCCATGTTCCACACGGATCTGACCAGATGGAAACACCTCTCCACCAACTGCATGAACGCCTACTTGCGTGGTCAATCCCAATCCCGAAACGGAGACCGAGTCGGCCAACGCGGCGTGGAGTTGGGTACGCGTGCCAATGCCGGTGAACGGGTTCATCCGTCCTCCCGGTTTGTCGTCCATCCAACCGTCGAGGCGTAGCGAAACGTTGTGAGCACGCGCCCGGAACGGCAAAGAAAGGCCACCTCCATACCGGTTGCCCCTGGCTTCCAGCGTGTCGATTCCCGTGGGTGTGTACCGTTCGTGCTGGAGCGTCCAGAACGCCGTTGCCGTCATGGGCTCGTTTTCGAGTGGTACGCGGACGGTCAGTGCGAGGTCGTTGCGGACGGTCTCCCGCTCAGCTAGAGGATCGAGAACGGTCGCTGCTGCCGGATTGTAGGCCGCAGGGAAATCTGCCGCGACGCCTGCCCTCGCCCCAACCGTATGCTTGGCGTGAAACTCCGTTAGTGTGGCGGCGAAGCCCGGGCGCGAGAGCGAGATCCGGCCTAGCGCCTGCCAGGCCCTCAACGAACCGCCTGCAAAAAGCCCGTCCGACTGCGTGCCCGAGACGTGCCCCATCATACTGAGCCGCCCACCGTCCCCGCCCATTAACCCGGGAGGCGTGCGCGTCTGGGCATGCGTGGCGGAGACGTATTGCAAGCCCTCCTGCCCCGTCTGGTAGTGTATTTCGGTGATTGGAGTGCTTCCCCGCCATTCGGCGGGGCGCACGTACGCATTCAATGCGCCGGGATGTCCGAAGCGTGTACCCTCCAGCCGAAACCGGCCCAGCACGGCTGCCGGAAGCAACTCCGTCTGCGGCCGCTCGGTGAATAGGTCGGTGAAAGGGATGCCATCAAGAGCGAGCGAAGCACGCTGCGGAGATCGTCCATCGAGGCTGAGTCCATCCGCCCATCCAGTATCGCCGAAATCATAGAGGAAGGCGCCCGGAATCTGTCCGAGCAAAGCAAGTCCATCCGCTTCTGGCGTTGTCACGGGCACCACGCCGAACGCACGCCCGGTCTCCGTTCCAAACGGACTGACGAGCAAATCGCTGCGAACCTGCTGGGTAGCCTGAGTCGAGTCTTGGGGCGAGTCCTGGGCCTGCGCCGGAAGCCACACCGCTAATATCAGGAGAGCGGCAAGCGCCTTTCCGTATGACGGTTGCCTGCTCATCCGCTATGAATCATCTAGCGGGTGACTGGAAAAAGCCCGAACAGTGTGCTTTCTACACGGCTGACAATCTCGAACCGGTCCTCAGGTTCATTCACGAAATCGAGCTTGTCGGTCTCCACGATGAGCTTCGGGTGCGGGTACCGGTCGATCCAGTCCTCGTAGAGCTCGTTGAGGCGCTCCAGGTAGTCGATGCGGATGCCCGTTTCGAAGTCACGGCCGCGCGCCTGGATTTGCCTGACGAGCGTGGGCACCGAGGCCCGAAGGTAGACGAGCAAGTCCGGCGGCTTGAGGTAGCTGGTCATCACCCCAAACAGATCGACGTAGTTCTCGTAGTCGCGCTTGCCCATCAATCTCATCTCGTGGAGATTGCGCGCGAAGATCTCCACGTCCTCGTAGATCGAACGGTCCTGAACCACCGAATGGGGCTCCTCTTCGATGGCCCGTTGGTGCTTGAAGCGGCTGGAAAGGAAGAACACCTGCAGGTTGAACGACCACCGCTTCATGTCCTCGTAGAAGTCGGCGAGGTAGGGGTTGTCGTCCACGCGCTCGTAGAACGACTTCCATCCGAAGTACTCCGCCAGCACGCCCGTCAGCGAGCTTTTCCCCGCCCCGATGTTGCCCGCGATGGCCACGTAGGTCTTCGGGCGGCCTTCGTCGGTGGCGGGCGGCTGGGTGTCGAGCGTGGGTTGCATGGTTGGAAGATACCGTCTTGGTTGAAAATTGATTTTGCTGTTACGCCTTTCACGGCGAACGACGTCCCTAGGAGGCTGTCGAAATACTACGCCATAGGTAGGTGGAGTTTTTCAACAGCCTCCTAGACTGAACCCTGCCCAAACGAAGCGAATAACGAGGAATTCAAAACGCAGATACTCCCCTCCTCGCCTGCTCCGCGGGAGTGACTCAGGTTGGGCGTTGTTATCTGGGCTCGACGGCAAACACCACTGAGTCCAGATCTTCCACGACGCGCCCTATGTGCGTCTGGGCATCGTGAACACCCAAATTGTAGATGGCCGGTCCAATCTCCTTCAGGCAGAACTCCAACAGAAAGCCCGCCTGCAGGTCGCCGATCTCCTCGTTCCGATGCTCGAGGAAATACGGCTTGATAGCGGCGATCACGCGCTGCTTGGCTTCGGGCGCGAGTTCGATGGGCATGGTTGAGATTTTTGCTGCGAGCGGAAAGCTAGCCTACCGATTGTTGTCGCGAGCGAAGCGAAGCAATCTCGTTGCATCTCGCCGAGGTCAACGAGATCCCCACGTCGCCTCACTCCTCGCGATGACATTTTCTCTACACCTCCATCTCCTTCCATTTCTCCCGCAACGCTCACTCAATCCGCTAGATAGCCGTCCCGTCAATGCCGATCGAGCCGCCGGCGCGCTTGACGACGCCCTCAAATCCAACCTGGTCTTCCGGGTGTAGCGCATAGAGCTGGTCCTCGAAAGCGTGATCGAACGTGAGAGAGGCAGTAGCTCCGCTGTAACTGGTGGACGGCCAAACGGTGACGAAGAACGAGCTGGTGTGCCGGGCCACATTGCGGAGGTGGCTCTCCCACACCACACGCCGTCCCACGATCAGTGACGTCAGGCTGTCGCGCGCCCGGAAGTTCTGGCGGAGTGCCGAGTACTGCTCTGAGAACTCAGTAAACGTCATGTCGGTCGTCTCAGGCTCTGGCGCTGTGTCGGGAGCAAGGGGCTGTGGCGTTGGATCCGGTGTCTCGCTTGCAACAGCAGGCTGCGACGGATCGGCCGGTGCAACGTAGTCATCAACCGGAGCTGGATCAGGTGCTTCGTCGCCAAAAAGCGAGCCGAGACGGGTAAACATCAGAATGATCGTAACTCCCACCAGAATGATGGCAAGGACAATGTTGCGAACAGAACGCTTTCGGCTGGAGGATGTCATCAGTACTGAGGTGCAGCGCGCCTCTCTACGAAGAGTGTTAGTGCGAGTCGGCTGTCAGAGCATCGTAGGCTATACCAACCCACATGTCAGGCTCGAGAAAACCTCCGCCCCATGCCGCATCGAGGTCGCTCGTTGGTGCGGCGGCCACGACAGCGTCACGGTCCATCCCTTTCTCTACCATCTCGGAAATACGGTCGCGGACCGTAACCAGCATGTCACGGTAGGCCTGAAGCTGCGCACGGTCGGAGAGCGGGCCGTGTCCAGGAATGATCTTCGTGTTCTCTCCTGCGATCTCAAGAATGGCGTCCGTCGCCGCGATCATGCCGTCGAAGCGGCCACCTGTGCCGACATCGATAAAAGGATAGAGGCCGTTAAAGTAGATGTCGCCGGTGTGGATGACGTCGGCGTTTACGAAGTGAATCACAGCGTCACCATCGGTGTGGGCAGGGGCGACGTGGAAAATGCGAATCTCGTCGCCGTTCCAGTGGAGCGTGACGCCGTCATCAAACGTGATGACGGGGAGGGCGCCGGCCGGCGATGGAGGCACCTCCATCCCGAATGCCCGAATGAACTGCGTGGTGCTCATCCGCTCCCGAACGTTCTCGTGCGCTACGAGCACGGCGCCCATCGCGCCCATGTTCTCGTTCCCCTCTGTATGGTCTGGGTGCCAGTGCGTGTTGACTACAAACTCAATGGGCGCGTCGCTCTGTTCGGCTACGGCCGCCAGGATTTTCTCGGAGAGTGGGGCATACTGATCGTCCACGAGGAAAGCGCCGTCCTTGCCGACGGAGAGGCCGATGTTGCCACCAGAGCCCATCAGCATGTAAATGCCGTCGGCAACGGGAATGGTCTCGATTTCGACCGCGCTGAAGTCTTGTTGTGCCCGTACCGGCAAGGCCAGCAGCATAGCGGCGAGGATGGTAGATAATAGGGAGGTCGTTTTCATTTCGTTTGGCGGTTAGGAGGCTGTTGAAATACCTCATCCGGCCTGCGACGGTGTCTCACGGTCGATCTCAGCGTTGCGAGAATCTCGCCGAATCGCCGATTCGACTGCGATCTCGCGCCTTGATCTCGACCGCGATTCACTCGTCTCGGCTGCAGAGCAGGTAATTCAACAACCTCTTAGGGAAAGAGGCAAGCTGATTAACGCAGATACTGTCTTAGTTCCGACACTTCGACTGCGTTCAGCATAAGCATGTCGGGATCAGAAGCTACAAGACCAGGCGAGAACATCGCAAACAGGCCTGGACCAGAGGATCTCTATCGATCGTTCTCAGGACGGCTCGGCCGAGGAACGAAGCCGCCTTCACAGTTCGGACACGTGTAATCGAGTGGTCCCTCAACACAGGGACGGTAAATCGTGCACTCAAACGAGCAGATCATGGCCTCCACGGAATCGGGACGGAGGTCGCGGTTGCAGCACTCACAATCTGGTCGGAGTTCGAGCATGGCTTCGAAAGATTCTGTGTGCGATAACTATGCGATGGGCTCGTCAGGTGTGGGCGTTCCGCTCAGTTTGGCGGAGCTACCGTACAAGAACGCTTGCATTGGCACATTTCACTGCGTAAAAATGCGCAGCGTAGAATTACGCAGCGTCTTTTTACGCAGTGGTTCAGATACGCACTGTTTAGGAAGCAGGCCCATCCGGCGTAGGTGTCCACATCAGCGTGGCAAGGCTGCCCGGCTTTTCTGCATAGAAGCCGAGGCTCTCGCCCGACCGCGCTTTGGCGATCCAGATGATCTGCCCGGTGTGCATGGCAAAGTGCTCGATGACGTGGTAGATGGCCTCGAGGCCTGTCACCTCGTGAGCCTGCGGGGTGTAGGACGCGGCTAAGCCATCTTCGTCCATCTGTTCGAGCACGGCGCAGGCATCGTCTACGGAAGCGTGTAACAAGGCCAGCGCTTCTGCTTTGGAGACACCGCCCTTCGCGGCAAACTCCTTCTCGCGCTCGCGGACGTCCTCCGCGCCTCCGAGGCCGTGGACGATCCACTGCCGGATGTTTCCGGCGAGGTGCAGCACGAGGTTGCCCGCGCTGTTGGAGGCGTCGTTGGGCCGCCACCAGAAGTCGTCCTCCGAGAGCGCAGCCAGCGCTTTTTCTATGCGCGGCATGTACTCACCTTTGAGGTACGTGCGGGACTGAACGAGGAAGGCGAGAGCGAAGTCCGGCATGGCGATTGGCTGCACTATGCGATCTGGTTCATCGGTACCTTTCTTCATCCCGGAATGTTCTCTCCTATCCGGTATATGGAAATTAGCCCTTCGCTTCGCCAAGGCATGGACTTTAAGGATTACTACCAGGTAATAGGCGTCGAAAAGGACGCCACGCAAGACGAGGTCAAGCGAGCCTACCGGAGGCTCGCGCGGAAATACCATCCGGACGTGAGCAAAGAACCGCATGCGGAAGCTCGCTTCAAGGAAATTGGGGAAGCCCACGACGTTCTCAGTGATCCGGACAAACGAGCGGCTTACGACAAGCTGGGCGCAGGCTGGAAGAGCGGCCAGGATTTTTCACCGCCGCCGGATTGGGATACAGGATTTGAATTCCGCGGCGGAGGCTTCAACGGCGAAGGAGCATCGACGTACAGCGATTTCTTTGAGGCGCTTTTCGGGCAGCGGATGGGTGCAGCACGCCCAGGTCGGAGACAGACTCGGGTTCAAGCACGCGGCGACGATCACCACGCCAAAGTGCTCATAGACCTCGAAGATGCTTATGAGGGTGCAACACGAACCATCACGCTGAGAAACCCGGAGTGGGATTCCGACGGTCGGCTGGTGTACAAAGAGCATACGCTGAAGGTCAGAATCCCGAAGGGTCTCAAAAAAGGCCAGGAAATCCGGCTGGCAGGCCAGGGTACGCCAGGGATGGGCGGCGGAGAGCCTGGCGATCTTTACCTCGAGATCGGTTTCAATCCTCACCGTCTCTACCGAATCGACGGCCGCGATCTGTACCTCAACCTTCCGGTTGCGCCGTGGGAGGCTGCGCTGGGAGCGACCGTCCAGGTGCCTACGCCGGGAGGCCTCGTGGATCTCAGCATTCCAGCCGGAACGCCGACAGGGCGCAAGTTGCGACTAAAGGGCCTGGGCATTCCGGGAACTCCACCCGGAGACATTTACGTGATACTTGTGATAACCTTGCCGGCAGCGACGAATGACTCCGCAAAAGAACTCTACAGAAAGATGGAATCGGAACTGGCGTTTAATCCTCGGAGCAAACTTGGGGTATAGTCCGTCATGAAGGAAGACTTGCTGACCGGAGACATCCTGGACGAGCACCATGAGCTCTCACTTCGTGAGCTGTGTCGTGTGTGCTCACTAGATACCATGCGAATCGTAGAGTTTGTAGACGAAGGCATCCTGAAACCCACGGGCCGTATTCAAGCGAACTGGCGATTTTCGGCCGTCACTATTCAGGTCGTTCAACGAACCGTGAGGTTGCAACGAGATCTGGACATTAACCTCGCAGGCGTTGCACTGGTGCTGGACCTGATGGAAGAGATCGAACGGCTTCGCTCGCGCGTTGAAGTGCTGGATCGTTCATGATCCCCGGCGCATTTGTAGGCTTTCATTATTCCACGCCCCAACCTCGATTTCATGCTAGGTCCTGCAAACCGTCGCTTGGTCGTTGTCACGGTGCTTCTTTCCGTCTCGTCCGCCTTCGCTCAGTCGCCCGCGTGGCCTGATTCGCTCACCGAGGGATACGCGCCTCCGTTGGAGGTTGCTGAGTTGCATGCAATAGCGGCAGCCGTCAGCGCGGCCCGCATCGAGGCCGACATCCGCACCCTGGCCGGATTCGGCACGCGGCATACGCGGTCGGACACCGTTTCCCAAACGCGAGGCATCGGTGCAGCACGGCGGTGGATACGAGCCGAGTTCGAACGTATTAGCGCCGCGTGCGGTGGATGTTTGGAAATCGTCGAGCAGCGGTCCATCGTCAGCGGCGAGCGCCGCATCCCAGATTCAACGGTGGTGGTCAACGTTCTCGCCATTCAACGCGGCGTCAGCGATCCGAACCGGTACATCGTTATGAGCGGCGACATCGATAGCCGCGCCTCCGACGTCATGGATTTCACGTCGGACGCACCGGGGGCCAACGACAACGCGTCGGGGATGGCCGGCGTACTCGAAGCAGCACGGGTTCTATCGAGCTACGAGTTCGCCGCAACCGTCGTCTACGCCGGCCTGTCGGGTGAGGAACAAGGCCTGTTCGGTGGAAAGCATATGGCCGAGGTGGCCCGAGCTGAGGGCTGGCGAATCGAGGCGGTGCTCAATAACGATATGATCGGGAATGTCTGTGGGATCGACGGCGTATGCGACAACACGTCGGCGCGAGTCTTTTCCGAGGGAACGCGCGACGTCGAAACTGAACGCGAGGCAAGAACCAGGCGGTTCACGGGCGGTGAGATCGACAGTCCGGCGCGTAATCTGGGCCGGTACGTCGACCGCATGTCCGACCAATACATCCGCAACCTCGACATCATGATGATCTACCGGCTGGACCGGTTCGGGCGCGGCGGGCACCACAGTCCGTTCTCGTCAGCCGGCTTTCCTGCCGTGCGCATTATGGAGACGCACGAGCATTACGACCGGCAGCATCAGAACATTCGCATCGAGAATGGGCGTCACTTTGGCGACACCGTCGAGTACGTCGACTTCGACTACGTGGCCAAGCTGACTGCCCTCAACGCTGTGGTTTTGGCGAGTCTCGCGTCCGCTCCTGCTCCTCCGAGTGACGTTCAGATACGCGGCGCAGTCAGCTCCTCGACGACGCTTTCCTGGAACCGGCTCAATGCTCCGCAAAACCCGGCACTCGCCGGCTACCGAGTTCATTGGCGCCTCACCACCGATCCGCAATGGACCCATTCTGTGTTCGTCCCAGACTCTGGCCAAGGCGAAGAAATGGCGTACGCTCTCGAAAACGTCGTCATCGACAATTACTTCTTCGGCGTGTCGAGTGTCGCGAGCGACGGCTCAGAAAGTCCTGTCGTGTTCCCGGGTCCGGCAGGTGCGTTTGACTAGAAGAGGCCAGCGCCTCTACTCCACCCATAGTTCGTCCACGAAGCATCCTTGGCCGACACCAGCGCCCTTCTCGCGGCGATCCTCGCCGACCGACGCGATGACACCCTGCGGCTGGCCTACGCGGACGCCATCGACGCGACCGACCCCGAGCAACGGTAAAGAAATCGCTTGCCGAGCGGACGCTTTTGTGGTCTGAATGGCGGCAGGTTGGGGGACATGGTCACGTGCCAATTAGTGTTCCATAACGTCCTTTATGATACACTGACGAACGCGACCTCGCAAAGCAACTTCAAGCATTAAGGTGCAACTCGTGCCATAAACTCGGTAACGCCAGCGAGGTAGTTCTTAACCTGCTCTTCCGTGTACGACGCATACTTGCCGTGGGCTGCGTCGTTTCTGAGGCCGAGCCACGCAGTAATCTGCTTTTGATCGAGGGCAGTATAGGTTTCGTTCTTCGTGAGGTCGCTATTAAGCCGATCGGCCTTTCGTGGGATCATCTTACCGCCTTTCGGGTCGGCGATATCAATCGAATGTTTGACACAGAGTTGTCGCAAATGCTCTTCAAGCACAGAACCAATGACGACGGCGGCGGGGTCTTTGTAGCCCTGGTCAAGTAGGTGTTGGGCCATATCGAGAAAGTCGGAAAACATCTCGGCTGCAACGAGTCCCCTGATCGTGAACAGCCACCCTCCGGCGATCTCAGTACGGATGGCCTTCAATATGGCCAGTCCGCTTTCAGCACTGCTCTGATACGTATGTGCAGTATGTTCTGTGAACTGTTGATAGTGTGTGTGGTCGCGGCCATACACACGCTCGATAAACGACAATGCCGCGCTCCGGAAGCCGTCCATCGGCAGTCCTTTGATATAGAAAACGGAAGATGCACGGCCGTCCTGATAACGTGTCGAAAGAACATCTTGCCCAATATCGAGCGGTTCGTCGATGCGTCGAAGAAGGTCTGCGAGCTTCATTGGGTGCACCGTGCTGTTCTTTGGATCAGTCGTCGGTGAATACTGCGTCGATGTCGCGTTCTTGCCGAAGAACGCGGGCGACGAGGACGGTGTCCTGCTCCTTGTCGAAGGTGTAGAACACGGCTACTCGAAGAGCCTTGATTGGGAACCCCCGAATTGAAGGGGCTATCTCGGGACGCGCACGGCCGAACTCCGGAAATTGTTCGAGGTGACCGATGACTTCGTCCATTTTGTCCGCAAATCGCCTTTCTGCCTTCTCGCTGTAATCGCCATGGTATTGAAAGTGCTCTTTTATATCCTGAAGGGCTTCAGGGCTGAATCCTAGCTTGGCCATTATCGAGCGGCTGGCCGTTTCTCCTTCTTCGCCTCTTTGCGCAGAGCCTCCGCATGATCGTGGATCATCTCTTGTAGTTCATCTCTAGTCATGAAGACCGGCGGGCCACTGTCGAGGCCCTTCTGAATGGCTGCGCGAAGATCCTTTAGTTTCAATTCGTTGATTCTCTCTTGCTCCTCCAGAAGCCGGAGACCTGTCCGGACGACCTCGGAAGCCGAGTTGTAGCGCCCCTTCTTAACGAGGCCCTTAACGTACTTCTCTTGCGCTCGTGGAAGCGAGACGTTCATTTTGCTGGTGATTGTGTTCATCCCTCAATTATAGACGAACCGGGCGTCAGTGTCAATTATTGCCACTGGGTATAAATTCCGAGCAGTAGTATCGGCTGCTGGCCATTATCTACAAATGAGACG
>JADFQN010000107.1 GCA_022561755.1 Bacteroidota bacterium
GTGCCCATATGCCCCGAATGGCAACAGTCCAAGATGATGATTTTGTTCTTCACAGGAGAACCGTTAACCATTTTGAGGATCTCCGTCATCGCAATTCCCTCGTCGTACCTCTTGGCGTCTTTGGTCACGATATACCCTTCAGCGCTTCGCACGAAGCCGTGCCCGGAGAAGTAGAGCAGAGCAATGTCGCAGTCGGTGGCGAAAAGTTTTTCAATCGCTTCCCGCAGATTTGCTCTCGTAACCTCGTCGGATGGCGAGGTCATTGACAGGATTTGGAAGTTCGGAGAACCTGTTCCATGCGTTTCCAGCACCGCGGCCATAGCGTTCGCGTCGTTCACACAGCCACGGAGCGGTGCTTGGGGGTAATCATCAATTCCAACTATCAGTGCTCGGCGCATGGCACCTCCATTACTTGTTCTTGCCTTCGCCCATCATCTGGTCAACCGAATCCGCGATCTTATCCCAATCCCACGCGATGGTTCGACTACGAGCGAGACCGGAGGGAAGAGTACTGCTAGTACCTGCGCCGTCCACGTAAACACCAAAGAATGGTACGTTTTGGCTATTAGCGAAACGAATCTCCTTCGCGACCCCCGTTGCGCTTCCCATCGACCTTCCTACGAGTACAATCATCAAGTGACACTTGCCGATCTTCGCGTTTAGGAGCTCCTCCCACTCAGCTTGAGGGAGATCCTCCTTCGACGACCAGTCCTCGACGGAAAACGGTGTTCTTGAGTTCTTGATCTGCCCGACGAATAGGATCCTTTCGGTCGAGTTCTTATCGAAATCGAAACTGATGAAAGCTCTTGGGTCTGCCATTGTATTTTCTCCACGTCTGGCGGGCGTATCTAGGATTGGAAAGTACGTCTTCTCTCTGTGGGAACGCAAGGATGCGGCGGCCCTAACGCCAACCGGCTAGACGCTCACCCACCATTCGGTATCGGGTCCAGATCCGGTTCAACGAATTGTGTGCGAGCCTCATCCGAAATGAGTACCTCCGCGGAATAGTGCGTCATCATGATTTTCGAGTCGAGCAACTCTGGATTTTGCTCGATGAACGATTCGGCTGAGTCCTGGCCTGTAACGCCCCGTTGGTCGCAATCCGGTGGCCGTGCCTTCAGAATCATGTCTGTGCTGCGGTGTGTTTGCCAATAGGCAGCGTAACGACGAACGTCGCGCCCCGGCCTTCCTCACTCTCCACTGTCAGCGTGCCGCCATGCTCCTTCGTGACGATATCGTACGAGAGGGACAGCCCCAACCCCGTCCCCTCTCCGGGTGGTTTCGTGGTAAAGAAGGGATCGAAGACGCTAGACATTGCTTTCGCGTCCATTCCGATGCCGGAATCGGTCACTCGCACCTCAATAGCGCGCGCAAGGCTTCGGGTGCGAAGCTCTACGAGTGGTGGGGCTCCGTCTCCGCCCGCGGCCAATTGAGCCGACGCGTAAAAAGCATTGTCAAGCAAATTGATAACCACCTGAATGATCGATTCGGCGACGACAGGCACGTTGGAAATCGAGGGATCAAGATGAATCTCAAGATTAAATGCGGCATCGGGATACTGCGAGCGGAAGCCATCCTCGGCAGCCTCTGCAGCGAGGCGTAGAAGAACGTTCAAGTCTGTTGGTTCACGCGTCCCCTGCGCTCCTCGGGCGTGGAGGAGCATCCCGTGGACAATCCTGTCGGCTCGTTGACCATGCTCAAGAATCTTACGGGCATTGGTTTTCAGGATTTCTATCAGACCGTGTATTTCACTTCCGTCCTCCGCAATCGAGTGCTCCGGTGTTGCCGCCAACTCCTCGCCCAACTCATCGGCGATGTCTATGGACAGCTTGGCGAAGTTGTTGACGAAGTTGAGTGGATTCTTGATCTCGTGCGCGATTCCTGCCGTCCAGTGGCCGAGCGACGCGAGCTTTTCTTTCTGGACCAGCTGATCCTGCATCTGCTCGATCTTTCTTTTTGAGCGGTATTGCGCATAGCGACTCTCGTAGAGTGCGGAGCTCATCGCCGAGCAGAGTAGTCCAACGAGTCCCAGATAGACCAGATGGTCCAATGGCACGCCCGCCGAGGCCATGGACGCGTAGTCGACAAAGAAAACATAGGATGCCATTATGCCCAAACAAAGCCCTACAGACTGCAAGGGTTGAAATGGAACGGTACCAACTGCGAATAGCATGACCAGGGTAAGCCAGGCAGCCGTGAACATGAGGTCTCCTTCCTGAACGTCTTCCCAGATCAATGCAAGGGCCGTAACGAGCAGGAGCAGCGCCATCAGCAGGCGGCTGGGTCCAAGCCGGAGCCGCACCTTGGCGGCAAGCAACAACAGGGTACCGAGTCCGACGAAAAGCGCTTTGTTCCAAAGAACCACGCGTGGCGCCGGATCGATTCCTGAGAAGCTCCAGTACAGTCTGCTTCCTGCAATGAGATGGGCCAGTATGAAGAGAGCCACGCCCAGAATGGCAAATACACCTGCCAATCGCATTCCGCCCCAGGCAAATTTATCCAGCGTGGCGCGGAAATCCGCGTCTCTCTCCAACCGCCATAGTGCAATATGGCGTAAATAAACCCTTTTCATCCAAGTGAAGAAGGCTTCCATGTTTTCAAGCTATGGAATACCACTACGATGAAACCGCGCCAGGATGCTCAGGGGCTGGACAAGGCTGGAACTGCCTGCTGCCGCCCAATGCTTCGACTTACTCGCTATGCCGGGGTGCACCTTAGTCTTTCTCTAAGGGATTACAAGCCCGCATTTCGCGGCGCCGCGATCCCTGGAGGACTACATACCACCCAAATCGAACGCTGGTCTCTCCAACCCCTCCACGCATGAGGTGTCTAGGCCCTCCACCGAACCCGATTCGATCATCTCGACCATGATCCCTAGCGCGCAGGGCGAGAACGGGGAATGCGATATCCCGGGCTGCACAAGGTGCACGCTGTTGGACAAGTGGTCCGCAGCCTCGGCTCCCCAGCGCGCTGGAGTGGTCGGGTCGAGTGCGCCGGAAAGCAACAAGATCGGCACATCTGCGCGCACGGGCTCGTGGAAGTTCGCGGGGATCGATCCACGCGGCCAATCGCGACATATGCCGATAATCGCTTGCAATTGGGCGGCTCCGAGAAACGTTCCAGCCGTCTCCGCTGCGATATCCGCGGCGGCAATTCGTTCGAACTCTTCCGCGCAGATCACCGAGAACCCCATCCCGAGGTAGAGACCATTCGCGACGGCCAGTGTCGCGCTCACGCCGGAGGCGAGATGGCTGAGGTCTCCAGCCGCGGCTCGATCTATGATGCTCGGAATCTCACTTTGGAGACCGGAGTCCATCAACAACCGCCGCATTGAACCGGCAAACACGTCTCGCGTGATAGGGATCTCGACCGAATCTTGAGTTACTCGATCAAAGACTCGGATAGAGCCGGGCGACATCTCGAGCCGGCTTAGGACGGCCGCAAACTGGCTCCGAATCTCCGGGAAAGCCGCTTCACACTTCGGGTCGGATTCGCAGTCGGCGAACACCTGTTCCAGAGACACCTGAGCGTCTGCGGGGTTGTTGAGCGGAAAAACCCCAGTAGTAGGCATGACGCCACGGATCGTCATCGTGCGTACGGTCTCGGAGTGCCGCCGGAGATATACGAGCGCCGCGCGCGTACCGTACGAACCCCCATATAGGTTTATGCGGTCGTAGCCCAGCCACTCGCGCACCTCGTTGATGTCATCGACAGCGATCGACGTGTGGTACAAGGACAGGTCGGCTCGCTCGGAAAGCTCTTGGCGGCACGCCGCGAGCTCGTCCATTGGCACGTCCCAGGCAAGGAGCACAAGGGCGAGCTTTTGCGTGCTCGCAAATCCACACGCAAGGCCGTTCGAGCCACCCGTGCCACGCTGGTCTACCATCACTACGTCGCGATGCTCCAGAACTTGTTCGTATCGCTGCGCATTGCCTCCGGCACCATCAGTTGAGGCTTGTCCTGGACCACCGGCGAACGCGAAAAGTGGATCGGGGGCGCCTTCGGTACTTCGCGCGGGAAGAATGACAATGTTTAGGGGGATTTTCCTTCCGGTCTCAGCCTCGCGATCTTCCCACACGTGGTATGTCGCACATTTTGCCAACGCGTCGACGCCGGACGCCCGGCAGTCTACTGGCCGCAGGTTATCGTCCTCGTCCGTTAGAAACTTCGTCCCTTCCAATGCGCCCTCTTGATCGCGCAAGGTCCACTCGCCCGTAAAATCTTCTCCATCCATCGTCAAGCGTAGCCGCAGCGTCCAGTCCGCACCCGAAGTGCGCGCGGTGACCGCGATAACATTCCCGTCAACCTCTACGGTCTCCATCGGAAACGGGGGGCGCAACGTGGTGATTACCCTGCCTCCCAAGACGCCGTCGAACTCCGTGATGTGGAGTGTCCCCGAGAACGGTCGTCCATCTTCGTCGGTCGAACTGAATTCGTACCTACCGCGCGGATCGTCCACGGCTTGAGCCCTAAGCGAGGCGCTAAATAGCAGCACGCCGAGTGTGAAAGACGCAGCGAACATAGTGAGCGGGAAAGGGCGGGATGAGGTTGCATTCATAACGTAATTGCCTGGGCGATAGAGGGTCTGGCGATATTCGCTACGGAGCCCACGGGGACGAGTTCTTCAGGTTACTAGTAGGTTCACCTACTGCCCCAACCAACTCCGGCGAATTGCGGATTGCTCAGCGGACGAGTTCTCTGAGACTTCCATCACGAATTCGACCGGCGGCGTTCCGACTTCCAACTCGACAACGTGTTCTTCACCGTCACGAATAACGACGATATCCGCCACGTCGCCTGGCGCAAACTGCGCGAAAGCAGCTGCCAACGATTCGTCGCCTGTGACGTTTTGCCCGCCGACGATCTTGAATTCGTCGCCGGCCTCCAGGCCCGCGGACGCTGCCAAACCGTTTGGGTGGACGCCGACGATGGTCATTCCACCCAGGAATACACGCAGCCAGGATGCAGGATCGGTGTCGATACGTTCAATCAGGCTTAGTCCGGCCCGCGACAGGTACACATTCCAATCAACGTCCTCTGTGCCGTAGATATGGCGGTCGAAGAACTCCTCGAACGAGGTACCGCTGACGGCCTCAAGCGCCTGTTGGAACCCATTTTCCGGCAAGCCACGGTCCTTCATCGGATACTCGCTATACATAAACCGGAAAACATCATCCAGTGATTTATCACCGTCGGTTCGGCCTCGCACTTCCAGATCGAGAACCAGCCCCATTGCCTTCCCAGCTGTATAGAATGAATAGAACGTATTCGGCGGTGCATCATCCTGCTTTGTCCAGCTGTCAAAACTGGACATAGCGATCGATGTGATCTTGCGTCCGGGACTCTGGTCGAACGACCGAATCGTACCCGCCAATCCGTTGAGAAATGCCTCCTCCGTCGTGAGGCCGGCACGGTGCAGCGCTACGTCCGCGTAGTAGTCAGTGATCCCTTCAAAAATCCACATCTGTGTGGTGTACTGCTCGCTGCTATAGTCCGTTGGGTACATCACTTCCGGACGAATGCGTTCCACATTCCATGCATGGAAAAGCTCGTGTGACGCGACTCCCAGAAAAGCCCTGTACATGCCCGTCGCGTACTCCCCGCTCGCAGGCATTGTCATTGCAGATGCAGGGCCAAGCACGATTGAAGTCGAATTCTTGTGTTCGACGCCGTGTCCAATCGGGTGGTCCAGCACGTGATACATGAACAGGTAGCGCTTGAAGGGAACGGTCTGCATGATGTTCGCTTGAGCACTAACTATCGCTCGATGATCTGCCACCAGCCGATCCTCGTCGTATTCCCAGTCACCCTGGACGGCGATCTCGATCGTTGCGCCACCTTCCTCGAAGCTTATGAGGTCGAAGTCAGGGCTAACGAGAAACGGCGTATCGACGAGTTCATGGTAGTCGGTCGCCAGAAATGCTCCGACTGCCTCGTCGTAGTCGAGGGCCGTCGCGATACGCCACCCCTCGGGGCGCTGCAGTGTTAGCCCGACTGGCTCAGTCATGCGGCCGGGCACGTTCATCAGAACCGAAACAGGATTCAGATATGCTTCCGATTCGCCAAGAAAACTCTCGCCCCCATCTAGCACGTTGGCGTAATTCCGATAGCTCACAACGACTCGTTCGTTACCCAGCGTTGCCACTCGCCAGGTGTCCTTGTCAACTTTCTCAAACGGAAGGCGCTCGCCGTCGGGGGTCGACGCCGCAAATGCGATCACGTACCTGACATAATTTTGAATAATGTATCGACCTGGACGCCAGGCCGGCATGCGCACCTCTACCGTAGGCTCGCTGAGTCCGCCGATTTCCATCGTTACGTCGAAGTAGTGATCTTGAGGGTCTTCCCACCCGATGTCGTACATGATGTCAGGCTGCGCGGCAGCGGGAAGAAACGTAGCCGTTGCAACAAACAGGGCGGTGAGAAATCGAGTCATTGCAAATAGGTGGTCGAGATGGGCAAATGGGCTAGGGCTGGACCGTACGTCAGCACCATCAGTTGGTTGCCGTGCCCCCAGACGGCGACTCCCGAATCATACGTCTGCGTTCATCGCGTCAACCAGTTGAACGACTTACCCAGCATGCTGCGGTATTGGGTCCAGATCCGGATCAACGAATTGCGCGCGGGCCTCATCCGAGACGAGCACGTCCGCGGAATAGTGCGTCATCATGATTTTCGAGTCGAGCATTTCCGGATTCTGCTCGATGAACGACTCGGCTGAGTCCTGGCTTGAAGTCGCCTCCATGAAATGACGTACGGCCAGAATCCATGCGCGGGTCATGGTGTCGTGGTACTTCGATGGATCGACGCCGTTGTGTTCGAGAAAGGCCAGCAGCGCTTCGCGCATTAATTGATAAGCTGTCTCGGTATCGTGCTCGATCAGGTAAACGTAGGACAGCCTCAGGTGCGCGCGATGATCGAGCTCTGCGGGTGGAAACTCGCCGGATTCGAACTGAGCGCAGAATGCTCGATCTTCCGGTGATGAACGATGTGCCATTGCAATCTGGGCTGAGCACCCGGTTAAGTCCGCTTGGGGGATAGTGGGGCAGTTTGAAAAACTGAACGGCAGAGCCACTCAAGAGTCGTGGTGCTACGCTTGCTGAAAAAGCTCAACTACGTTACCAGAAGGGTCTTCGCAGAGAATCTGTTTGCGTCCCCCTTGCTCCACAATTTCGTTTTTGAATCGCACGCCATCGTCCTTGAGCTTTGAGACGAGGGATTCCAAATCATCGACAATCAAAACAAACCTTGACCAGCCCCCCGGCCTGGGCTGAGCGCCATCTAGCATTGGCCTGGCCGCCGATGTTTGGGGCCCAGCGACCCATAGCGTCAGGTCGCCACGTACCAAGATTGCAATCGCAGAACCGTATTGCTGTTCGACTTCAAAGCCAAGCTTTGAGACATAGAAGGCAACGGCCTCTGATACATCGTCTACCATGTATCGTACATGTGCCATCTTTCTGATTCCTCGGCGTCGGTTTGAACGCGGGCATCGGTTTGAACGCGGGCTCTCAAATTAACCCACTACTGCTTCTTGCCCTTTTTGGCGTGCTGCGCCACCTCGATGGCCTTCTCTGCCCATGTCCGCAATGCATCTACGTCCTCCAGAACCCCAATCGGCACTTCGTAGTACTGCATCGTACGCCCGTCTCCGTAAGGACTAAACGCCCCCATATCGGCTGCTTCAAAATCTGGCCGATTTGAATCATCGACTTTGAAGTAGAGCTGATCGTCGGCGATCAACGCAAAGAAGAAACCGTCCGCGTAGAGCCCCACGCCACCGAACATGCTCTTCGAGGTAATCGAGGAAATGTGCTCGAGTTGTTCAACGACGAAGTTTCGATAACCGGGAGAAAAGGCCATGTCGTGGCAGTCAGGATGTGGCTGGCGGTATGCGCGCAACGCTTAAATTCACCGGGCGGCGGCGAACTACATTTCCATCACTTCTGCGACTTCGACCGTGCCGATTTCAAGGAATGGACATGCCTTAGCCATTTCGAGAGCAGCGTCCATGCTGTCGGCTTTCACAATAGAATACCCTGTCAAAGAATTCGACCCATCACCGTCTGATACACCACCGGAGCTTACGATCTTGGACTTTCCCAAGGGCGTGCCGGGATTGACCACGGCATCGCCAAGACCGCTGACCCAGGCTTGCCATTTCGCCATCTGTTCGGCTCCCTCCTCAGGGCTCTCAGGCTTTCCGCCACCGTGATAGGCAATGATGTAGTTGGCCATGTGATTTCACGCGCTGAATTGTCGGAGATGATGGTCGAGATGCCGATACGAGAACACGCCCCAATCCCGCGCAGTCATTCGACCGAAGAGCGGATGCAGCGGTGGCGCGTCTGAGGGAGGCGTCGTCGCGAAACGGTCAATGAGCGACAACAGTGTCGCCCGATCCTCCTCCACGTCAGTCGGTGCCGTCGTGAGCGCCTCATGTGGAGCCTGGGCCTTTCCTTTCGGCCACGGCAAGACATGAACCATCAAATATCGCATCGGGGCGAACTGGAAAGGCCCTCGGGCTCTATCCACATTTATGTCCCCAACAGCTATTCGCAACTGATCCGCTGCATGAGCGAGCATTTGCGAGACATCCATTTGGCCCCACTGTCGTTCACTATCACTGGATACGCGCTCTACCCGCGCGACAATGTCGCGACGAGCCATCGGATCCTGAATTGATCGCATTTGTGCGTCCGTGAGTCCATTCGTTTCGGGAATAAGATACTTCGCGGGACAAATAACGCCTCCGGCAATCGCCTCCCAAACTCCCGGAAAGGGTTGGAAGTGCCTGCCTGCCGGACGGGCCGACCCCATGAAACGCAAACATCAACAATCATCAGCCCGCTCCTATCAAGGCGTGCACGACGAGATGGATAAGCTTTCTCATTAATCTATGTCGGCACTAACGGATCTGCGATTAAGCGCCACCGGCAACCCAATCAGGTGCACGCGCGACACGATTGCACTCCTTAGAAGCACCGGTGTCTGCTTCAAATACTTGTTAGGAGGCTGTTGAAATACGTCATCCTGCCTGCGGCGGCGTCTCTCGGCCGATCTCTTCGTTGCGAGATGCTCGCCGAATCACCGATTCGCCTACGATCTCGCGCCTTGATTTCAACCGAGATGCACTCCCCCACAAGTCGGGGCGGGCTGTCGCCGAGACAGCCTGCCCCGTCCCGCAGGCTTGCGGGATTGCGGGGAGCACGTAATTCAACAGCCTCCCAAGCTCCTGAAACTGGTTGGGCCTGCCTGCAAGACGAGCTAAGCCGATCAGGCTCGAACATCTACAATCACGCGCCCGCGCGTCTCACCTCGGACGATCTTTTTACTGTAGGGAATGACGTCGGCGAGGCTGATGGTCTCGTCCACGCCCGCAAAGGCGCCGTCACCCACCGCCTCAGCCAGACGCGCCCATGCAGCCTCTCGTTTTTCGGAGGGCGCCGTGTTCGAGTCGATGCCGTACAACACGACGCCGCGCAGGATGAACGGGAAAACCGTGGTGTCGAGTGCGTGGCCCCCCGCCAGACCGCACGCCGCGATGCACCCGTGGCGCATGGTTTCGGCGATGATGTGGGCCAGTGTGCTCCCTCCTACCGAGTCAACCGCACCAGCCCAGCGAGCTTTTCCGAGCGGATTCGAAGTCGGCTCGGCCAGTTCGGCGCGATCAACAATCTGCGATGCGCCCAGCTCTTTCAGATAGTCGTGGGCTGAGGCCGTACCGGTAGACGCCGCCACCTCGTAGCCTGCACGTGCCAGTAAGGCAACGGCTGTCGAACCCACGCCGCCCGATGCGCCCGTCACCACAATCGGTCCCCGGTCCGGTGTGACGTGCATCTCTTCGATGGCCAGCACACTGAGCATCGCTGTCAGACCTGCGGTGCCGACCAGCATGGCCTCTTTCAGACTCATGCCGTCCGGCAGCCTGACCAGATGTTCGGCCTTCGCCCGTGCGCGCTCGGCGTAGCCGCCCCAGCGAGCCTCGCCCGTGCTCCATCCGGTGAGAATGACCTTGTCGCCCACCTGCCACTTCGGCGAATCTGACTCTACCACCGTTCCCGCGAGGTCAATCCCCGGCACGAACGGATACTCGCCGCGGACGATCTTGCCCGTGTTCGTCACCGCCAGCCCGTCCTTGTAATTTAGGCTCGAGTAGGCAACGTCGATCAGCACATCGCCTTCCGGCAGACGTGACTCCTCGACTTCCTCTATGACGGAGCGAACGTCGTCGCCGTCCTTGTGCAGAACGAGAGCTCTCATTCGTGATTAGGTGACGTGTCACTAACCCGCATCCCAACAACAAGTGCGGGGAAGGACGCGCCGCGATGTTCGCGCGTGTTGGTCGACATTACTTGCATTCTTCCCGAACCACACGACCGTCTACGATAACCGCGCAAACGTGCGAGGTGTACTCCAGGGGATCACCGTCAAAGAGGACGAGATCGGCGTCCTTGCCTTCTTCAATGGAGCCCACGAGGTTTTCGATACCGAGTATGCGAGCCGCATCGATCGTAATGGCAGCAAGGGCCGCATCTCGTGGAAGTCCGTAGGCGGCGGCGATGGCGGCCTCGAAAAGCACGACGCGGGTCTTGGGCACGTAGGATTCGTAGCCACTCTGGATAGCGAATAGAATACCCGCTTCGTGGAGCAGATTGGCCGTTTCCATCGTAGCGTTCTCGCGCTCGCCTCGGGCGCGCATCATGGTTGGGTGCAGGATGACGGGGACGCCCATTTCACGCAACTCGCCGAGGACGAGGTAGGCCTCACTGGCGCCACTGAGGATCATGCGCATCTCCGGAAACTCGCGTACGAGGCGCAGCGCCGTCAGAATGTCGTTTGCACGGTGGGCCTCGAGAAGAGCGGGCATTCGACCCGTAGCAACGGCCGCCAATGCCTCCTTGTCGAGGTCTCGCTCGGGCGGATCCTCACCCGCGCGCTTGCGGTGGTATTCGAGAGCCTCGTACAGTGAACGGCGCAGATCCGCGACAGCGCGGGCTCGCGTACCAGGCTT
>JADFQN010000108.1 GCA_022561755.1 Bacteroidota bacterium
TCGTCTTCCAGACCAGTGAACGTGCCGACAATACTGGGCTACCGCTGGAGGATACTCAGAGGTGGTCCCTAAAAGGCTGTTGAATTACGTGCTCTGTCGCCGAACCGAGCGCATCTTGGTTGAGATCAAGGCGCGAGATCGTAGTCGAATCGGTGATTCGGCCCCGCAGTACTGCGGGGCAACGAAGAGATCGGTCGAGAGGCGCCTTCGCAGACAGGATGACGTATTTCAACAGCCTCCTAAGGGTCGATCACGCGGAGGGCGGAGGCCATTTGAATGAGGCTGGTCACGAGGCCGTGGTAAATGTTCTTCGGGCTCACGTGGAATCGGCACTAAATCGGGTTGCAACTCGATAGGCCACGTTCTGGTAGCGGTAGAATCTGCCTCAGCGGCTGAATTGTTATGTGAACAGGACTAGGGATCCGGTTGCGCAACCGACATCCGTTGAGACGACTGCTGGATATCTCTGGTCTAGGATTCAACCAGTCCATGTTCGCCGTACTTCGGAACGGTTCGCATGGGCATACCAACACCAAAGTTGGCTGAAAAATGATGCGCCGGAATAAGACCGACTGGAAGCCTTGTCCCGACCGGATTCGAACAATCCAGGGCGAAGTGCACGTCTGGCGATGCCCTCTAGGTCTCTCCGCGAAACGTGCCGGCGGGTGGCTCCGGGTATTGTCCTCCGACGAACTGATTCGTGCAGGCCGGTTCGTGTATAAGAAAGACCGCGTTCAGTTTATCGTTGCACGGGCGTTCCTTCGGGTACTTCTCGGTCGCTATCTGCACAGGCTTCCGGGAGCGATTCGTTTCACGTACGGCGAAAACGGCAAACCTGGCCTGCCGGCACACACCATCCACGGACCGTTTGGCTTTAACATTGCTCATGCGGGCGATTGGATCGTCTGTGCCGTGGCTCCCTCGAGCCAAATTGGAGTTGACATTGAGTGTCCGCGTAGAGGCCTGGATGTGCTGTCGCTTGGAGACTCGTTTCTCTCCGACGGAGAGCAGGAAGCGCTGAGATCACTGCCCGTCGGAGAAAGGATCACCTCATTCCTTGCGTGTTGGACGCGGAAGGAAGCATATCTCAAGTCGATGGGAAAGGGATTGCAAGTGCCATTGGATAGTTTCCAAGTGTCTGTCCGGCCCTCTGAGCGACCAAGAATGGTGGCTATTGATGGAAATCAGGATCGGGCAGAACACTGGTTCATGGAGGAGTTCGCCCCGACCCAAGGGTATGCGGGTGCGGTTGTCGCACCCGGAAGGAACTGGAAAGTCGTTTATCGCGATTTTGCCCTCGAGTCTCGTGCCTCTCACGAGAAGATGTCAGTGAAAGCATAACCTGTCGTCCTGTGTGCAGCTGAACATGACGTCGGCGAAGGGTGCAGCAAAGCGATGCCGGAACGTCAGAGAGTTGCCGGTGATATTCGGCGAGTTGCCCCGATATCCGATTCAAAGGCAGGCTCGGTGGTGATCCGATGCGACTTACGAAAACAACATGCAGTGAGAGCGAGTTCATTTCGAGGCGCCTGCGAGCGTAGACAAGCACCGTAGATCGCC
The DNA here is from genome assembly GCA_022561755.1 of Bacteroidota bacterium. Lineage (GTDB taxonomy): Bacteria > Bacteroidota > Rhodothermia > Rhodothermales > Rubricoccaceae > JAHEJB01. Next base: position 1,561 of record JADFQN010000108.1, read on the forward strand.
ATCGATTTTGCTCTGAGACTTATGCAGTTGAGCAACCCGGCAACGAATTCGTTCACAAGTGCCAAGACCTCAAAATCATCGTCGTGCATGGCCATTGGCTCGCGGTTCTTTCTTTGAGGTCTTTCGTTGTCTGCCCCGCTCTTCGCAGTTTCGGATTGCATGTACGCACCCAGTAAGCCTGGCATTCCCATCCCCGATTCAGACGGGAGATCGATCCGCTCAGTCGAGGCGGGAGACGGGATAGCTACGCCCGGCCTGCCCGTCCTGTCTCCGCCGGACGCACAAGTCGGTGGACGGCTCAACGGCAGCGGCGCGGTGGCTTTGGTCCACGATTGGTTGCCGGTGTACGGCGGAGCCGAGCGGGTTCTGGAACAGATGATCTCCGTTTTTCCGGAGTCGTCGATCTACAGCCTCTTCGATTTCCTACCGGCCGATCAGCGTGGTTTTCTTCAGGGCAAAACCGTCCAGACGTCATTCCTTCAGAGGCTACCCTTTGCACGTTCAAAATATCGGTGCTACCTCCCGCTTACGCCAATAGCCATTGAGCAGTTCGACCTAAGTGGATATGACGTCGTCATTTCGTCAAACTACGTAGTCGCCAAGGGGGTTATTACCGCACCGGATCAGCTGCACATCTCATACGTACATAGCCCAATTAGGTATGCGTGGGATCTACAGCCTACGTACTTGCGCCAGCAGTCTGTAGAGCGAGGCGTTCGGAGTTTGATTGTTCGGCTCGTTCTCCATTACATGCGCTTGTTCGATGCAACGAGCGCATCCCGAGTGGATGCCTTCGTTGCGAACTCGCGTCACGTATCCAGGCGTATATGGAAAGCCTACAGGCGACCCAGCAAAGTGATCTATCCTCCTGTGGATACCGATGCCTTCCATCCGTACGGAGAGAAGGAAAATTATTACGTAACCGTATCTCGCCTTGTCTCCTATAAGCGGGTAGACCTTATTGTGGAGGCGTTCAATCGAATGCCTGACAAGGAGTTGATCATTATCGGAGATGGGCCGGAGTTAGCGCGAATACGTGAGGCAGCCGGGCCGAATACATCGGTGATGGGCTATCAGCCATTTGACGTTGTTCGACACTACATGCAACGTGCACGCGCTTTCCTATTTGCAGCCGAAGAGGATTTCGGCATTGTGGCCGTTGAGGCTCAAGCCTGCGGAACACCAGTCATTGCCTATGGCCGAGGTGGTGCTACGGAGACTGTTGTCCACGGCGAGACAGGGCTACACTTCAGTCAGCAGACGCCCGAGTGCGTAGTTGCAGCGGTAGAGGCTTTCGAAAACTATCGATCAATATTCCGACCTGATCGCATCCGTGCGCATGCAGAACGTTTTTCCATTCAACGATTTCGAACTGAGTTCGACAGGTATGTGAATGATCAATATCACCAGTTTCGCAGAAACCTCTAGCTGTAGATCGGGATGGATGCTGTCGTAGAGCGGTTCAAGACGAATGCTGGCACAGCGGGTCGCGCCAGTGTGGCCCAGGAAATGGGCGTGCTCGAGCGGCCTCACGAGCGGCGCGTATCCGCCTCGTCGACGCCTGAGGCGAATGGGCTGTTGGGAGGTGAGCGGCCCCGTGGAGGAGAAGGCGCAATGCGGCTGGCCGTTCTGTTCGGAGACCTCCTCGCCCTCGTTGTTGTAACCACCATAACGTGGGTCATCACTGCGTGGCTGGGGCTGCATCCCGCGCCATGGGTATTGGCCATCTTGTGCGCTGGGCTGGAAGCACTCTACCTGCTGGCCGGGTTCTATCACCGACTTGTTGTGCATCCGGCGACCGAGATAAGGGACATGATGCGGATCACCGCCTTTGCAGTCCTTGGTATTTTTGTCGGGCTAGGCGTGGGTGGCGTTACAGAAACTGACATCGTTGTAGGGTTGTTTGGTCTCATAGCCTTGGTCGTTGTGCCACTTGCAAGGGCGCTTCTGCGCGTATTGGCCGCCAGAACTACATGGTGGGGGATACCTGTTGTTGTGATTTCATATAACGACGCGGGGCAAGGAATTGTAGATGGCCTGCGCCGGTGGCCGGAGATGGGGCTCCGTCCTGTCGCTCTCTTCGAGCAGAGCGAAACGTCGTCTGAACCGACCGCCAACGGGAAGGATCCGGATATGATAGTGGGTAAACCTCGAGATGCGGCACGCGTTGCGGCAGCACTGGGCGTTCGAGATACGATTGTCTCGTTTCTACCCGAGGCCAACGAGCAAAACGCTGATAAAATGAGATACTATGCAAAGATGTTTCGGCGTGTGTATGGGCTGAGGGAAGGCAGTCGTGACACGGCATTCTGGACTGCCCTCCCAGTTTGCGAACGATTTGCGGGAGTTTATTTGGCGAACGTACACGCCTCGCACGGTGGATATCGATTGCTAAAGAGAGTACTCGACGTGGTCATATCGTTTGTTGTGGGCATCGTCCTGCTGCCGGTTCTACTGGTTACATCGCTGCTTATCCGCCTCGATAGCAGCGGGCCTGTATTGTTCAAGCAATTGCGAATGGGCAGGGCTGGTCGAATCTATTCGGTCTACAAGTTCAGAACGATGCATCCGAATTCTGAAGAGAGGCTTGCGGAAATCCTGGCGAACGACGAACAAAGAAAGAAAGAGTACCTCGACTTCCACAAGCTGACCGACGACCCCCGGATAACTAGGGTCGGGTCCTTCCTTCGCCGGTATAGTCTCGACGAACTTCCTCAGTTTTGGAACGTCTTCGTGGGGGACATGAGTCTGGTAGGTCCACGTGCGTACGTCCCTGGAGAGATATCTGATATGGTGGGACTTGAGCGAGTAGTGCTTCAAGTGAGGCCGGGTATCACCGGGCTATGGCAGGTATTGGGCCGCAACGAGCTTAACTTCCGGACGCGCGTCGAGCTTGATATAGAATACGTCCAGAACGCAACACTTTGGCTCGATCTGTATATCATGGTGCGCACGTTTCCTGTCGTGCTGACGGGGCAAGGCGCAGGCTAAAGCAATAACATTCTCAGCCGTGGAACAGAATCTTCCAGTAAAGACAACTCAATCGTCGGTGCCTCAGCGGCCTGTCGTGGAGGGCGTGTGGAACGCTCCGAATCATGCTGCTATCAAACCAGATGGTCACGGAGAAGCAAAGCTGGGGTTTGAGGAAATATGGGTTGCGTTACGCAGAGGTGTCAAGTTAATTCTCCTTGTCACGTTGCTGGTGACTGCCTTGACGATTGGGTACACACTACTGTTGCCGACCGAGTATGAGGCCATTTCTATTGTGTCTGTCATCACGTCGGAAGGTGGTCGTGCGAGTGCGGGCCAATCGGCCATTGATGCTGTAAGCGTGCCCTTTGGGCGCCACTCGCTCCCCAATGAATTAGGCCGGCTTCAGCACTCCCAAGATCTAAGCCGGCGAGTAGCTGCCCGCCTTATTGAGGCTGACAGTGTCCTGAATTCACGGGCTTTCTTCCCGATACTTGAGGCGCCCGACGGAGAAGCGGATCTTGGTGTACAGGACGTGGCCGATCTGCTGTTCGACCAGGTGACCTTCCAGTCGCTGCGCGAGCAAGACATGATTGAAATAATCGCAGTTAGTACGGTGCCGGAGGAAGCTGCACGAATTGCAAATATGTATGCTGAGGAATACCGCAAGGTGACGCTGGAGGAAAGCAGAGCGAGCGTCGTTGCTGCACGAACATTTCTGGAGGAGCAGGTGGGCAATTTGAGTGGGGAGCTTGATGAGATTGATGATCAGGTAGTGGCCTTCTCGCAAAGTCGCCGAATCCCAGAACGGGGATACGCCGGCGAACAGTTGGTTCAGCAGTACGCTTCCTTTCGAGCCCAGCAGGATCAAACGAGACTGCAGATCGAGTCGCAGCGCCATGCTCTTAATGTTATCACCGAGGAACTGGATCGAGTATCCCCTGAAGAGGGCTACACACGACCACGTACACAAGGGCTGGAAGCCGAGATTAGCTCCTTTGATCAGCGAATCGCCGATTTAAAACTTCGAACCGAACCGTATTACACCGTCAATCCAGACTTGTACGGGAACGAGAGCGAAGTGCCAGAGCTTCAAGAGCTTATAGGTCAGATTCAGCGCTATGAGCAGCGCCGAGAGGGCCTCACCTCCCAGCTGGCTGCTCTCACCGAGGGTTTACCGACGGCGTACGACGAGGCCTACGTCGCTCAACTACGAACACAGCGTGCGGAACGGCAAGCACTGCTTGGGGGTCTGGAAGCGCAGTCTCGGTCCCTTGGATCTCGAGTCGGCGGGTTTGCCGGTCAGCTTCAAGGCATTCCGCGTCAGACCGTTGAGCTTGCACAACTGGAAAGGCGGAAAGCGGTCGTTGGCAGTTTTTACAATACGTTCTTGGTCGAGCTTCAACGTACTCTTATTGCCGAAGAATCCGAACTGGGGTATGTCAGTGTTGTGAGTGCGGCCTCAACTCCGCGTTCCCCTTTTCGGCCTAACATGCCCCAAAATGTGATCCTTGGTCTCTTGTTGGGCCTAGGGTTTGGCGTCGGGCTCGCCCTTGTCCGCCATGCGACGGATCGTCAGCTGCGTCGCCCAGAAGATCTGCAGATGAAGGGGTACCGTGTCCTCGGTGTTGTTCCATCGATGGATAAGCAAATAAAGGCGATGTTCAACGGATCAGATGAGGTTGAGGTTGAAGGGAAGACAATCTCCTCACTTTTGATGGCGCGTATTGACCCTTGGTCCCCCATCACGGAAAACTTTCGGCTCATTCGAACGAACCTTAGCCACACGTTTCCGGCACCGCCTAAGGTGCTGTTGATTACGAGTCCGGAACTGGGGGCAGGGAAAACCGTAACGTCGACAAACTTAGCCGTTGCGATGGCAGTGGGTGGGCAGAAAACGCTGCTGATTGATGCAGACATGCGACGGCCGGGTGGGCATATTCTTCTCGGTGAAGAGAATCAAATCACTCTGGCCAATCTTCTCTTGGACGGAGACGTTCCACATGCGAACAACGGAACTCCACAAAGCGTGGAGGACCTTTTCAGTCAGTTTGGCACGGACGTAGATAACTTGTCCTTCATCCCGGCCGGAGATGCAAAATCGCCACCTTCCGAGTTAATTGACACCGAGAGGTTCACGTCTCTCATCGAGTCTGCTCGTCAAGTTTTCGACGCAATCCTGATCGACTCACCACCTGTGCTCGTGGCCACCGACGCGCTTCTCCTTGCGGAAGCGGCAGACGCCTCGCTCATGGTTGTCTCTGCCAATCAAACCGACCTGAAGGCTTTGGAGCAGGCATGTTCGGCGCTGGAGGGCGTTGGCCTGCCTCTTGCCGGCATCGTGGTGAACCGCTTCGATGACTCGAAGGGTAGCGGTTACGCTTACGGCTATTCGCCGGAATACGTTCAGGCATACAAAAGTTCGATCTAATCTCCTCCCGATGACGCCCGAAACGATGATGCAACGCTGTTTGGTGGTCTCATTTGTCCTTCTCTTGGCCGTACTACCTGCCTCTGCTCAAGGCACGGGGCTAGCGGCGATGGAAAACCTGTATGCCAGGCCCGGTCATCCGACTATGGTGATTTACGTGCTCGGAGACGTTGCAACAACGGGGAGGTGGCGTGTGGAAAGGGAAGTGCAGTTGTTGGACTTGCTCGCTGTTGCCGGACCTTTGGTCGTCCTGACGGAGGAAAGTGAGACGGTGGAAGACGTTCGCGTTAAGGTGTTTCGTGAGGCTGGTCAAGGTCGAAGGCTCACATTCAACGAACCGATAGAATCCCTTCTAACCAGTGCCAACGCTTCGTTGTTACTGGAGGAAGGGGATGTCGTGGTAGTAGACATCATTGAGAAGCGGCAATCAACGACGGTTAGTTTGCGCGAAGTGCTTGCAATCGCGACGAGCGTTGCAAGCCTCGTCTTAACCGCTGTTGCCCTGGCAACAAGGTAGGGTTGTTTGGGTTGACTCCTGGAATTCACAAGAGCGGAGATGAGCGCGAAAAACGATCAATTTCCTGGCCTGGAGCTCCAGCCCACGTCGCGCCAAAATGGGCGTTCACCAATGCATAATACTGTGCGACGAGGGAAAGGAGATCCCAGCATTGGGGTGATGCGGGCCCTGCTCGGAGAGGAGAAGCGAAGGTTTAGTCTCACCCTGGTGCTCGCAGCGGTCGCGGCGGTTCTGGAGGGCATTGGAATCGGTCTCCTCTTGCCGTTTCTGGAAAACCTGTTGAATCCGAACTCGAGCCCACTTGCAACGGGCTGGAGTTGGTTCGATCGTGTGGTGCTCGCCGTTGATCAAGAAGCTTTGGGCCGGTTGTACCGCGTGTCCGCAGTGATATTATGCAGTATCTGGCTACGCGTACTCGTTGCGTACGCCGGATCGGTGATTGGTACGACCATGGTCGAGGCCATCCTCGATAGACTAAGAAGGAGATTGGTCGATCAGGTGCAGTCGGTAGCCGTGAGTTTCTTCTCCACCGCGCGGACGGGCGATATCCTGAATACCATCACGTCTGAGATCAATCGGTTGAAAAGTCTGTTCGAGATCTCAAGGATGTTTATTGTTACGGGTTTGATGATCGTCACGTATCTGGTGATCATCGTTGTTCTTTCGTGGCAGTTGGCGCTTCTCACACTGGCATTCTGTGGCCTACTGTTCGGAGTGCTTTCCGGGCTGTTGCGTAAGCTGAAGAGGAGTGGCCGTGTCATCGCGCAAAATCGTGCGAATGTGTCAATGATGACGAACGAGATAATCGGCGGAATCCGCACCATCAACGAGTTCGGTACACAGGCATATGAGGGGCGGCGATTCGGCGCCGTAAGCGAGGAGGCTCGCGTACAGAACGTCGCGGCCTACGTGCGAAGCGCGATTGCTGGCCCACTTTCGCAGGGGATTGCTGCGACCACGTTAATCGTAATGGTCATCGTTGCGGTGCAACTGCTCATTTGGCCGGGCTACATGTCGACGGCCGCATTGTTCGCATTTCTCGTCGTACTGCTTCGCCTACTGCCGCTGGTGCAGAGCGTCAATACATCTCGGGCCGTGTGGTTCGTTTACCGAGGTGCGCTCGATCGGGTGACGGATCTGTTGCGAAGAGACGACAAGCCCTACCTCGTCGATGGGAACAGACCGTTTTCCGGAATTGCCAATTCCATCAGGCTCGACGGCGTATCGTTCGGCTACGAGCCGAAGCAAGTCGTGATCGACGCTGTGACGCTTGAGATCCCGCGCGGGAAGATTACGGCTGTTGTGGGCGCGTCTGGTGCGGGGAAGTCGACACTTGTTGATCTGATCGCTCGATTTTATGATCCTGACCAAGGAATCGTGAGCTTCGATGGAGTGGATTGTAGAGAATTGCGGATTGCCGATATGCGGAGAGCGATCTCGGTCGTGAACCAGCACACGTTCCTTTTTAACGATTCGGTTCGAAACAACATCGCGTATGGCTTGGAAGGTGTTTCCGAAGCGAGTATACGTGAGGCCGCAGAAGAGGCAAACGCGATGGAGTTCATCCGCGAGCTGACTGACGAGTTTGATACGATGCTCGGCGAACGTGGCGCCCGGCTGTCGGGCGGGCAACGCCAGCGAATTGCAATCGCGCGGGCACTGCTGCGCAATCCAGACATCCTCATTCTTGATGAGGCTACGAGCGCATTGGACAGCGTGTCGGAGCATCTCGTACAAGAGTCGCTCGAACGTCTAATGGAAGGAAGAACCGTTATCGTAATTGCCCATCGACTTTCGACGGTGGAAAGCGCCGATCAGATCATTGTTTTGGAGAACGGCCGGGTCCAGGAGGTGGGCACGTACAAGGAGTTGATAGAGAAGAAAGGGCAGCTATGGGAATATCATGCACTTCAATATCAACTTGTATAGAACATATAAATACATCATATAAACTATGTATATATATTATGGACATCATAAATGTGCTTCTACGTGGATCTGGCAAATCATTGCCGGCGTTTGCAAAAACATCGGTCTCAGTCACCGCCTCGTTCTCGACCGGCTCACTCCACTTGCGAAAGGGCCGTTAACGGACTATCACGAGACGTTCTCTCGCAGCGAGATGAGGCAGTACTTGGTGGCGACCAAGGCCGAGATGGTTTCATGTATTACGGCGGATATGGAACAAGCGGATGCGCTGGCAGACTACCTGGGAGTACATGTCATTCGTGACCCGCGAGACATTATAGTGTCGGCATACTTTTCTCATCGGAATAGCCACCCAGTGGACGGCCTGCCCCATCTTCAGCAGCATAGAGAGCGGCTTAGGGCATGCAGTCTGGAGGAAGGCTTGCTTCTGGAAATGGAGTTCTCGAATGAGGAAATCAACTCCATGGGCGAGTGGGATTACACTCAGCCGAACGTTCTGGAACTGTGTATGGAAGACCTCACAGGACAGCCGTACAAGGGATTTCTCGAAATATTTGGCTTCCTTGGTTTGCTTCAGGCAGACGAGCCTCATCGGTTACTTCAGGAATTGGAAGTGTTTATGAACCAATTGCGAAACCGAGTTGCCGGGCGCTACAAATGGCTCATACGGGCGCGGCGTCCGATGAAGGCAACAGGCCAACTCGTTTTGGGAACGGTCTACAGCCAACGATTTGAGTCAAAGACGCATGGCAGGCCGCGTGGAGAAACAGACGAGAACAAGCATTACCGGACAGGTATACCCGGAGACTGGGTTAACCATTTTACGCCGTCTGTGATCGACCTCTTCAAGGCGAGATACGGCAACCTACTGATCCGAATAGGCTACGAAGACGATACGGCATGGGGACTAGGAGCATCCGGGAGCACCGCAAGCCGTGCGATTCCGGCAGCGAGGGTGTTCAGATGAATCTCTTCTTCGTCGCACAGCGGTATCATCCTTTTGTAGGGGGGGTGGAGACACAGACTCGCATGGTTGTGTCAGAACTCGCGGTGCGAAACCACGTGGAGGTCGCTGCGCTGACCTTTCGGGAGGCGGCCATCCCAGACCGTCTGCGCGTCATCGAGGATAGCGTGCTCGTTCCGTCGTACTCGAGTTATGCAGACGGAGACATCCGGATCCACTCCCTCTCTCCGTCGTGGACAGAGCGTGCGCGCTTGTCGCTCATTACCGTTCGTGCTATTCCAAAGCTCCAGCGTTACTACTACCAATCGCTGAGAGCATTCGGATACCGCTCGTTCAGAGCGGTATTCGTTCCCAAGTTGCGGCACCTAATGCGAGGCTTCGACGTCGTACATTCCGTGGCCGGCAATTATCTCGGGTGGGCAGCTCAGGAGGCAGCCATCGACCTCGGCATTCCATTTATATGTAATCCGTATGTGCATCCCGGGCAGCACGGAGACGATGCGGCGAGTGTTGAGTTCTATAACCGCAGCGACATTGTCTTTGCGCTCCTCGATACGGATCGGCAGATCCTACATGAACTGGGGGTGGCTCCTGAGAAGGTGCGATTGGCCGGTGTCGT
>JADFQN010000109.1 GCA_022561755.1 Bacteroidota bacterium
AAAGAGGCTGAGAAGGCCTTCCGCGAGGCATTTGAAGCGCTCTCATCCCGAGCCCTCAAACAGAACAACGAGCAATTTCTGGAACTCGCCCAAGAGAGCCTCGCCAAAACGCAGGAGCAGGCCAAGGGCGAACTGGAGAAAAAGCAACAGGCGGTGGACGCCCTCGTGAAGCCGCTCAAGGAAACGATGGATGCCGTCAAGAAGCAGATAGAGACCGTGGAGAAAGACCGCACGAGCGCGTATGCCGCGCTGAGGGAACAAGTCGCTTCGCTCACCGAAACCCAGAAGCTGCTACGTTCGGAAACGGCCAACCTCGTTACGGCCCTTCGCGCTCCGCAGGTCCGCGGCCGCTGGGGCGAGATCCAGCTTCGTCGCGTGGTGGAGATGGCAGGGATGATCAACTACTGCGACTTCGAAGAGCAGACGACAATCCAGACAGAGGACGGGCGGCTGCGGCCGGACATGATCATACGCCTGCCCAACGAGCGCCGCATTGTGGTGGACTCCAAGGCGCCGCTTCAGGCCTACCTCGAAGCACTCGAAACAGACGACGATACCGAGCGCGAGGCCCACCTGAAGCGCCACGCCGCGCAGGTGAGAACGCACATCAAACAATTGAGTGCAAAGGCATACACCCAACACCTCGGGTTCACGCCGGAGTTCATCGTCCTCTTTCTCCCAGGCGAGACGTTCTTCAGCGCGGCGCTCGAACAAGATCCCGGCCTCATCGAGCACGGTGTGGATCGGAATGTGATCCTCGCCACACCCACCACGCTGATTGCGCTCCTCAAGGCCGTCCACTACGGCTGGCGGCAGGAGGCCCTTACCGAGAATGCGATGAAAATCAAGGAGCTTGGGGAGGAGTTGTACAGGCGGACATCCGTACTGGCCGAGCATTTCTCCAGCATCGGCAGGCACCTCAACCAGACGGTCGGAGCGTACAACAAGTCAGTGGGATCGCTGGAGAAGCGCTTCCTGCCCACCGTGCGGCAGTTCAAGGAACTCGGCGCTGCCTCCGGCGACGAGATCCCCGAAGTCATGGAGGTCACCACGACGCTTCGGGGCGTGGAAGAAGGCGAACAGCTTGCCCTCGAACCAACGCAGACGGAAGAGACGCCGTTGCTTGATTCCTGATCGGCGTTCTCCGTGGCAATTGCCTTCCCCATACGCGGCCTGATTGAACTCGCCGAGCGGCACTCGATGGAGCCGAAATGGCTGGTCGTGCCGACACAGCAGGACGGGGTGGTTCTCACCGTTGCGGCTGCGCGAGCAGGCGCAGGGCTGCTCGATCTGGAGCCCCTCACGCTGCGCCTGCTTGCCGAGAAACTTGGGAAGGCCTCGCTGGAAGCCGAAGGAATGCGCCCGCTACCGCCGGGGTTCGACCGGCTGATCGTTGAGCAGATGCTGGATGCGAACGACGATTCGCTACAACCGCTCGATCCGCACAACACGCGCCGCGACAACCCGGCCGTCGGGGATGCGCTGTGCCGCTCGATCCGGACGCTGCGGCTGGCCGGGACGGATGCGGGTCATGCTCTCCAGACGGCCCGGGGCCGGCGAGCTCGCGCCGTCGCGTCTGCGCTGGCGGCATTCGAGCGGCTGCTCCACGATGGCGGCTATTTCGATGAGGTTGACCTCTACCATCTCGCGATTCAGCGGGCAGTGGAGTCCAACGCCGTGGTCGCTGTGCTGGACGAGGTGCAGCTCGACGAACTCCCCGCCCGCCTGCTGGAGGCGCTCCGCAACCACGTCCCCGCTTTCTACCGCATCGGACTGCCGTGCTCGATTTCGGGCAACGACGTGGTGGACGAGAACATCGGGCTAACCGTTCCGGTTGGAACCGCCGGCCACCGGTTTGCCGATGCGAAGTTCCTCCCGAAGGAGACAACCGTACACGCCGCCGGAAGCCTGTACACGGAGCAGCCTTCTGACGCGGACGCGCTGCATCTGATGGCCGCGGCCACGCCCGCCGACGAAGTCCGGGCCGTCCTCGACCACATCCGCGCCAACCGCATTCCGCTGGAGGAGGTGGAGGTCGCGTACGTCCGGCGCGATCCGTATCTGGCCCTCTTTCTGGGTCTTCGGGAGGATCAAACCTCGGACGACGCAGCGAACCGACTTGCCCTTCCCGTTTCGATGGCATCGGGCCGGCCGCTGGTTTCCACGGGTTCAGGCGCATTTCTTAAGGGCCTTCTTGGGTGGATCGCCGAAGACTTCCCGCCCGACCGGCTGCTGCGGCTTGCACGCGGAGGGCTCCTGCGGATCGACCGGATCGCAGACCTCACCCGGGATACCGCCGTCGATGGGCTTGGGCGGATCTACTTCAGCCGAGGCCTCGCGGGGCACCGAAAGGCCATCGAGCGCCTAGACGATGCCCACCCGCTTCGCGGCGCTCTGGCCGCTCTGTTCGATCTGCTTCCCAGCACGCCGGCGCTCCCCCATCAACTTGCTGCGTCGTGCCGGGCTATTGCTGAGCAGTTCGGGCCCGTTGATGTGGTAGGGCTCCGCCTCAAGCAAGCGCGCAGCACGCCGGAGGCCCAGCCGTTCACGGACGACGAATTCGCGTACATCCAACTCGTCCGCCACCTCGATAGGATGAGCGATACGATGAGCGAGGCGTCGCCGGGCCTGGAGCTTCCGCTTTCGCGCGCCGCCACGCTACTGAGCAAGGTGTTGCTGGGCGGCTTCGCCCGAGCCGAGGCCCCCAAGCCCGGCCATTTGCATGTGGTTCCGCTGGAGAACGCATGTTTCAGCGGCAGGAAGCACCTTTTTGTGGTCGGGCTGCACGCGGATGCGCTTTCTGCGAGCCCTGTCGCGGAAGCCTTCGTCCCACAGCAAGCCGATAAAGGCGACGAGTCGGCGGTGGACCGGGCGGCCCTCGGCGGAAGTGCGCTTCCCTCCGGCCATCCCGCCGATCTCAAGCTTTGGCTGGCCGTGCGGGCGCTGGCGCGGGCGTCGCAATCGGTCGCTCTGTCTCATCCGGTTCTCGATCCGGTCACCGACGATCCGCTGGAGCCGTCGCCGCTGTTCTTGCGTGCGCGTTGGCGAGCGAAAAAAGACCTTGAACAGGAGATACCGGTTTTCCGTATCGCGCACGACGCCAATCGTCTGGCCTCCGCCGGTGCCATCGACTGCGCCGAGTACGCCGTGGCGCTTGGCCGCGCCGCAGCCGAACCTCACCCCAACGAAGCCGCGCGCCGCCTGTTGGCCGAGCAGTTTCCGGGCGCCGCCCAGGGGATGGTATCGCAGCGGCTAAAAGACAATCCCGCAATCTTTACCGAACACGACGGATGGATCGGAGAGCCGGGAACGATCCACCACGGCGATCTCGAAGACCTGAACCTGTTTGGGGAGGACGCCCTCTCGGCCACACGCCTCCAGACGCTCGCCGCCTGCCCTCACAAATACTTCCTTCGGTACGTGCTTGGCCTCAAGCCGGCCGACGAGCCGCCCGACGAGGACGACTGGCTCGATGCGCTCCAACGCGGCGACGTGCTCCACCAGATATTTCGGCGCTTCATGGAGAGTCTTCCGCCGGGGCAGCGTCCGACGGCAGCAGACGAGGACATGCTCCGACGCGTCTTTGATGAGGTGCTCGCCGAGCGGGAAGCAACGTATCCCCCACCGGATTCCGCCGTCGGCAGAAAAACCAGAAACCGACTTTGGGAGGCAACCGGGATCTTTTTCCAAACCGAACTGGCGCAGGAAGGGTACGAGCCCGTGGCCTTCGAACTCGGGTTTGGAAACGAGCCCAACAGGCGGCATGAGCACCCGCCGGGCTATCCGGAAGACCACACCGACCCTCTCACTCTGGACTTGCCCGGCCTCCCGCCCATACGTGTGAAAGGCTACGTGGACCGGGTCGACCGGGCGCTTGATGGAGAGGATGCCGGCCGCTATGCGGTTTGGGATTACAAGACGGGCAGCTCGAAGAGGTATGTGGACAAGAGCGATCCGCTGGATGAGGGGCGCCTCATCCAGCCCCATCTATACGCGCATGCGCTCCGTGAGGCTTTCGGATGGGACGTGGCGAAGACGGGCTTTTCCTTCCCGACCGTCAAGGAAAACGGCTACCGCGAGGAATACCCCGTGGCTTCTGCGGAGCGCCTGGCCAAGGTTATCAGCGACCTCTCCGTCCTCCCGCCATCCGGCTTTTTTGTGCAGGCTCCGAACGCAGAAAACTGCACGTACTGCGACTACCGGGAGGCGTGCGGGCCCTACGCGGAGCGCAAGAAAGTCATCGAACCCGCGGCTACGGCAGCCCGGGAAGATGCCGAGCATCCGGCATCGGATGTCCTGGAGAAGTGGAATTACCTATGAGGCTGTTGAAATACCTCATCCTGCCTGCGACGGCGCCTCTCGGCCGATCTCTGCGTTGCGAGATGCTCGCCGAATCACCGATTCGACTGCGATCTCGCGCCTTGATCTCGGCCGATATCCGCACGTCTCGGCGACAGAGCAGATATTTCAACAGCCTCTTGAAGAAGCGTGGCTGAGCGTCGATCCCATCTCCGTCCACCGCTTGCGGACCAGACGCCGCCCGATCAGGAAGCACGCGACCTGATCGGGGGCTACGATATCGAGCGGGGTGTCACCGCCGAACTGCAGCGCAACATGGCCATCGTCGCCGGGGCAGGCTCGGGGAAGACCTCGGCGCTGGTCGGCCGGTTGTTGGCGCACGTCCTCGCAGGTACACCGCTTGAGGAGATCGCCGCCATCACCTTCACCCGAAAAGCGGCGGGGGAGATGCGCGCCCGCTTCGCCTCGGAACTCCAGAACCTCCGGGACGACCTCTCCACAGAACTATCCGCGCCGCACCCGGCCGACGTGCTGCGCCGCCTGAGAGAGGAACGGAAACGCGTGGACGAGGCCCTCCGCCACGTAGATCGGTGCTTCATCGCCACCATCCACTCGTTTTGCCAGGAGTTGCTTCGGTCGGCGCCTGCCGAGGCATCGGCAGCCGGGCTGCCGCCGGCGTTCGCGGTCGTAGACGACTGGCGGGAAGAACAGCTCAGAAAAACCTTCTGGCGCCGCTATGTGGCCTCTCAACTCCAAACCAATGAAACCAGACTCGTGGAGTTGGAACGCATCGGGATGGAGCCCACCGACCTGGAAGATTTCTTCGGCGAGTTGTGCAAGGTGGAAAACCTGGCGGTGTACGCTCCAGATGCCCCTCAACCCGACCTGGCCGCTGCCGTCAATACGGTCGCTGCCTTTGTGGAAACGTGGCAGGCGAAGCGGCCTAATCCGCCTCTTGGGACGCGTGATGGATTGCAGACGACCCTCGACCGCGCGCAAGCTCGTATGTCGGCCGCAGGTCTGAACTCCCCTCTCGGACGCATTCGATTTCTCAGTCTGTTTGAGTCGAAGGCGGCCGTGGGTGTGACTCAAAACCGGTGGTTTGCCGAGAGCACCATCCTGCAACGAGACGACGCAAAAGCACTGGCGCACGAGCACGCCCCAACACTCAGACAGGAAGTCGTCTTACCTGTGATCGAGAAATGGATGGCTTTCATATACGAGAAGCTCCATGCGTTCTGTTCACCTGCCGTCAAGGAGTATGCGGGTTTCAGAAAACGCCAGGGGAAGCTCGCCCAGCAGGATTTGCTGCTCCGCACGGCCGAGTTGCTGCGAGACCCGGACGTAGGACAGAAGGCCCGCCGGAGGTTGGGCGAACGGTACCGTTTCTTGCTCGTGGACGAGTTTCAGGACACCGACCCGGTGCAGGCGGAGGTGCTCTTCCTCCTCACCGCCGAGAACGACGACCTCGCCAACGAGCGCGGCATCATCGACTGGCGGCGAGCCCGGCCCCGCCCGGGCAGCCTGTTCGTGGTTGGCGACGACAAGCAATCCATCTACCGCTTCCGCCGCGCCGACATTCAGGTATTCAGTGAGGTCTGCGAGCGCTTGCATCCGGATGACGAGCCGCTCCGGCTGTCCACCAATTTTCGCTCGGAAAGCGCTATCTGCGACTGGATCAACGACGCCCTGGCGCCGGTTTTCAGCGACGACCGCGCCGAGGAAGGCGGCACGAACCGGCAACCTCCGTACGAACTGCTCCGCGCGTTCAAGGTGGACGAGCGGCCGAATGCGGCTCGTTTGAGAAAGCTGTCGGTCGAAAAGGTATCGGGCGATTTTGCTACGCCGATAGCGGAAGCAGAGGCGGTGCGCATTGCAGAATACATTCGGTACGCGTGCTCGAAAGGGGCGACTGCGGGCGATTTTCTCGTGCTCGCACGCGTGAGCAAGCGGCTGCATGTGTACGCCTCTGCGCTGGAGGCCCTGGGGATCCCGTACGCCATCACCGGCTCGAAGGGGCTCGGCAAGCTCACGGAAGTGAAGGCGGTGATCCGTCTGCTCGAAACCATCCTGAAGCCCAACGACGGCCCCGCGCGGCTCGCGTTTCTGACCGGCCCGTTCTGCGGAATCTCGCACGCTGGCCTCTTCCGCTACACGCGAATCGGAGCCGCACTCACCGGATCTCCTCCTGATGAGCCTCCTGGCGCGTTGGCCGAGGAGGATCGCGCTGCATTTACACAATCCTGGACGCTTCTCCGGCAAGCCCGGGAATGGCTCAATGCGCTTCCCCCATCCGTTGCGCTCGGCCGCATCCTTGAATCGAACGGGCTGCTTGCTACGGCGGCGCAGGCGGAGGGCGGAACGATGCGTGCCGGAAGCCTGCTGAAGCTGCTCGCGCTGGTGCGCAGCCTGGAGACTGACGGCCTCCACTGGATCGACGTGCTGGACGAACTGCACCGGTACGAGGCGGGCGAGCAGACGATGGATGAGGGCTCGCTCGAGAGCGGCTCTTCAAGCGCCGTCCGCATCATGACCGTGCACCAGGCCAAGGGCCTCCAGGCTCCGTGTGTTTTCCTCGCCGATCCGTTCGAGCGCTCGCCCAACAGAACGGTGAGCGCGCACGTGTTCCGGACCGAGGACGGCGAGCCCACGGTGGTGCTCCCCTATCTGAAAGGGTTCGGGAAGGGCCGCAAGGTGGTCGCGGCTCCGCAGAATTGGTCCTCTCACGAAGAAGACACGGCCACGTTCGAGAACGAGGAGCGCCGCTTCGCCGAGGCGGAGGCCCACCGGCTTCTCTACGTAGCCTGCACCCGCGCCGAACGCTTGCTGGTCGTCTCTCGTTACGAGCCCAAGTCCGACGACCCACGGTCGATCTGGGGCCCGCTCGAACCGGCCCTGGAGGACATCCCCGAACTTGAGCAGCCTCCAGCTTTCAGCGAGCCTGCGGCCGATGAGATCGACCCAGTGGCGTTCGTGCTGCAACTCGAAGCCTTTGATACCGAGCCGAGGTACACCGTCCGCCGACCCTCGCAACTGCACGGCGACGAGCCGCTTCGGGCCGTTTCCGGAGGTCTTGGTGTCGGGTTTGGGAGCGCGGTACATGCGTTGTTTGAATGGACAATTGCCCGGCGAGAGGAGGCCTACGACGAGGAGATCACACAACGCTTCACACGTCAGCAACTCCTCGAAAACAATGCCGAGCCAAGGCTGCTGCGCAATGCGCTGGAGGCCGTGAGGCATCTTCGAGCGAGCACGCTCTGGTCATCCCTGATGACGGCCGAGGATGTCCGTACGGAAGTACCGTTCACGGCCCCCGACCCCAACAACCACGGAGATGTGATCACCGGCCGCATCGACCTCGCCTACCTCGACGCCGACGGCTGGCATCTGGTGGATTTCAAAACCGACCGCATCAAAGACGAGGCTCACAAAGAGCAGCTGAAGCGGCACTATCAACCGCAACTGGAAGCCTACATGACGTGCTGGGAGGCGCTCACCGGGGCTCCTCCAACGTCAGCCACTTTGTGGTTTGCGGTACACAAAGAAGCCGAAAACTCAGCATGAGGCTGGTCGGAGTCTTCATGGAAAACATGGGATATTCAATCCGATGCGCTAAACTCAGTCCATCTCCCACCCCACCACGCCTCCCATGCATCCGTTCTCGAAGCTCTTCAAAGTGAACTGGCTGGCCATCGCCGCTGCCACCGTTGCCGGCTTCTTTATCGGCTTCCTCTGGTATGCCCTGCTCTTTGATGCCATGTGGATGGACCTGACCGGGATTACACCCGAGATGATCGAAGGCACGAGCATGGCCATGACGATGGGAATTTCAATTCTCGTCACATTCATCGCGGCTTGGGGCCTGGCCGTCCTGATCGGGAAGGCGCCCTCCGCCTCGAACGGGATGATGACGGGCGTATTCGTCAGCCTGTTCTTCGTGGCGACGATGCTCGCCCAGAACTACGTCTATTCGCTGAACCCGCTCGGCCTCTGGCTGGTGGACGCCGGATTCATCGTAGTAATGTTCGCCGTGATGGGGGCCGTGATTGGGATGATGAAGAAGCCGATGTAGGCGGTTTGGCAGGTCATTGATTCAGTATTGGCGCATTTCCCCTTCTGTTCTTCCCTCGGTCAGGAACCAATTCTCTCAATCGGTTTGTAACTGTCTGCCGCATTATCAAATTCAGTGGCCATGACACGCATCGCGTCGCAATCTCCGAAGGACGGAACACCTCATGGTTTGGACGGGGTTATCCTCAGGTTCCCGTTTACTGTGACCCAAATTGGTCGCGGAGCCCTAAAAGACACACACTCCGAACACAGCATAGCGGTTGAGATCTCCAGAACACTCATGGCTATGTGGGGTTTTTCCTACGATGCTCTCGATCAGCTTGATTTCCAGAAAACGCTTTTCGAGTTTGCAAGGAGAGAGGCGATTGGGCTGCTAGTCGATGGATTACTAGACGAGTGTCACGAAATCAGATTGATGACGAACACAGCTCCTCCTAGAAATCCATTTGACCCGGCTAAGATCCCAGACCCATCCAATTGGATTTCACCTGAGTTTAAGATCGACGAAGTTCGCAATGTCCGCGCCCATCGCGTAAGCGAACCCGGGGCAACTGGGTCCTACAAACCATCCAAAACCAACGTCCCCAGTGGAGACGGTTGGCGATTGCTTGGGGTTGATCTACCGTTTTCAGAAGACGTCTATGTCAATCTCGACATCAACAGACCTGACGGCTCACCGCAACGAAAACCACATCGCTCCTTACGCAATACAGTTCTCAAATATGAGGATCCTTTTGGCAGTGTTGCCGAGGATGATTGGGACGCTCTCAAATAAGTAGGCGTGATCATACTTGATACACATGTATGGATCTGGTGGGTAGACGACAATCTGCAAAAACTCTCGTCAAGACAACTCAAACGGATTCGCGCCGAGAGTACAAGTGGTAGAATTGGTGTCAGTGCAATTTCATGTTTTGAGATTGCCAATAAAGTTTCTCTTGGTCGGGACAAACTCGTATTGTCATTGCCGGTATCTGATTGGATTGGAGCTGCATTGGCCTATCCGGGCGTTGAGTTGCTTCCTCTTAGCCCCGAAATATCTCTCTCATCCACAAGAATACATATCCCTAATAATCGCGACCCATTTGATCATATCATCGTCGCTTCCGCAATCGAATATCGTTGCTCTCTCATAACGGTTGATGAGGAAATCAAGGCCTGCCGTGACGTGCAGATCATCTAACTCACGTCATCCCCGGTTCTGCCGGTTCTCCACCAACGAATCCACCACGGCCGGATCGGCGAGCGTGGAGGTGTCGCCGAGGTTGGTGAAGTCGTTCTCGGCGATTTTGCGGAGGATGCGGCGCATGATTTTGCCCGAGCGCGTTTTGGGCAGCGCCGGGGCGAACTGGATGAAGCCGGGCGTGGCGATGGCGCCGATGACCGTGCGCACGTGCTGGATGAGTTCGCCCCGGAGCTCTTCGGATGACTCGACGTCGGCGCCGAGTGTTACGTACGCGTAAATCCCCTGCCCTTTGATGGCGTGCGGATAGCCCACCACAGCGGCCTCGGCCACGGCTTCGTGGAGGACAAGCGCGCTCTCTATTTCGGCCGTGCCCATCCGGTGACCTGAAACGTTGATCACATCGTCGATGCGGCCGGTGATCCAGTAATAGCCGTCGGCGTCGCGGCGGCAGCCGTCGCCGGTGAAGTACTTGCCCTCGAAGGACGCGAAGTACGTTTTTACAAAACGAGGGTGGTCGCCATAGAGGGTACGCGCCTGGCTGGGCCACGAATCGGCTATGACGAGGATGCCCTCGGCCTCGCCATCGAGCTCGTTGCCATCCGCATCCAAAACCTGCGGAATGATGCCGAAGAAGGGCAGCGTTGCCGAGCCGGGTTTCTGCGGAATCGCGCCCGGCAAGGGCGTAATCATGATGCCGCCGGTCTCCGTCTGCCACCACGTGTCTACTATCGGGCAGCGGCTGTCGCCCACCACTTCGTAGTACCACCGCCAGGCCTGGGGGTTGATCGGCTCGCCGACGGTGCCGAGCACGCGCAGCGAGGAGCGGTCCGTTCGCGTCACGAAGTCGTCGCCTTGGGCCATGAGGGCGCGGATGGCCGTCGGCGCTGTGTAGAAGATGGTGACGCCGTGACGGTCGCAGACCTCCCAAAAACGGCTTGCATTGGGGAAGGTCGGGATGCCCTCGAAAAAAACCTGCGTGGCCCCGTTGATCATCGGGCCGAACACGATGTAGCTGTGGCCCGTAACCCAGCCGACGTCGGCGGTACACCAGAACACTTCGTTCTCGTGGCAATCGAAGACGTACTGATGCGTGAGGCTCGTGAAGACGCAGTAGCCTGCCGTGGTGTGCAGAACGCCCTTCGGCTTGCCCGTCGAGCCCGACGTGTACAGAATGAACAGCGGGGCCTCGGAATCCATCGCCTCGCAGGGGCACTCGGCGGCGGCCGATTCGAGCGCCTCGTGGTACCACACATCCCGCGACGCATCCCAGCCCACGTCCGCTCCGGTGTTCTTTACGACCAGCACATGCCGCACATCCGGGCACTTATCCAACGCCACATCCACATTGGCCTTCAGCGCAACCCGTTTCCCACCCCGCTTGCCTTCGTCGGAAGTGATGACGAAGTC
>JADFQN010000110.1 GCA_022561755.1 Bacteroidota bacterium
AGGCGAGGAGGTAATCCTCCTGCTCGGGGGCGTCGCTTTGTTGGGATCGTGTCCGTTGGCGCGTAGCCATACTCTGGCAAGGGTGGGGTGAGATGCAAAAAGTACGTTGCAGGCCCGAAGAGGTTGCGGGAAGGGTGAAGGGTGCAGGGGGAAAAGCGTACTTCGGGCTTTGTTCTTCGTACTTGGTCAGTCAGGTAGCTGCTTCAGTCCGCTGTCTTCTGTCCTTCGCCCCCACTCCGAAATCCCAAATCCGAAACCCGCCCTCGGTCCTCCGTCTTCGGTCCTCCGTCTTCGGTCCTCCGTCTTCTGCTGCCGTCCCCAGACCCCAGTTCTTCTTCTCTGTTTTTTGTCCTTCGCCCCCCACTCCCAAATCCCATATCCCATATCCGAAATCCCATATCCGAAATCCGAAATCCCATATTCCCACTCAAGCCCTCACACCCCAAGCACCTACCACCTCTCCCGGTGATCCTCCGTGCCGGATGTACGCAGATCTGAATACGCCACCAGTGCGGGAAACAGCGGGAGAAGGAAGCGTTGGCTCGTGATGAGGTAGGGCATTCCGCCGCCGCCTGTTCCGGAATCATCCGCTACGTGCCGCCTGACGGTCTTTCTGTGGACGGTAAAGAAGCTGTCAGGATCGGTGGCGTGGAGCGCGTTATCCGTGGCCGAAATCCTGTCCAGGACGAACGTAAGGCATGTATTGTGGTCGTGGAGAGCGTGGGCAGCCTTTCGTGCGTCCGCGAAAGAACGCCTCCGGTCGTTTTCCTCGTGCGCAGCCGCCTCCAGATCCGCTGCAAATCGTGCCGTCGCTTCGTCCGCGTCACTGCGGTCTCCCATGGTTATTCGTACGCGGTTTACGGCCCGGTTAAGGTCTTTCGGCGTGATAAGTGGCACGTCAATCAGGCCGTCTTCGTCGGCATGGAACATCCCAAGGCGTGAGAGCACGGCATGAGCAATATCGTCGAGATCTGCGACGATACGTGTCGCTTCGTCGTCGCTCGGAAACGCGGTTGCATGGCCGCCCTGCAAAACGAGTGGGTCACCCACCGCGAGATGGTTCACGGGGCAGCCCGTGTAGTGCTTCCCGAAGGAGTCGCCGGGAAAAACGCGCACGCGAAGCAGTGGCGACTTGCCGAGAGCGCGCTGAATCAACCGCAGTTGCGCTGACTGGAAGCCGCTGGCAGGGATCAGGAAGTCTCTGAAGTGGGCGTATTCAAGGCTCGAGAAGAGCACGTCGTCGTCCTCGCCACGACCGACGTATGCCATCACAGTCGGCAGGACGGACCGTGCCGAGTGCCGGAGCCGCGCGGCAGCCGTCATGGCGGGGCGCCAGAACGGCGAGGGTCCAGCTTCGCCGGGGAGTTCTTCGTGGCACGTTGTATTGAACGAGGCATCGTCGAGCCCGAGGATCTGATGCAGCGTCTGCGCTATGACGCCGAGATCGAACGTCATCTGCTTGAAGACCAACTCAAACAACTGGTGGATGACGATGAAAATCCGCTCATCTGGAATCATCGACGCCGGCGTCTGGGCGTCCAGAAGCCTTTCCAGTCCCAGGTATTGGCCGTATTCAAGAGAGAGCCGGCCATTCTCGTCAGGCGGATTGACGAGCGGCGCACCCTGTTCATCGGGTAACCGGGCGGCGTTCGCGTCCGAGCGAACGTCGGGATCGAGGGAGAAGTCCCACCAAGGGTTGGTGTTTGCCATTTGTGCAGTTGTTGCGATCGATGTGAGGATAGCAACGATTCGGCTTGCGGTGTGCAGGGGAATCCCGCCGTTTTTCGTACCGTGGACCAAGCCACCGTCCGATCCGCATTCCGCAATTTCAAGCCATGAACCTCCAGAACAAAGTTGCAGTCGTATCCGGAGCCAGCCGAGGGCTCGGCAAGCATTTCTCGGCGCAGTTGATCGAAAAGGGGGCTATTGTCTTCGGGCTCGCGCGTAATGAGGCCGATCTGAACGGAGTGCGAAATGAATTGGGTGAACATTTTCATCCCATCGTCTGCGATGTGACGGACCCAGACGCTGTCAAACGGGCGTTCTCATCCATCCAGGAATCAACCGACTCGCTCGACATCCTGATCAACAATGCGGGGCTGGGTCGGTTCGGTGCGGTGGAGGAACAATCCCTCGACGACTGGAACCTCCAGATCGACGTGAACATCAGCGGGGTGCACCACTGCACACGCGAGGCTGTGCCTGCCATGAAGGCGCAGAACAAGCAAAGCGGCTTCGGCGGACATATTGTCAACATCGCCTCTGTGGCGGGACTGGTTGGCAATGCTCACCTCAGCGCGTACAACGCCACCAAGTTTGCCATCCGCGGTTACAGTGAGGCATTGATGAAAGAGCTTCGCGAGGACGGCATCAAGGTGTCCTGCATCAACCCTGGCTCCGTGGCGACCCACTTTGCCGGTGCAGCCGGCTCGAGTGGCAGCCCTAACCCCATGCAGCCGGAAGACGTAGCCGCGACGGTCATCCACGTGCTGGAGGGCCCTGACAACTACCTGATCTCGGAAGTCGCCATGCGGCCGCTGAGGCCGAAGGGGTAGCGAACGCTTCTTGCGGATTCATTGCCCGAGAAGCTCGTTTACCGTCACGCCGATATCGCGTGCAATCTTGCGCAGCAAGGAGGGCGCGATGTCTCGTCCCTTATGGAAGGGGACGGTTGTGCCGCGGCCATCTGCGTGCCGAAATTGTTTGTGGGAACCCCGTTGACGGACCTCCACAAACCCGAGGGCGCGGAGCAGCCGAATGACCTCTTGCGGTGATAAGACCGGGACGGTTCCCACGGCTCAGGCAGCCACCGAGATGAGTTGCGTCCCAATAAATTCGCCCTCGATCTTGGGCTCGCCGTCTTCCAGCAGCATTTCGATCACCTCACGCATGTTCGTCTCAAGTTCGTCGCGCGTCTCGGCCTGTGAGTGCGCACCCGGGAAGCCCGGGACGTAGCCGACGAGGAGCGACGTCTTGGGGTCGCGTTCAATGACGATGGTGTAGGTTCGCATGACGGAGTACTGGTTGTCTTCGGTCGAACGTCGTTTGTCCAAGGATGTTGCCGCAACCTTCATCCAGGTGCTCGAGGGCCCTTCCAACTACCTGATCTCGGAAGTCGCCATGCGGCCGCTGCGGCCGAAGGGGGAGTGAATAGCCGCTTACGCGCGAAGGGCTGAGCGAGCGTTACCGAATGACCGTAATCATCTGTGTGCGAAGGCCTGTCCCGCCACGTAGGCGTACCACGTACGTGCCCGGAACGAGACCTTCAGTTTGCAGGGAGAGGCTGTACGTGCCTGCCTGGCGAACCCCCTCGTCCAGCTTCAGCACCTGTCGGCCAAGGAGGTCGAAGATCGAAACCTCTACGGGGCTCGATCGGCTGAGGGCGTACCGAAGTGTCGTTGCCCCCCGGGTCGGATTCGGCCAGATATCGAGAGCGGTGACGTCGTCACCCGAGGAGATGGGTTCCGGAGTGGCCGGTTGCCCGATGTGCTCGAGAAGCACGGCAGTTTGCGGGCGGTCGTTACCATTGGCATCCGGCTCGATAGAATACATATAGTCACCCCACCACGGACCCGCAGCCCAATACGTCCACCCGAGCCAGGCGTCTGCGTTGGCATCTACAAAGTCGAGCATGTCGTCGAGAGCCTGGAGGCACGTGGGGTTGTCGGCGGCTCCGATCTCACCGAGGAACCCCATCACTCCCTGCTGTCTCAGCCAGCCCGTCGCTGCCACGAGATTCTCCGAGCCGGCCGTCGTGCTCATGCAGGTTGGAGACGTTCCCGAATAATCGGCATCCAGATATTGGTGCAGGTCGAAGGCGTAGTTGTTGAGCGGGTCTACAACCTGCCGCATCACCGTCGCATTTGGGGTTCCGTACCAGTTCTGGTACCACGAGTGCGCTCCGGTCCATGCGTTGCCGGGCACGAGGATGAGGTTCGTGGCTCCAGTGGCTCTGATGGCATCGATGGCTTCGTTGGCGTCGGAGAACCACAGCTCCGTTGGCATCGAGTTTGGCTCGTTCATCAGACCGAAGATGACGCTGTCGTTTGCTGCGTAGTGCGTGGCCAGGCGCGACCAGAAGTCTCGAAACGCCTCCACCGGCAACTGCGCAGAACCGATTACATTACCATAGTAGCGGGCGTAGTTGTGGGGGTCGAGGACGACCTTCGCCCCGGATGCATTTGCGTAATCGACGAAGGCGTCGAGCCGCCGCAATTCCACGGTGTCAAAATCTGCGTAGGCCGCAATCTGAAGTCGTTCCCAGCGAAAAGGAAGCCGAAACACGTTCATCCCGAGCTCGGTGAAGTAGTCGACCTCCTCCGGTGTCGGGTACGTGTAATCGACGCCGTACTGCCCTGGGAGAGAGCCATCGCCGAACTCCGCGCCGGCCAGGTTGACGCCAGTTAGCGCAGGTTGTGCACGCGAAAGTGAGGCGGTGACCCCAAAGAGAAGAAGGCAACCGAGGTAGCGGGCCGCAAGGGACATGGAGCGAAGCGTTTCTCTTGGGGGCAGGTTGACCCGCGCGTGAGAGTTCTACGTCCAGCAAGTATACGCCTGGAGCATTGGCGGGCATAGGATGTGGCTGAAAGATGCTGCAGTGACCGTTATCCACCTGCTGGCGGGGCCGGACAACTATATGATCTCAACGGTCGCCATGCGTCCGCTGAGGCCGAGGGGTACCACGCCATAGTTGTCAATTACCGACAGAAGAATTCAGCGTCCGAAGAAGCGGATTCAGCTCGCGAGTTAGCCTTTCTATGTCCCAGCCGAACAAACGGGTCTTTGCTTCTACAGCCTGAGAGAATGCATCTGCGACCACGTGGATCATATACAGTATGACTAGTGGGGAAACATATCCTTCGATAATTGCGCCATCGCCCAATCTATCGTCACCGATGATCTGGTAGCCCAGTTGTCGTAGTGTCGATACGTTGCCATGAGTGAGCGACGATAATACCCTGTAGTTGGCTTCGTGGTCTATTTCATTCTTGACTATTTCGGTGAAAGGCGTCATCCGTTCTCCAACTCCATCTCGATTACCCTTTTTGTTTATGATGAGTTCAAACCCTAGCTCGACGCTAAGAGCTTCGATTGCATCGATTCTTTGATCGATTTTGGTTATATCAGTGTTCTTGTCTCTCGCTTTGACAATTTTTTTTTGCTGAATGAGATCCGCATATCTCAAAGCGAGGCTTCGTCTGACTCGTCTACGTATTGGTATGTTTGAATCGAATAACCAGCGCGCCAGAGCTGAATTCTCCACAATAGCTCTCGCGTTAGCGCTGGGAGCTAGTGAAGGCGTCTTATAGGAGGTTAATTCGAGAAACGCGGAAAGATGCTCTGCGCCTTGAATTAACAAAAGTGAGGCTTGAATATGCAGGGTAACTACAGACTCTCTTCTAGGAAATTGGATCAGATCATCCGCCGCCACCGAGGGTGTGGACGGTCCAAGGCCATGGTCTTCAAAGAAGATCCTAACCTTTTCGTACAGTGATCGAAGTGCACCCGAGGCCAAGTGGGCTTGTTCTGTTTCTGTCATGTTGGTAGAAGTGGCTTCGCTCTCGAAATGGCATCACGTCAATAAGGTTCGAAGGTTTTTAACCAACGTGCACGGCAATTTTCTTCGCACCCTCTAAACGGTGGCATTGCGGAAAAACAATAAATTAGCCGCTGCCCAGTTCGGAACCAGATCTGGGGTCCTGCCGCCGGAACAGATTGTTCAGGTTTCGTTTGCGGCTCCGCCCCTGACCCTCGCAATCCGCGAGCCCTTACGAGGCTGTTGAAAAAGTCATCTTGCCTGCGGCGGCGTCTCTCAGCCGATCTCGGCGTTGCGAGATTCTCGACGAATCTCCAATTCGCCTGCGATCTCGCGCCTTGATATCAACTGAGATACGCTCACCTCGGCGACAGAGCACTTGTTTCAACAGCCTCTAACCCTCCCTCTGCGCTTCTATGTTCGATACGCTATCCGACAAGCTCGACGCCGCCCTCAAGAGTGTAAGGGGCCAGGGCAAGATCACCGAGCTCAACATCGCGGAGACGATGCGGGAGGTCCGCCGCGCGCTCCTCGACGCCGACGTCAACTACGAGGTTGCCCGGGAGTTCACCAACCGCGTCAAGGAAAAGGCGCTGGACGCGGACGTGCTCACGTCCGTGGCGCCGGGCCAGCAGTTCGTCAAGCTCATCTACGACGAACTGGTTTTCCTCCTCGGCGACGTCCACGTTGAGCTGAACAAGAGCAAGCGGCTCCCGAACGTCATCCTGATCGCCGGTTTGCAGGGATCGGGTAAAACGACGTTTGTTGCCAAACTGGCGAGGTTCCTGAAGAGCCAGGGCAAGAGCCCGCTTCTCGCCGCCGCCGACGTGTACCGTCCGGCCGCCGTGGAGCAGTTGGAAACGCTCGCGGCGCAGGTGGGCGTCCCCACGTTTGCCATTCGCGGCGAAGACGGCGTGCCCGAGAAGGATGCCGTCCGCGTGGCGCGCGAAGCCGTCAAGGAAGCCCGCAAGACCGGCCGCGACACCGTCATCATCGACACGGCAGGCCGTCTGCACGTGGACGAGCAGATGATGGCCGAGGTCGTGGCCATCAAGAACGCGGTGAAGCCCGACGAAATCCTCTTCATCGTGGACTCGATGACGGGGCAGGACGCCGTGAACAGTGCACGCGAGTTCAACCTGCAACTCGACATCGACGGTGTCGTCCTCACCAAGCTCGACGGCGACACCCGCGGCGGCGCGGCGCTATCCATCCGTTCGGTCGTCGAGAAGCCGATCAAGTTTGCTTCCACCGGCGAGAAGCTCGACGCGCTCACAGAGTTCCACCCGGACCGCATGGCGCAGCGCATCCTCGGTATGGGCGACATCGTGTCGTTCGTCGAGAAGGCGAAGGAGCAGTTCGACGAGGAGGAGGCCATCGAGCTCGAGAAGAAGTTCCGCAAGCAGACCTTCGATCTCGACGACTTCTACGAACAGCTTCAACGGATCAAGAAGATGGGGTCGATGAAAGACCTCCTCGGCATGATCCCGGGCTTGGGCAAGGCCGTCAAGGATATGGACGTCCGCGACGACGCCTTCGTCCACATCGAGGCACTCATCCAGTCCATGACGCCGGCCGAGCGCAGCAAGCCCGAACTCATCAACGGCAGCCGCCGCCAGCGCATCGCCAAGGGCGCCGGGCTCAAGGTGCAGGACGTTAACCAGCTCCTCAAGCAGTTCCGCGAGATGAAGAAGATGATGAAGACGATGATGCGGCTCACCAAGAAAGGCCGCGACGTCGACATGGGCGCGCTGATGGGGCTGCAAAACTAGATCGTAATCCGTATTTCGTAAGGGCTTCTTGCCGACTCCTATTACGCACTACATAACCTTCCAACCTTCAACCTTTCAACCAGTAACCCAACATCATGGCAGTCAGACTTCGCCTTCGCCGGATGGGCCGCAAGAAGCTCCCCATCTATGCCCTCGTTGCCGCGGATGCCCGCAGCCCCCGCGATGGTCGTTTCATAGAAGACCTCGGCCGGTACGAGCCGCTGAGCGAGCCCGCAGCCGTCCGCCTGAACGAGGACCGCATCCTTTACTGGCTTGGTGAGGGTGCGCAGCCGACGCACACGGTTCGCAACCTGCTCAGCGAGCAGGGCGTGATGCTTCGTCTGCACCTGCTCCGCAAGGGCAAGCCGGAAGAGGAGATCGAGCAGGCCGTGACAGCCTTCCTCTCGCATCGTGCCGAGAACAGGGTCGTTAAGAAGACCAAGGCCGAGCTCCGTCAGGAGCGGTTGGACGCCGAACGCGCCGTCGCCGCCGAGAAGGCGAAGGAGATTGAGAAGGCACGTGCCGAGCGCGAAGCCGAGTTGGAGAAGCAGCGTCAGGAGGCCGAAGATGCCGAGCGCGCTGAGCGCGCCGCCGCGGACGCCCAAGTCACCGCCGAAGGTGGAGAAGAGGTTGCGGCCGAAGCAGAGGCTGCTACGGAAGAAGTAGTGGAGGAAGCTGCTCCGGAATCCGCTCCTGAGGCTGCCGCTGAGGAAGTAGTGGAAGAAGCCGCTCCCGAAGCCGCCGCCGAGGAAGTCATTGAAAAAGTCGCTCCCGAAGCCGCCGCCGAGGATGTAGTGGAAGAAGCCGCTCCCGAGGCCGCTGTTGAGGACGCCGCGGAAGAAGCTGCACCTGAAGTCGCCGCTGAGGAAGTGGTGGAAGAAGCCGCTCCCGAGGCCGCCGCTGAGGCGGCAGCAGAAGAAACGGCTCCGGAAGCTGCAACAGAGGAAGTAGTTGAAGAGGACGCTCCCGAGGCCTGCGGTGAGGAGGCAGCGGAAGAAGCCGTTCCGGAAGCTGCCACAGAGGAATTAGTTGAAGAGGCCGCTCCGGAAGCCGCCGGTGAAGAAGTAGCCGAGGAGCCCGTCGTCGAGGAAACCGCGGCAGAAGGGCCGGTCGTGGTGGAGGCATCCATCGAACCCGACAAGCTCACCAAGCTTCGGGGCATTGGTCCGAAGTTCTCTGCGCTGCTCAACGAGCACGATATCACCACCTTTGCGCAACTCGCCGCTTTGGAACTGGCGTCGCTCCGCACCATCGTCAGCGAAAGCGGCATCAGCGCTTCCTCTGCCACCGAAGAATCGTGGGCCAGGCAAGCTGGATTTGCCGCCGCCGGTGACTGGGACGGCCTAAAGGCATACATCGAAGAGCTGAAGAAGGCCTGATTGAGTCTGGGAGCGTGGGCGTGAGGGAGATCGGCTCTCAACGCCCGCACACCCACACACCCATACAGCCATACTCAGATGACTGACCCTCTCCTTCTGATGGGCTACTTCGGGCGCGCCCACGGCGTGTCCGGCGAGGTCAAGGTGTTCCCCGAGACCGACGACCCGCAGCGCTTCCTCGCGTTGGAGCGTGTATTCGTCGGCCCATCCGCCGATCAGGCGCGCTCATACGCGGTCGAGAGTGTACGCTTTCAGATGCTGAAAGGGCGAACGATCGCGCTGCTCAAGCTGGCCGGCATCTCGTCGCGCGAGGACGCCGAGGCTTTGCGCCGTGTCGGTGTCTACGCCTCGCAAGCCGACCTTCCGCCCCTCGAAGACGGCGAAGTCTACGTCCACGATCTAATCGGGATGGAGGTCGTTGAAGAGGGAGGAGGAGAGGTCATCGGCGTCGTGTGCGATGTACTCGAAGGCGCGCAACGCCTGCTCGTCGTCGCCCGCACCGGCCGCCCCAACGCTCTCATTCCCGACGTGCCCGAAATCGTCGTCGACGTTGACGTGGACCGGCGACGCATCACTGTAGATCCTCCCGGGGGGTTAATCGAATAGCTTTTGATATCGGATATCGGATAGTGGATATCGGGTCGTCTCCAAACATTCACTTTCCCATATTCCATCTCCCATATCCCATATCCCATATCTAAAGTGCGTATCGACCTCATCACCGTACTTCCCGGCCTCGTACGCAGCCCGCTGGATCACTCGATCCTCCAGCGCGCGCAGGACAAGGGCCTCGTGGACGTGCGCGTGCATGACTTACGCGACTGGGGGCTCGGCAGCTACCGGCAGATCGACGACCTGCCGTACGGCGGCGGCGGAGGGATGGTGCTCAGGCCAGAGCCGCTTTTTGCATGCATCGAAGCCTGCATCGAGGAGCTTCAAAATGACCTCGGCGAGCCCTATGACGAGATTATTTACCTCACGCCGGACGGCGAAACGCTCAACCAACCCCTCGCCAACCGCCTGTCCCTCCACAAAAACCTGTTGCTGATTGCCGGTCACTACAAGGGCATCGACCAGCGTGTACGCGATACGTTTGTGACGCGCGAGGTCTCCATCGGCGACTACGTGCTCTCCGGCGGCGAACTGCCTGCGCTCGTCCTCATCGACGCCATTGCGCGGCTAATTCCCGGCGTCCTAGGCGACGCCAATTCCGCCCTGTCCGATTCGTTTCAGGATGGCCTGCTGGATGCTCCGGCCTACACGCGTCCACCAGAGTTTAGAGGGTTGGGTGTGCCGCCGGTGCTGACATCCGGCAATCACGAGGCCATTTTGGCGTGGCGCGAGGAACAGCGCCTCGCCAAGACGCAACAGCGTCGCCCGGATCTCTTTCCTCCTGAACACGAAGAATCCGTCGAATAAGCCGAGAAGCACGCTCTCCATAAAAGGGTGTCCGTACCTTTAAGGTCACGTGTTCGCGCCTGCCTTCTGCGGTGCTTCAACCCCAACACTTCCTGATGAGTATTGACATGTCTACCGACCTGATGAACCTCGTTGAGGCCACGCAGCTCCGCGACGATATCCCGGCGTTCGGGCCTGGTGATTCCGTCAGTGTACACGTTCGTGTTATTGAGGGCGAGAAGGAGCGTATCCAGAAGTTCGACGGTGTCGTGATCTCCATCAAGGGCTCCGGCTCGTCCAAGATGTTCATGGTTCGCAAGGTGTCGAACGGCGTTGGCGTCGAGCGCATTTTCCCGTTACACTCGCCGCGTATCGCCAAAATCGAGCTTATCCGCGAAGGGCGCGTCCGCCGTGCGAAGCTCTACTACCTACGTGGCCTTCGGGGCAAGGCCACACGTATTAAGGAGAAGCGCCGCGACTCGACGAAATAGCGACGGGCGGGCGGATTCGCTAGGGCTTGTTAACAGTCAATCGCGATGGATCGCTTCGGGCCATTCTGGTCCGTTTCGGTGTTCCACTCCCCGCAGAGCGGGGCATGCTGTCGTCCGGGGCTATTGCCCCGGTCTCCTCGTGCGCCTTTAAACGGCCTCCCCGCAGTATTGTGGGGTCCTCGAACCGACCTCACGCGCTAACTGTTAAGAGGCTATTGAAATACTCCACCTACCTGCGGCGGCGCCTCTTGCCCGATCTCTGCGTTACGAAATACTCGCCGAATCACCGATTCGTCTTCGATTTCGCGCCTTGATCTCGGCCAAGATTCGCGCGCCTCGCTTACGGCGT
>JADFQN010000196.1 GCA_022561755.1 Bacteroidota bacterium
AGCTCGATGCTCATTTTGCGATAGGGATCCATCTAGCCCGTATCTAACGGAATCGCCGGCAACGCGAGCCTGAACGTAGTCCATTCACCGTCCATGGCGTCGACGCCCAGCGTACCGCCGTGGCCGGCTGTCACAATGTCGTAGGCCAACGAGAGGCCAAGGCCCGTACCCTCTCCGGAGGGTTTTGTTGTGAAGAACGGCTCGAATATCTGCTCGCGATGCTCTTCGGGTATTCCGACGCCGTTGTCGGCGATGGTGATGGTGGCGCCGCCCGGCGTTTGTTTAGTAGCTACGCGAACACGAGGCTCGTAACCATCCTGTTCAACCAATTTTCGCCGACGCACGGCGTCGAAAGCATTGTCGAGCAGGTTAAGAATCACGCGCCCTATCTCTGCAGGCACGACAAGAATGGTCTCCAGCTCTGCATCAAACTCGCGGTCGATGTGTACGTCGAATCCCGTGTGCTGCGCGCGCATGACGTTGTAGGCCAGCCCGATGTACTCGTCTGCAAGCTCGTTCAGATCGACAGGCCGACGGTCGCCCGGTATCTTCCGAGAATGCGCCAGCATGTTCCTGACGATACCTTCTGCACGGCGGCCATGCTTAGCGATCTTATCGGTGTTCGTGCGAAGATCGTCCAACGCGTTCCCCATCTCGTCCATCGCCTCACCGACGGGTCTGTTCGGACTTGCCGCCAAGTCCTCAACAAGCTCACTTATCAATTCCTGCGAGAGCTCCGCGAAGTTGTTGACGAAGTTGAGTGGATTCTGGATTTCGTGCGCGAGTCCGGCTGCCAATTGGCCGAGCGATGCGAGCTTTTCCTTTTGCACGAGTTGATCCTGCATCTGTTCAATCCGGCGACGCGCACGGTATTGCTCATACCGGCTCACGTAGATCGCTGAGCTCATGGTCATGCATAACAACGTTACGAGACTCAAGTAGATCAACCTACCCACCTCATCGTCCCCGGAGAGGCCTCCAGCTAAATCGGACAGAGAGGCCTGGAAAAACGCGTACAGAGCCGTAATTGCTACACAGAGAACGCCCGTCTGCCATGGCTGAAACGGTACGGTTCCGACTGCGAAAAACATAATCAGCGTGAGCCACCCGGCCGTAAACCTGATATCGCCCGCCGCCCTATCCTCCCAGATAAATACTAATGCGGCCACCAGCAAAAACAGGTTCATGAAGAGGCGTCCCTCACGAAGGCGTAGATGGAAATGAGCGGCAGCCAGCAGCCCGATACCCAGACCGGCGATAAGAACGATGCTCCAGAGAATCACGGGTTGTGCCGGCTCAACTCCGTTATACCACCAAGCGAAGTTGTCGCCGGCAATCAAATGCGCCAGTACAAAAAGCGAGGCGCCTCCCAGACCGAACATACCAGCGGCTCGCATTCCACCCGCTGCGGCCGATTCCATCGTTTTCCGAAACTCAGGCTCCCGTTCCAGCTCGTTCGGGAACAGATAGCGTGCCCAGAATGGGCGAACTATGCTGAAATATCTGGACATGACGAACGATGATCGAATGGAAGGGGAGTGGTTTCTACTCACGCGAAACCATCAATCCTTTCATAACCATGAACCAGCAATAGAGTGGAACACGTCGCAGGGAAGGCACCAGTTCAATCGTCACCTATCTGGGGAGGCGGGTAGTGCCGCGCGGGTGTGAGACAATATAGAGCAACCGCATTAAAGTTGGATCCTTACCCACCTGGAGATCCTAGACCGCGCTGCAGCGCCTCGCCCGCCCGCCGGACCTACGGCGGTGATCCGATAACAAACGGCTCAATCCCCTCGGCCTCCCATTCAGCAATCCGGCTAGCGCTACCTACCGCTCCCCGGCGGCGGTACCTTGTAAACGTAACGGGCTCCCCGCGCCACGCCCACGAGCGCACCCACACCGGCACTGGGCACACCGAACAACACGATCCCGACCACCGCTCCCCCGATGGGGCAAGGATCGCTTTCTGTGAAACAATCATCCGACGTCACTGCCGCTCCAAGAGCAGCTCCTACGACAGTTCCTACCAGAAACCCGAAGCCGAGCCCCTCCAGCGCACCCCGCCCCCTACTCAAAAACTGAACTGAAACGAGTTCGGAGGGAGAAACCGAGCGGATCTCGTCGCTGGCCGGATCAATCCACGTTACAACGTCCGGTGCTACGTGGAGCGACCGACTGGTTGTTACTCGCTCGCCCGTGTCGAGGGTGATTATGGCGTCTCCGCGGCTAGCTCGCTCATTAATTGCCGCGCGAGCGTCTGCTGCGGATACGTTGAGGATGCGGGTGTGCGTACAGCCGACAAGGAGGACTGCCAAAACGCCTATCATCCAAATAGGGAGGATGGCAGCACTGACGTAGCATTGATTTCTCATACCCATCCCCTGGCGCTAGAAGTGGAATGGCCAACCATAATGACCACCGTACCCTCCGCGCAAGGATTCACTCGTTCGCCGAATCGACGATGTTGATCTGAACGAGGGTCGGCTCGAAGCCCTAGGCCCTTCGCTCGATCTGAGCACCCTTCCGAGGTGGGGTGCGATCCCGGCCCTTTCATCGTAGCGCATTCTCGTGAGCGCGAGCATTCGCCCACGCTCACGAGCACGGCGACAGGTGGGCGAATCGGACTCTGTCCCCCGTGACGACCGCACACGCCAGGGGCTCCATGGACGTTCGCCGCACCATTATGCGGTACTCGTCGGCCGCGATGGGCTGCACTTCCTCCGGCGGCATCCACGTCCCGCACCCGGTCGAGTTCGTGGCCTCGACTTCCACACCGTAGACCATGATTTGGAAACCCTTGTGGTCGTCGCCTTCGACATCGTTCC
>JADFQN010000197.1 GCA_022561755.1 Bacteroidota bacterium
CGGCTGAGGTTTATGCCGAAGCCGGCGCTGACTCCTGCGAGGTCGAGCCGTTCGCCCGTGGCCAGTTCCTGGTGGCGGCGCGGGTTGTAGCCGACGCGAATGGCCACCGGATTGCCGATACGGATCTCCCCGGCCACATTGACGTGGCGGAGAGCCTCGTCGAGAGCAGAGCCATCGCCGCTGTAATCGTGGAGGTTGTAGCCCATCAGCATGATGGTGAGCGGAAGGCGCTCGAGGCGCTTCGAGACACCCAGCCGGAGGTCCACGGGGAGCCGGTCGGAGGTCTCGCCGAGGGACGACAGGGCGAACCCGACATTGTGGATCGAGGCGCTGAAGCCCACTTGCTGACTCGGAATCAAGTAGAAGACGCCGACATCGGCGGCGAGGGCCTGGGCGCCTGCGTCGTCAATCGAGGCAAAGGCCGCGTGTATCGTTGCGCCGCCGCGAAGCATGGGGGTGAGCTGCTGGGCGTACGAAAGCGAAAGTGCAGCTTCACCGGCCCCAAACGTCGTTCCGTCGCGGACGCCGTTCTCATCGGCGCGCTCGAAAGAGCCGTACGTCAGGTAGCGGACGCCCACCGCGAACGTGCCGTAGCTGCCTATGGTGCGCGCATACGACGCAAACCCCGCGTTGATGTCGCTGAGGTGATTCAGGTAGGTCAGCGAGAGCCCGCGGTGCATGTCCTCCGTAAGGAGCGCCGGGTTGTAGAAAACAGCCGAGGGGTCGTCGCTGGCTACGGAGCCGATGGTTCCCGAGAGCGCCGAGGCCCGCGCAGAAGGCTCCAGGCGAAGGAGATCAAAACCTGTGTCGCGGCTCGTCTGCGCCAGGGCAGGTGCCGCGAGAAGAGCGGCGAGGACAACAAAAAGCAGCGTTCGCATGGCCGTGGGGAGCTGAGGGCTGGAAAACACGCGGATGCCTAAAGAGGGATTTCAGAAGGCTTAGAGTGTAGCAGTAGAGCGATCAGCCAGGCAGAAGCAATTGGTGTGTGATCCATGCGGATCTGAAAAGTACGGCGTTTTAGCGAGATTGCCAGGGTAATTCGGAAGGGGGTGCTGTCCTAATTTGAAATGAAAGACCGAAAATCAATTGAGGCCATACGCGGGTTTGTCGCCCAAGCTCTTTGGCGGCAAGGATTCCGGCTTTATGAGATAGAGGCGGTACGGCCCGCCGCCTTGGGTAAGGAGCACGAGACATTCCGTTGCCGGATCGTACGAATGAATGAGCCCCCTAAGCACATGTTTGAGCCTATCCGCGACGGCGGTGTTCTTGAGCGATTCAGGGCTATGGGGCGGGAAATCTACACCGCTGAGGTAGTCAATAGCGACGCTGGCGGGAGCGAGGCTTCCGGTAGCGATTGCGTCTTCGTACGGGCCGATTATGTCCTCAACCCTAAGCCTAACACAACCTCGACCATTCTCTTTGAACTCCTTATTGGCGAAGGCCGCAAAGGTTGAGGTGTAGTGTTCTAGTAGCGGTACGTCTACCTCTCGATTTGCCTTGCTTTCCTTTACTTCTACTCTTCTGCCCGCAACATCCTCGAAGTGAACGGAAGCCAGGACAATCATTTTAGAAGTCGTCTGCGATCCCGATAAGATCGGCCATAGTCCATAACTGCGCAACAACTCCCGCCTCCATTGCGGGCGTGCAGCGTATGGTTTCGTGGACCCGCACGAAGTTGTAGTGAGCGAAGTGAAGGGCGACAGCGGCTTTCATATTCTCTAGCTTTTTGGAGTAGCCGTTTGTGAGACGCGTGAACCGGCGCATCTGCATTCGCATCGTGAGATTTTGCCTTTCGATGAAGCTCGTTGAAATATGCTCAGGGTCGGGCTGGCCTGCAATTATTTTCTTCCGCGTTGAAGTGACTTTGGGCGGCGAATACCTACCAGGCCCGATGGGCTCGGCTTCGTAGGACTTTACGATCTGCCCGTAGCTCGCATACGGCCCAAACGCCTCTTCCACAGCAGCGATGTAGGCTGGTAGGGCGTCACTGCTGATCTGGACGCGATACTTGAGACGTTGGCTCAGATCCTTCATGAACGCCATCGCCGTCTCGTGGTCTCGCTTGCCTATCCGATAGCACGGAACGAGCTTGCTGTCCGCGCAGAGGCTCACAAACGTCCACGTGTCTCCAACGCGGTCCAAGTCTTCGTCATCGGTCACGTGGCGCTGTTTCTTGCCGACATAGCTCCAGATTTCATCAACTTGCAGGTGGCGGCAGCCAAGGTTGCGCATCTGCTCGTCCATCATCTTCTCGCAGCCCTTCCCGACACGGAGCATGAGCCTCATGATGGTGTCACGGTGGACACCCGTAATGCGCTCAGTGGAGCGGATCGAGTTGCCTTCAACGAGGCAGGAGAGGGCGGCTGCTTGCTTTTCGTGCTTTAAGACGTTGGGCATTGTGGCGATACGGGAGTGAACCTAAAGTGCGGTTCGCCGTACATTAGTTATACAGAGTGGAGATGCCGGGTGTCGAACCCGGAGGACGTGGATGTAAAGGCCTGTCCTGCTTCCCGCCATCCCCATTTGGTCAAAGCCGTCGTCCCTGCCCTACCACAGGTTTGCGGGACGGCGGCTTCTTTTGTTATGACCCTCCCTTCTTTTCGGTTATTGGGTACGCGAGGTCGAGAAGAGCCTCGAAGGTACTCTTAAACCTCTCCCGCTCATCGTCGGTCCAGCCAACCGCACGTGCTGGCAGTCCATCTATAAGTCCTTTCAAGGCTGGATCAAGGCTGGGCGGAGGTGGAAGCGGAGGTACGAGCGGAGGAGGCGTTTCCTTTGCTTTGCCCGCGTCGCTGCCCGTTCCATTCTTCCGTGT
>JADFQN010000111.1 GCA_022561755.1 Bacteroidota bacterium
GCCGGCGTCGCGTTCCTGG
Source organism: Bacteroidota bacterium (assembly GCA_022561755.1). GTDB lineage: Bacteria > Bacteroidota > Rhodothermia > Rhodothermales > Rubricoccaceae > JAHEJB01. The sequence goes on from JADFQN010000111.1 coordinate 20, forward strand.
CCGGAAACCACGCGCACGGCCCACAGAATGGCCCCTCCGACACCGAGGAAAAGATACACGACGGCGCTGATCAGCAGGCCGACTTCTTGCAGGAACAACACGAGAAGAAGCCCCAGCGCGAACGCTACGAACCGCCACGGATGCTTGCGGAGGGAGCGGCGTGTGGGCTGCGGGGGGGCAACGAACCGGATGGGCGAGACCATCAGCCCCGCCAGCAGAATGGTGAGAGGAATCAGGATGGAAAGCCGCCCATGGTCGAGCCCCGCAAACCACGTGTCGTCCTGAAACGTGAGGATGAACGCCACGATGGTACCCGCCATCGCCGGAATGGGAAGCCCCACGAAGTAGTCGGTCTTGGTAGCCGACTGGATAGAGTTAAAGCGCGCCAGGCGGACGGCGCCGGTGATAGCTGGAAGCGCTGCCAGGAACGCGCCGAAGGGGAATTCCTTCAGCCCGAACTGGTACAGCAGAAACGACGGAGCCACGCCGAAGGAGACGATGTCACACAGCGAATCCAGCTCGACGCCGAACGATGAATCTGCACGCGCGAGGCGTGCCATCATTCCGTCCAGCAGGTCAAAAAAGCCCGCGAATACAATGAGCCACGCGGCGAACTCCAGATTCCCCTGGCTCGCCTGCACAATCGAGAAGAACCCGCTGAGCAAGTTGCCGAGCGTAAAAAACGACGGGACGGCCTCGCGCGGGATGGGCGGCCGGCGGCGGCGGCGTTCCCTGCGTCTCCGGCCGCGACGAAGCGAGGGCCGTGGCTCAGGGCGTTGTTCGGTAGGAATCGGGTCAGTCCACTCCATTACGCGGAAGGTACGGCGGCGGCGTCCACGGCTTCGGATACTCCGACTTCAACAGGCAAACGCCCGATGACGGTGACTCCGGCCTGCACGCGCTGCCCGATCTCTACATCGAACTCGATTTGAGGCGGAACAATCACGTCCATCCGCGACCCAAACTTGACGATGCCGAACCGATCGCCGGCCTTTACACGATCGCCGGGCCGAGGGTAATAGACAATCCGCCGGGCGACGGCTCCAGCGATCTGCTTGAAGAGCACCGGCGTTCCGCTCGGGTGCCGGACGCCGATCTCGCTCCGCTCGTTTTTCTCGCTGGCCTTGGGATGCCAGGCCACCAGGTACTCGCCGGGCACGTAGCGGTGGAACTCCACGACGCCATCTGCCGGGATGCGGTTGACGTGGACACTTAACGGTGACAGGAAGATGGAAAGGCGGCGAACATGGCCTCTGATGTAAAGGGAATCGTGCTCCTCGACCATCTCTATCACTTTGCCGTCGGCCGGAGCGAGGAGCAATGTCGAGGTGTCCTCAGGTGGAATGCGAACCGGGTCGCGGAAGAACCACACGGTGAAGCCGAGCGCCACAGCTCCAAGGACCGTCAGAATCCATCCCAAACCACCCAGAACAAATCCGAGGGTGGCCAGGGCAAGTGCAAGGACGACTGCGCCGGCGATGAGCGGGAATCCTTCAGGGGCCAAGACGCGCGTACAGGAAAGTAAATGGCGGCGTTGAATGGCAGCGTCAACGATCCGCACCCCGGAAAGCGTTCCGCCTCCCCCATAAACGCGAAAAAGGAGCCAGGGCCTGCTAACAGTTATCGCGAGAGATCGGTTCGAGGATCCCGCAGCACTGCGGGAAGGCCGTTTCACGGCGCACGAGGAGATCCGGGCAATAGTCCCGGATGACGAGTGCAACACCGAAACGGACCAGAAGGACCCGAAACGACCCACCGAGATTGAGTGTTAACGGGCCCAAACAAAAAAGGGGAAACCCACCGAAGTGAGCTTCCCCTATTGCAACCTTGTCGCCAGGAAACGTTCCATATCAACTGGCCGCGGCCGGGCGGCCGCGTAGCGTGTTCGGTCGCCCGAAACCAGAAGACGGTTTCGAATCCGTTTTCAGCAATCCGGCAGATGCCTTCATCCTTGCAGCTTGTTACTAGTCCCAAACGATGAGCGCCGAAACACTTACCGTTTATACGGGATTTCGCAGCTTCGGCTTCTGAACAGCAGCCGGGTTCCCCCAACCGTTGCCCTCCACCGAGGCACTACACAGACCGTACTTTCATCCTTACAGCACCACCTTCATTCTTCCGATGCGGGATCGGTTGAACCGATGATGGCTTGCAAGCTTGCGCTTGCGTGAACCCCGGTGCTCAACGAGCCCAGCATCTGCCGAAACAGATGTCATGCTTCGGAGCACACGCAACGTTCATGACACTTCTCTGTCCGTTCCGAAGAACTTTCTTCCGAAGAAGACGATACTCCGAAGAGTTTCTACAGAGGAAGCCAATTACGCTGGTTTCTCCCGAGGGAGATCAAGATCCGGCTATGAGGAGACCTCATGCAGCCTGGAAAACTCAGTCGCGTCAAGGAGCAGTGTCCGCCGAGCCGAAGCCCGTTGGACGGGTGCCCTTCCGAGCCGAAGCTCTTTCAGGCGGTGTCTTCCAGAACCGAAGTTCCTTCCGACGGTGTCCGCCGAGCCGAAGCTCTTTGGACGGTGTTCGCTGGAGCCGAAACTCCTTTGAACGGGTGCCCTGCCGAGCCGAAGCTCTTTCAGGCGGTGTCTTCTAGAACCGAAGTTCCTTCCGACGATGCCCTTCCAAGCCGAAGCTTTTCCGGGCAATGTCCTCCAGAGCCGAAACTCTTTTGGACGGTAGCGCGGACGACGTTGCCGCCGTCGAACGCTGACGCAATTAACGAGCGAAGTACCTCCGAAGTCAAGGCGTGCTACCGTTTTGTTTTCCACTTATCCACCCGTATCCACACGAGCGTGAAACATCCAGCGCCCTTTAGTCCCGACCCTACCCGCCGAGATCACGAAAGGCCCGTCTTACGGGACGGGCCTTTCGTAGCGCGACTGAGTTGCCGAAAGGGCTCTGGCCCGGCCGGCATCAGGCGGCATGAGATAATGTAAAGGTAAGGATTCGAGGGAGGAAGGTCAACACTTGAGCCCGACCCAATAACAGACTATACCGACTTGACACTTCGCGAGGCCCACATTTTTGATATCTTCAATAACGGATATTTGAGGCGGCTTCCTCGCCTTAGTTTGCTATCGCCACTGCAATCTTAACCATGCGCTCCATCCTTTTTGCCGGAGTCGTCTGCCTGTTGGCAGGCTGCGCCGAGGCGCCGGAACATCCGCCCGAACCCGCCGGGCCTCCCCTCTTCTCGGCGGCCGACTCACTCGCCTTTTTAATTACAGAATCTGCCGGCGGCCTTGCCGCTTGGGAAGCCATGCCCGTCCTCCGCTTCGACTGGGTGGTCGAGCGCGACTCCGAAGAGGTCTTCCGCGTCCGGCATCTGTGGGACCGGGAGTCGGGAGCCTACCGCGTGGAGTACCCGGTCGGCGAGGACTCCATGCTCGTTGCGGTGTTCTCGGTGGACGATTTCGACATGGAGGCCCCGACCGGCAAGGCGTACCTCAATGGCGTTCCCGTAGACTCGACAGAGATGGCGGCGCGGCTCAGGGACGCCTACGAGCGCTTCATCAACGACAGCTACTGGCTGCTGGCGCCGCTGAAATTATTCGATCCGGGCGTCCATCGAAACATGGCGCCCGATTCGTCCGACGCTGAATCAAGCGTGCTCCGGCTCACCTTCGAGAACGTCGGCCTCACGCCCGGCGACCGCTACTGGCTCCGCGCCGATTCCGCCGGAAAGCTCATGAGTTGGTCGTTCCTCCTCGAAAGCGGTGGCGAGAGCCACTACGCGTTTATGGATTTCGAGTACATACGTACGCCGGCCGGATCACTGTACGTGGCCACTCGAAAGCAGGCGGCCGGCCGCGCGATTCTCACGCAGGTTTTCGCCGCCGACTCGCTGGACCGTGATATTTTTCTCGACCCGAGACCGAGGTTGTAGGAGCGGGTGAAAGTGTGAAAAGGGGAAAGGAGGGCAGGAATCAGAGGGCAGAGAACGGAAGACGGAAGACGGAGGACTGAGGACGGAAGAGGAATTCTTCGAATTTGCTGCTTAACCTTCAACCCGCAACCTTTCAACCTGCAACCTTCAAGTCCGAAGACCAGAATCCGAAGCAGACCTCTTCACCTTTCAGCCTTCATCTTTCAGCCTTCTCAACCCCACATCGCCAGGCTTGCATGGCAAAGGAAAAACTCCACGTCGGCCTGATTTACGGCGGCCTCTCCCCTGAGCACGAAGTCTCGATCAAGTCAGCGCGTAACGTGTATGAGGCGCTCGACCCGGAGCGGTACCGCGTCACGCCCATCCTGATTGATCGGGAAGGCCGCTGGCACGTGGAAGGCTCGCAGAATCATCTTCTCGGGGATGCAGACGGTGCTCCGCCGAACCGGTGGACGCTTTTCTCGCCGGCCGATGAAAAAGGAGTGATCCTGACCGGGCCGGAGGCTGAAGCCGGCAGCCCGGCCGTGCTGGAGCACGTCGACCTCGACATAGCCTTCCCCATGCTCCACGGCCAAAACGGCGAGGACGGAAGAATTCAGGGATTCCTGCACACGCTCGGCATTCCGTACGTCGGCCCCGACGTGCTGGCCTCCGCGGCCTGCATGGACAAGGAGGTGACAAAACGCCTCCTCCGCGACGCCGGTCTGCCCATCACGCCGTTCCGCGTGCTCCACCGAGCGGATGAGCATCCGCCCACCCTCGACGAACTGGTGAGCGAGTTCGGTGCGCCGTTCTTTGTAAAGCCGGCCAACTCGGGCTCGTCGGTAGGCATCACTAAGGTAGAGCAGGAAGCGGATTACGCCGATGCTCTCACCTACGCGTTCGACTACGACCGAAAGATCCTCATCGAGAAGGGGATCTCGGGCAGGGAGATCGAGTGCGCCGTGCTGGGTAACGAGCACCCCAAAGCATCCGTCCTCGGCGAGATCGTCTTGACGGCCGAGTTTTACACGTACGATGCGAAGTACATCGACGCCGACGCCTCGCGGATGGAAGTCCCGGCGGACATCCCAGGCGACATCTCGGATCGGATGCGGACGATGGCGGAAGCGGCCTGTCGCGTCCTTGGCTGCGAGGGCATGGCCCGCGTCGATTTTTTCCTGTCCAACGACCTAGAGGTCCTCATCAGCGAGATCAACACGATCCCCGGCTTCACCCTGCGCAGCATGTACCCGGTGATGTGGGAGCACACCGGGCTCCCCATCGGCGCTCTCGTTGATCGGCTCATCCAACTCGGCCTCGAACGCCACGCACGGGACGGGAAGATCAAGACGACGCGATACTAGATGACTTTTTCAACCGACACGCGTACGCTTCAGCCCGGCGACATCTACGTTGCCATCCGAGGCGAGGTCTACGACGGGCACGACTTCATACTACAGGCCATTGAGAAAGGCGCGGCCGGCATTGTCACCGAGGTTGATGTCGAAGCGCCGGAAAACGTCGAGGTCATTTACGTTGAGAGCACGCTCGACTATCTCACCAGGAAGGCAAGCAAGAAGGTGCGCCAGCACGCGCCGGACGTCGTGGCGATCACGGGCTCGGTGGGCAAGACCTCTACCAAAACGGCCGTGCATGCGGTGCTCGCTGAGGCGTTTGATGTCGTGGCTTCCGAGGGCAACAAGAACACACCGCTCGGCCTGTCGCTGACTCTCCTGAAAGCCGACTTCGATTCGGAGACCAAGCTCGTTCTCGAAATGGGCGCACGGCTAAAGGGCGATATCAAGGAACTCTGCTCGCATTTCCCGCCCACGGTTTCAATTGTGACGAACGTGAAAGGCGTCCACGTCGAGACGTTCGAGAGCATCGAAGGCGTGCAACGGGAGAAGTCGGAGATCGTCCGGGCGCTGGACGGGGGCGGCACGGCTTGCCTGAACGGCGACGACCCTCACGTCCGTGCAATGGCTGGCCACCATCGGGGAACGACGCTCTTCTACGGCAAGGGCGAAGCGTGCGACATCCGGCCGGAGCACATCATAACTGAACTCCCCATTCTCGGCGACCACGCCGTCTACACCGCGCTGGCGGCGTGCACGGCCGGGCGTGCGCTCGGGATGTCCTTCGAGGCCGTCAACCGTGGTCTGGCAAACATCCAACCCGAAAAAGGTCGGCTGGCCAGACTGCGCGGCCGCAACGACAGCGTGCTGATCGACGATACATACAACGCCTCGCCCGAGGCCACATTGGCCGCACTCGATGTCCTCTGTGCGCAGAAAGGCGAACGCTACATCGCTTTTCTCGGCGACATGCTGGAGCTGGGCGACACCGAGGTCGAAGAGCACGCCCGTGTCCTCGCTGCTGCGGTGGAATCCGTCGATGCCATCCACGCCGTTGGGCCAATCATGGCGCGCGCCGCCGAGACGCTGCCTGCAGGGCAACAGGCCCGAATCATGCTCCAGCCGGCCTCTTCCGATCTTGCAGAGGCGCTACGGGCGGGCCACTTCTATGAACCCCAACCCGGCGATGTGATCCTCGTCAAGGGCTCTCAAGGCACGCGTATGGAGCGGGTTTCGGAAGCGCTGCTCCACCCGAATCTCAACCCGGAGGACATGCTCCCGAGGCAATCGGAGAGCTGGAAACAGATTGTTTGAGAAGGGTGAACGATGAACGCTGAAGGAATCTGTATTGGATCTCTCGCGCTTTGGACTTTGGGCTTTGGGCTTCGTGCTTTGGGCTTCGTGCTTTGGCCTTCGTGCTTTGGGCTTTGGGATTTGGGATTTGAGATTTGGGATTTGTGTCCACCTCCGTCCTCCGTCTTCTGTCCTCCATACTCCGTCCTCATCAGCCAGGCGGCGCGCTCGGCGAGCACGCCCTACCATCCCCTGACTCCTGATTCCTGACGCCTGACTACTGACTCCTGACCGCGGTCCTCCGTCTTCCGTCCTCTGTCCTCCGTCGGCAGTTCTCCGGTTCAGCCACGCGCCTCAAGCAATCACGTACTCACGTAATCACGTGTTCACGTAATCACGCCTCACCTACTCCGCCAGCGCGAAGAATTGCAACTCGCCCAATTCTCCTTCCAGCTTTGCATCGCAGGCGGTGTGCGGGAGACTTTCGGCGAGGGCACTTGCTTCTGAAAGGGCCTGCGCGTAGAGAACGCGGCGCTCCGCCTCGGGCTTTGCGGATAGAGTTGGTTTGGGCGCTCTCAGAGCATCTGTGAGGGAGAAATCCGGGAGGTCCATGCCCACCTCCTTGTGTGTCCAGTACCCCGTCTCCACATCGAAGTTGTAGAGCGGAATGAAGCAACTCCCTTCGTCGGCGATGAATTCGACCGCATCGGTCACATAGGCGACTTCGGCGTCGTCCATCGTGTAATGGAGGCCCACACGGCACCAGCCGGGCTTCACACCGTGGTGGCCCTTGCGGATGATGCTGCGGTAGCGCTCAGACGTCTCCTCATCGATTGCCAGCAACCTGTGGCCATACGGCCCGGCGCACGAGCATCCGGCTCGGCTCTGAATGCCGAACAGGTCGTTCAGCAACGTGGTTACGAGTTTTGGATGGAGATAGCCGCCCTCGCCGTCCGCGATATTGAACGAGACGATGCCAATGCGCTTCGAGGGATCGGTCGGGCCGAGGATTTCAATCCGCTCGTGGTTTGCCCAGCGGGAAAGCGCGTGCTCCAGCAGTTCGCGTTCGCGGTTCCGAATGGTCTCGATGCCGAGTTCTCGCTTGATCTCCAGCGCCAGCGCAGCGCGAACCACCTGAAACACTCCCGGCGTGCCCGCCTTCTCGCGCGCCTCGATGTCGGCCGTGAAATCGTGGCCCTGCGGGCCAACATAGTCGACGGTGCCGCCGCCGCCCACGGTCGGGGGCAGATGTTTGGGGTAGAGGGCCTCATCGAACACCAGCACGCCCGACGACCCCGGGCCGCCGATGAACTTGTGGGGCGAGAAGAACACGGCATCGAGCCTGCCTTCGGGATCGCCGTCCGGGTTCATGTCGATGGACACGTACGGCGCCGAAGCCGCGTAATCAAACAGGGCGATCGCGCCGCGGCTGTGCAACAGGCGGGCCATTTCGTGGATGGGAGACTTGAGCCCCGTAACGTTCGAGCCCGCCGAGAACGAGCCCATCAGCTTTCGGCCTTCGTACTGCGGATCCTGTAGGAGCCGGTCGAGGTGGGTGAGGTCGAGCGCTCCGTCGGCGTCCAACTCAACTTCTACGACGGTGACCAGCCCCTCCCGCCACGTTACTTCGTTGGAATGATGCTCGTACGGGCCGACGAAAACCACGGGCTGCATTTCGCAGGCTTCTCTTACGGCCTCTTCCCCCAACGAATTCCGCAAAAAGTGCAATGTGGCGGGCGGAATCGCCACACCGAGGATCTCCTGCAACTTGTGGATCGCGCCGGTCGAGCCGTTGCCGCAGCAGATCACCTTGCCGTTTTGCCCAGCGTTCAGCGCGCGCTTGATGGCCGCCTCCGCCTCGTGCAGAAGGTGCGTCATCGCGTGGCCGGTCAGGCTGTCCTCCGTGTGCGAGTTGCCGTAAAGCGAGGCCAGCCCGCAGCAGTAGTCCTCCACAAACCCGAGGCACCGCCCCGACGCCGTGTAATCCGCGTACACCAACAGCCGCTCGCCGAAGGGCGTCCGGATGGGCGCATCCGCGCCGAGGGTTTGTGCGCGGAGCGTGGCGAGATCGAGGGTTGGCAGTTGCATGAGTGGAAAATACGGGTTCCCGAGGTCATTGTGAGCACTTCACTGCGCTCAGCACAGGCTCCGCGAAGCACCCAGCCAATCCGACATCCCCCGTCTCCCGCCATTTGGCGGGATCCACCGTAGGCCGAACAATCTTGCCAATGACTAGCACCCTGCCATAGCGTCCTTGCGCATCCCTGCGCTGCAACGCACTGCGTTGCCCTTCAAAGGGGGACTTCAAAGAGTCTCTCCTCCAGGGGGCGGCGCATTGCGCCGCTGCGCCGGAAAGCGCGCGGGCAGTTCTACCCCGCGAAGCGGGGGGAGGGGTGTTGCCGCAATTCAATGAAAAACTCAACCCGTCTCATGCCTGAAGCACCTCGCTCGTATGTCGAAAACACACACCCGCCGCAGGCGGGGTGGATCGTTCCAACACTTCGACTGCGCTCAGCGCAGGGTTGTCGGGTGATGCTCCTCCGCAGGCGGGTAAGGATCAAACTTTAATGCGATTGTTCTATATTGTCCCACACCCGCGCGGCACTACCCGCCTCCACACGCGGCTGTGGACCAAAGTGGTGGCTGCACCGGCCTGTTCCAACTCAAGCCTGGTTCATGGTTATGAAAGGATTGATGTTCTCGCATGCATTGCTTCTCGTCCTTGCGGTTGGGATGGCGCTGGCAGTTGCCGGGCCTGCCTGGGCCCAGGTAACAGAGCACAAGCTCACAGCCTCCGATGGCGCCGCGGATGACTGGTTCGGCTTTTCGGTGTCGCTCTCTGAGGGGACCCGTGCCCTCGTCGGGGCATGGATGGACGACGACCAAGGCACCAACAGCGGCTCGGCGTACGTGTATGAGCGGCAGGGGGACGGTTCCTGGCTCGAGGTGGACAAGCTCACCGCCTCCGATGGCGCCGCGGGTGATGGCTTCGGCGGTTCGGTGTCGCTTTCGGGGGACCGCGCCCTTGTCGGGGCCAGCGGAGACGCCAGTTCTCGCGGCTCGGCGTACGCGTATGAGCGGCAGGGGGATGGCTCCTGGCTCGAGGTGGACAAGCTCACCGCCTCCGACGGCGCTGCGGGTGACCAATTCGGCGATTCGGTGTCGCTTTCGGGGGACCGCGCCCTTGTGGGAGCCCAATTTGACAACGACTTGGGCACGGACAGCGGCTCGGCGTACGTGTACGAGCGTCAGGGCGACGGCTCTTGGCTCGAGGTGGACAAGATCACGGCCTCCGACGGCGCCGCGGGTGACCGCCTCGGCGTTTCTGTGTCGCTTTCGGGGACCCGCGCCCTCGTCGCGGCCTACTTGGACGACGACCTGGGCACGGACAGCGGCTCTGCCTACGTGTTCGAGCGGCAGGGCGACGGCTCCTGGCTCGAGATCGACAAGCTCACCGCCTCCGACGGCGCCGCGCTTGACCAATTCGGCATTTCGGTGTCGCTTTCCGAGGGGACCCGCGCCCTCGTCGGGGCATGGATGGACGACGACCTGGGCTCGAACAGCGGCTCGGCGTACGTGTTCGAGCGGCAGGGCGACGGCTCCTGGCTCGAGGTGGACAAGCTCACCGCCTCCGACGGCGCCGCGGATGACGTCTTCGGCATTTCGGTGTCGCTTTCGGGGGATGGCGCCCTCGTGGGGGCCTCGGGAGACGACACGAACAGCGGCTCCGCCTACGTGTTCGAGCGGCAGGGCGACGGCTCCTGGCTCGAGATCGACAAGCTCACCGCCTCCGATGGCGCCGCGGATGACCTCTTCGGCCGTCCGGTGTCGCTTTCGGGGGATCGCGCCCTCGTAGGGGCCATGTTTAACGACGACCTGGGCTCGAACAGCGGCTCGGCGTACGTGTACGATAACATCGTCCCGACCGCGGTAGAACCGGCCGCGGAATTTCCTCAAGGCTATCTGCTATTGGCGCCTTTTCCTAACCCGTTTAACCCTCGCACCATCGTGCCGTTCACGGTGCCGGATGCGGCACGTCCGGTTGACGCTCCTTGACATCTTTGGCCGTGAGGTTGCAATTCTATTGAACCGACAGGTAGCCGCCGGAAGCCACGAGGCGGTGCTCGACGGTGGCCGCCTGGCCAGTGGGGTGTATCTCGTTCGCCTGGAGGCTGAAGGAGTAGTCCACGCGACACAGAAGGTGCTGTTGTTACGCTAGTGGA
>JADFQN010000112.1 GCA_022561755.1 Bacteroidota bacterium
CCGCGTCGCGTTGGCAGAAGCTGAGCGAGGCCGGTATATTGCAGAGCACCATTCATCACCCTTTCTCCTGTACCCCTATGGATTCCCCGGATTACGGCATCGCTCTTGGCATGATTGAGACACGCGGCCTCGTCGGCGCCATTGAGGCGGCCGATGCGATGGTGAAAGCCGCGCGCGTGTCCCTGATGGGCAAGGAGAAAATCGGGGGAGGGTTTGTAACTGTGATGGTCCGGGGGGATGTCGGCGCGGTGAAAGCGGCCACTGACGCCGGTGCAGCAGCGGCGGAGCGAGTCGGTGAACTCATCTCGGTCCACGTAATCCCACGCCCGCACTCGGACGTAGAGGCGATCCTGCCCGCCAGCATAGTCGACGTGAACGACTAATTTCCGAGGTTTCGGCGGCCCACCTGTGCGTCGGGCGGGCTCCGGTAGACGCCAGAACGCTATGGCTGCTCCGCGCAATCCCGGCCCCGAAGGTGAGGCCCTCGGCCTCCTCGAAACGCACGGGCTGGTTGCGGCGATAGAGGCCACCGATGCGATGCTGAAGGCGGCAAACGTCCGCCTCATCCGGCAGGAGCGCACCGTGCCGGCGCTCATCACCTGCACGATCGCCGGAGAAACCGCGGCCGTCCGTGCCGCCATTGATGCGGGCCGAGCCGCTGCGGAGCGCATAGGCAGGGTGGTTTCCGCGCACGTAATCCCCAGGCCCGCTGCCGACACCCGCGCAGTGGTCGGGATGGGAGAGGCGCCCGCGATGGCGCCAACGCCCGCCGCCAAAACAGACTACGCCAGAGCAGACTACGATGCCATGACGGTTGCTGACCTGCGGCGCCTTGCCCGCGGCCAGGCTGACGAGAACTTCAGCGGCCGCACGATCTCGAAAGCATCGAAGGGCGACCTCGTTACGTTTCTGCGGGGGAGCGAATGAAACACGATCCGTTCGAGCGACTCAGGGAGCTGTTCCCCAAGACCGTCCGGGAACCAGCAAATCCGGAACACGCGCGGCGCCGGCTCTTTGCGGTGATGTTCTCCGTCATCGTTGCCTTCGTGTTGTGGTTTACGGTGAGCATGCGCGATACGTACACGATTACTGTGGAATCGCCGTTGAACGTGGTCACGCTGCCGGCAGGACAGGCCCTGGCTGCCCCTCCGCTCGCCACCGTGCGCGTTCAGCTTCAGGGTGTGGGATGGGATCTACTCCAGCTCAGCCGGAGGCCACCCGGCATCGACGTATTCGCCGACGGCCCTAAAGTGGATTTGCGGGGAGCCGCAGCCGAGGGCGCCAACCTTCCTGCGGGCGTCCTTATTCAGAGCGTCCAGCCTCAACAGATCGAACTCGTACTGGATGACCGGATTCGACGTAGGCTGCCCATCTCGCTAATCGGCGAAATTAACATCGAACCGACTTTTGGCATGCTCGGGTCAGCTGTATTGCAGCCTGATTCGGTTGTGGTGACGGGCGCGCGCTCACTGCTGGAGGGCTTCGACTCGTGGCCCTCAACCCCCCTCGACCTGAACGGCCTCCGCCGATCGACCACCAGTACGCTTGCGCTGAGCGATACGCTTTCGGGTCTCGTAACCCTATCCGTCGACCGGACAGAGGTTTCTGTAGACGTTGCGCAGATGACGGAGGGCAGCCGGCAGATGCTTGTGCGGACAGAGAACGTGCCTCCGAGCGTGTCGGACGTTCGCCTGATACCCAGTAGCATCCGCGTTACGTATCAGGTGCCTGCCGCCGGCGACGATTACGACCTCGCAGAGACCGCGGAAGACTTCTACGCTTATGTGGACTATGCCGACATCGCAAGCGACTCGACAGAGGGGACGGTTCCCGTTGCGCTGCACCTTCCCGAAGGCCTGCTGATTCAGGATGTGCGGCTCGATCAGACTCGGGTGGAGTACTACACGGTTCGCGAGTGAAGGCCGCCCAGGTTGCGCCGTGCTGAAGGCAACGCCAATGTCCGACGGCCCCCAACCCGCTCTTGGTAGTGGCCTATGATTTGGCTTGTTCTGGCGGTTTCGTGCAATCTGGCCATCGCCATGCTGTTCAAGTACAGCGAGCGGCGGGGACTCGACCGGGCAGCGCTCCTCGCGGTGAACTATGCGGTAGCGGGCACTGTAGCTGCGATATTGTTCGCTTTCACAGGTGAAGGTGGCGGGCTGTCCGTCGGCTCGGGTATGTTGGCGTTGGGTGTCGGTACCGGTGTTTTGTTTATTGGAGGGTACTACCTCTTTGCCTACTCGATTCGGGAAGCAGGGATGGGCCTCGCAACTGGGATCGTGAAGATTGCCGTCGTGCTTCCGGTCCTGGTTTCGTGGTTCATCTGGGAAGAGATTCCATCGCCCTTTCAGATGGCAGGTCTCGTTCTGGCAGGCGCGGCGTTCTTCCTCATCGCTCGGCCGGCCGGCCGGGCCAACCTCTCGGGTGCGCCGCCACACAATCATGGACGCTTGCGGATGGCGGGTGTGCTCGGGCTCCTGTTTCTATCCGGCGGGCTTGCGGATATCGCCATGAAAACGTTTGGGGAAATCTTCGCCTCCACAAACAGCCGCTCGTTGTTTCTGCTGTTCGCGTTCGGCGTGGCCTTTCTGGTGGGCGTCGGGTTGGTAGTGGGAAAGGGGATGCGAACCCGGCAGTGGCCTGAGCGCCCCGAATACGGCTGGGGGCTCGTTCTCGGCCTGGTTAACTACGGATCGGCGGCGTTCATTCTTGGCGCCATCGATGAGTTACCCGCACCGTTTGTCTTCCCGGTGAACAACATTGCTATCGTGGGAGGAGCGGCTGCGCTGGGCGTAGGCGTTTGGGGCGAGCGGCTCTCCAGAACCAACCTGGCCGGCCTCGCCATGGCGGCGGTTGCCCTGGTGTTGTTGTGGGCGTAGAGGCGCCCCGTGGGGCGTCTGCTAGTTAAGTTCGCAATGGCGGCGGTTGCACTGGCGTTGTTGTCGGGATGAGGATCGCACCTCCTCGTATACTTGGATCATGAGCCAATCCCCTCCTAGCCAGACAACCTCAGGCGCAGCGTCTCCAAATGGGCCGGCTTCCGGCCGGAGGCTCGTTTTGCTTGTCGTTGCTGTCGGAGCCGCCGTTTTTGCGCTCTGGTTCATGAGGCCCCGCCTTACGGAGAAGCGCATTCAGGAGACCATCATTTCCACGCTGGCAGGCGAGGCCCAGGAGTCGTTCTACGTCACGGGAACGCTCACCTTTTCATCAGCGGTGGAGAGCCGGAGTGAAAAGACGTTCCTGCCGGGCATCCTCAACCTGAATCTCGGCACGACCACGGCCACCGTACGCGTTCCAGGGCGCGTAGCGTACGGTTTCAACGTGGCGGCACTGCGGCCGGAGCACATCCACTACAACGACGACGGCGTGGTAGAAGTAGAACTACCGAGGCTTGAAGATTATTCCGTGGAACCCGAGCTGGAGAACGTGGAGATCCGGACGGAGGTAGGCTGGGCGCGGCTCCACCGAAGCAGCGGACAGGAGATGGAGCAGCGTGCGCTCCAGGCCATTCGCCCAACCATGCGAGCTACCGCCGAGCGTCACCTCGCCAACTCAGAGACGCCCCAATTAAACACCGCGGAGGCGCTCGCCCGGCTCCTCACGCCTCCGTTGGAAGCCGGAGGTGTTTCCGCCCCCCGATTCCGGTTCCATTTGACGTCGGGCGGCATTCTTGAACTCGGCGCCTCCGGGGCTCCTTCGACTGATGAATAGCGTGCGCCCGACTCGTACCTCCAGCACTGAATCCTGTTGATCGCTGATGGCTCGTTTCTCCCCCAATGCCCCCACCTACGTCGACTCACCTACCGGCATCGTTACCGTGGCCGGTACGCGTTTTCGTACCACAGAGAAGCTCTTGCGCGAGTTCGCGGAGCCTGTTTTCGACCGCGAGCCGCTGGCGGGCCTGATCCGCCAGGCCGAGGTATGGGCGCAGTCTCCGATTACCATGGCTTTGTGGGCGCTGCCGGTATTGTTGCTGCTCTTGCCTGTTTGGGCCGCAGCCGTGGCCGCCCTCGCCCTTTTTGCCATCTGGAGGGTTGTCTCGCCCGCCGCTCCGTTTCGTGCAGGCATTGCCGTCGTCAATATCCTCCAGAAACCGGTGCTACAGGGGCTTTACTACGTCGTGGTGCTAACCCTTTTGGGTTGGGCCGGCCAGACGCTCGCCGTCGTTGCCGGCCTGGTCGGTTTTATTGGCCTGCGGTTCGGCTTGGTTGAGGTGCTCCTCAAACCCGTCCTCGCCCCCATGCTCGCACGGATGTATCCGTTGCCCGTGCCCGACCAGGTGCTGCGCGCCGTCATTGTTCGGGCGGCCCTCCGGCACAACATTCCGCTTCCGGAGCTATCCCGGCTCGAAGAAAGCGCCAGGGAGGCGTGGAAGATCCGCGGCAAGAATTGAGGCCCACAGCCTCCCAAGCACCAAATTCCAAATACCAAATACCAATATCCAAGTATCATATTCCAAGCGGTCTCATGAAGCGCCCTTTGTGATTTGGAGTTTGGAACTTGGTACTTCAGACCTGCTACTCTCTGCGAGGCTGCCGAATTACCTGTTCTGTCGCAGGCCGGATGACGTAGTTCAAGAGCCTCCCCGGTGGGGGCGAGCCCGGATGGTAGCACCGCTACGATGCGTGAAGAATGTGACGGTGGATCCGGGGTCCATCGAAACCAAACCGCACTGTAAAGCACCCAGTCCGCCCGGCGCCCTCTACCGCCTCCTCCTCTTCGCTAGGATAGCCTCCTAGGCGTTGCGCTGGAGCCAGAACACGAGCACGTCGTCCGCGAACATTGCCTCGGCGCTGCGGCTCAGCATCGTTTCCAGCATCGTTTTTACGGGTTGCTCAGCCGCCAGAGCTTCGCTGGCTGAGAGCGCTACGCCCACTTCCCCAAACTGCTCCCCGTTGAGCGCCACCTGCTCGTTGAGGCCATCAGTGTAGCACATCAACGCGTGGCTCGGAGGGATGGTGAACGTCTTGTCGGTGAACTCGGTGGAGGCATCGAGGCCGAGGATGAGGTCCGAGTATTCCACGATGCCGGCGCCGCCGGGGCCGATCAGGATGGGCCGACAGTGGCCGGCGTTGACGTACGTAATGCGGTGCTTGTCGGGCTCCCAACGCATCAGCAGGAGGGAGGCGAACGTCTCCTCCAACACCTTGTCCTGGATGAGCATCCGGTTGACGTGGCTCATCAGGGCGGCCGGTGAGGACATGTTGCCGAGCATCGCGTGAATCGTGGAACGGATGTACGAGAGGAAGGAAAAGGCATAGAACTTCGCCTGCAGGCCCTTCCCCATAATATCGCCGAGGGTGAAGAGGTACGAACCGTCGCCGGCTTGCGCCCAGTCGAAGAGATCGCCCCCGCCGTCCTCACGAGGCTGCGAAAAGAACAGCGCACGATAGCCGTCTACCTCCGGCATCGTCTTGGGCATCAGGCGATCCGAGAAATCGCGGCCGATGCGGGCGCTGAGCTTTGTCTGGTAGGCGCAACTGCGCTTGATGATTTGCTCGACGCGCGCCAGCACGTAGTCTATGTCGAACGGCTTGGTGATGTAGTCATCTACACCGGTATCGAACCCCTTTGCACGACTTGGGTCATCCGTTTTGGCCGTGAGGAAGATGAACGGGATGGTCGCCGTGCTTGCGTTTTTCCGGAGCACAGCCAACAGCGCAAACCCGTCCATTCTCGGCATCATGATGTCCGAGATGATCAGGTCGGGGATGCCCTCATCCACCAATTTGAGTGCCGCCTCGCCATGCTCCGCTGTCCGCACATTATAGAGCTTGCCGATTCGGTACTCGAGGAGTCGACGGAGCGTCTGGTTGTCTTCGACGATCAATATGGAGTGGTTATGCATCGCGGGGGTCGGTCAGGCTTGGTCGAACGCCTGATCGGCGGAGGGAGAGAATGAGGGCATGTCGTCCGAATTGACCGGAGGGCGCACGACGAACTCAAGGTGTTGCAAGCCATCATCGTTGGTTTTGTAGGCGAGATCCTCCGTGCACGCAAGCATCATCAAGAGGCCCCGGCCACGCTCGGAGGGCTCGGGACGGTTGAGGATTCTGACTTGCTCCTTAATACACGCCTGAAAATCAAACCCTTCCGAGTTGTCTTGAACCATGCAGTGGAGGCCCGAAGAGCGCTGCGAAACGACCAGTCGAATCATTGGCGGCTGGTCGCCGAACGTGGCGAACTGAACAAGATTGGCGATCCATTCGTGTACTGCAAGCTTCGTTACCAGAAGGCCGTACTCATCTAATGTGTTGCCAGGCGTGCTGCTCTGCACCCAGACATCGAAGAGGTCATGGATCTCGTCGATGACTCGGTCGATATCGTGGAACGTGTGTTCGCGCATGACTGAGCGAAGTTGATCGGCCGGAACCGACGGCTCCTGCAGCGGCGGCTTAAGCCGTGCCCGTGGGGCGACCGGCGGACGATCGTTCCAGGTTCTCGAACGCGGCTTCGACGGTGGGGAACTGACGGAAGACCTTGTAGGTCCGCGTCAGTTGTACCACAACCTGAACCGGGCGGCTCACACTGGCGAACACCACCTGCCCCCCGATGGGCGTGAGCTGACGGTAGAGCGAGAAGATGACGCCCAGGCCCGTGGAGTCGAGGATGCCCGTGCCTGTAAAATCGAGCACGAAATGGCGGACGCCGGCGCGGGTGTGCTCCTGGCAGCTCGCCTTGAAGTCGGCCGCGTTGCGGAAGTCGAGCGCCTTGCCGATGCGTACAACAACGGTGGCCGGCGAGGTCTTTTGGATCGTGAAGCTCATGGTGCTGAGGTTGGCGGATGACCTGCAAAGAGACGAAGTGCCCGTCGCGGTGGCAACGGGGTAGTCGGAGACACAATTGACGAATATCGTACCATCGTTTGTGTGAAAAGCCCCGAGATGTCCATTCCGCGTAACATTCCGCAAATTCATTCGCCAGGGAAAGGATTTCGCGGGGCTTGGCGCACATCGGCCCGAATTGGGAGTCCTGGCATCGTCTTTCGTGGTGCAGTCCTGTAATCCGATGCGGAGGAATCGAAACGGACCATACTGCCCGTACGGCGGGGATGCCGGGTATCTTTACCATGTGATTTCTCCCCTCCCTATACCACACCAGTCGTCGTTTCACGCCGTGTTCCGCATGGTGCACCGCACGGTGTTCCGCACGGTGTGCCAATGCGCTGTCGCGTCCTGCTTTGTGGCGGTGGCAGCCGGGTGTACCCGCCTTTCGGAGCAGGGCCGTACAGGGGCTGAGGATTTGGTGTCCGTGCCCGATCAAGAAAGCTGGAACGCCGAGCTTCGCATCAGCAGCGAAGGACGCCCAAGGTTGGTGATGGCCGCGGCCTACATGGCGCGCTACGAAAGCCGCGACACCACGTACGCAGTGCTCGGCGTCGATCCACTGGGAGGCGACTCCACGCTCGTTCGCGTGGAGTTGTTCGATGAGGACGGCGAGCCCACGGCGCTGCTCTCGACAAAAGAACTAACGTACTTCGACCGCGAACGGCGATTCGAGGGCGTAGGGAATGTCGAGGCCGTTTTACTCCGTGCCGGAGGCGCCCGCCTCACCGCCGACCGGCTTACCTACAACGAGGGCGACGGGCGATTTGTAGCGAGTGGGAATGTGCTCGTTGTTTCGCAAGACGGCAAGCGCCTTACGACAGAGGAAGTGGTGTGGGATGCGGGTGCGAGGCAGCTCCGCGCCAATGGCGCCTTTCGTTTCACAACCCGTAGAGAGCGCATCAGCGGCGTCGGCCTCGTGGCCTCCGAGGATCTTGCACGCTACTCGTTCTCCCGCGCCAGCGGCGAACTGGAGGTGGACGAGTAATGCTTTCTTTTGGACATGAGATGATGGCGCGGTGGTATGAGAGGTGGTTTGTCTTGCTGTCGCTCACGCTTTTTCTACTTTGCTCGATCCGAGCTTCGGACGCACAAACACACCTCGTTGAGCTGATTAACGCAGATGAGGTCGTCGTTGAATCGGACAGCGTGAACGGCACGGTTCGCCGATTGTACGGTAACGTGGTTCTGCGGCAGGACACAGTAAGCCTCCGCGCTGCGCGCGCCACGCAATACGAGCAACGGGGGGAGATTTTTCTGGAAGGTTCCGTGCGCATCATATCGGGGGACGACACGCTCACCGCCCGGCGCGTCACCTACGATTCCAACGAGAAGGTGGCCGAGGCCGTCGGAAACGTGCGCATCAGCGACGGAGAATCGGTGTTGCTTGCGCCGTCGGCCACGTATTTCTCACGCCAGAAACTGGCCACGTTTACGGAGGGCGGACGGCTGCTCCACGAGGACGCCGAACTGACCGCGCCCGCCGGACACTACAGCACGCGTGATAAACTGGCCGAATTCGAGGGCCCCGTTGAACTCCGCGATTCCACGGCCGTGCTTACTAGCCAGTTCGGAACGTACGATACTCGCGCCGAAAAGGTGGTTTTCTCAGGAGAGGTTCGCCTGCTACGGAGGGGCGTACGCATCGAAGCCGATTCGCTTGTGTACTACCGCCGGACGGAAGTATCCGCCGCGAGCGGGCGCGTCGTTCTTGAACGGTTTGGGCTTGAACGGTTTGGGGATGCCGAGGACGGCCAAAACGGCGGCATCGCGCCCGATTCCACCCAACGCTCGATTCTCTTCGGCGCATTCGGCGAGCACGACGCGCAGAACGAAACGAGCCGAGTAGAAGGTGATCTCACCGGCAATCCCCTCCTCGTACAACTCCGCACGGATTCGACCGGAGCTACGGATACAACACTGGTGCGGGCGCGGCGCTTCGAGGCCGTTCAGGTGGATAGCCTCGCAGGTCGGTACACGTTTATCACGGCGGTTGGTGAGGTTCGGATGGCCGGGCCTCGCCTATCCGCCGTCGCCGATTCGGCCAGATTCGAGCGCGTAGAACCTGCCGACTCGACCTCGGGGCCGGTACGAGATCGGCTGTCGTTTTTCGGGGAAGAGCGTCCGTCGGTTTGGTTCGAGGACGCCCAGGTAAGCGGCGACACACTGTTCGCCTTCGCCGTTGGGGAGAGCATCGAGTACATGGACATCTACGGCAATGCCTTCGCCGCCCAGCTCGACACCACGCTTGGCCGCGTCCGGCAAATCCGCGGCCTCCGAATGCGCGCGGTGTTCGAGGGCGATTCCCTCCGAACGCTCTCCGTGTGGCCCGACGCGGAGGCCATCCACTTCCGCGCCACCAGCGACGGCCTCCTCGATGGCGCCGACCGCCTCACGGCCGACAGCCTTGCTTTCCGTTTCGGAGGTGGCCGGTTAGAGGAAGTCTTTGGCGTGCGAAATGTGGAGGGCATCACGTACGGCCCCGAAATCATCCCCGAGCCGTTCCGGCTGCCCGGCTACACGTTCACCCCCGAGCGTCGGCCGAACCGCGCTCAGCTTCTTCCCGAAAACGGCTGGGAAGCTGCTTGGCTGGGCGCCAATCTGGGATCGGATGGCTCCGGAGAACCGGAAGACGACTCACAAGATCCGGTTGAAGGCGAAGCGGCCTCAGGGTAGGGCCTGTTCACAGTAGGCGTGGTGAGACTGGTTCGAGGATAGTCTGAGGCCGATTCAAGGCGCGCGAGGAGTGCGATGCCGGAGTATCGGACAACGAGCGTAACGCCGAAGCGGTCCGGAATTTCCCGAGGCGGTCCTTCACGTTTACTGCGAACAGGCCCTAGCTTGCCCCATGACTGAGACCGATCCCCCTACCGGGCGCCAGATCCTCCGCGCGGAGGGGCTCGTGAAGCGCTACCGCCGTCGTACGGTGGTCGATCAGGTGTCGATTCGGGTGGAGCAGGGGCAGTGCGTCGGCCTGCTCGGGCCGAACGGCGCGGGCAAAACCACCTCCTTCTACATGATTGTGGGGATGGTGCGGCCGGACAAGGGAGAGATCTTTCTGGGTACGGAAGGCGGCTCTGAAAAGCGTCTTACACGCATGCCCATGTACCTCCGCGCACGCCTCGGCCTAGGCTACCTGGCGCAGGAGGCCTCCGTGTTCACAAACCTCTCGGTGGAGAATAACATCCACGCCGTGCTCGAATTCCAGCCGATGCCGAAGGCAGAACGGAAGGAGCGCGTAGACCAACTGATTGAGGAGTTTGGATTGGAAACGGTGCGAAAGTCGAAGGGCTACATGCTCTCGGGCGGCGAGCGGCGACGCACCGAGATCGCCCGCGCCCTGGCCCTGCGCCCCCGCTTCTTCCTCCTCGACGAACCCTTCTCCGGCGTCGATCCTATTGCCGTCGAAGACATCCAGTCCATCGTGAAGCACCTCAAACAACGCGGCATCGGCGTCTTGATCACCGACCACAACGTCCACGAGACGCTCGCCATCACCGACCGGGCCTATCTGCTCTTCGAAGGTAAGATCCTCAAACATGGCACCGCCGAAGAACTCGCCGCCGACCCGGTCGTGCGCAAACAATACCTCGGCGAAAAGTTTACGCTGGAACGGTATCGGTGAGGGGTTTTTGGGTTTCTGGTTTTGAGTTTCGGGTTCTATGACGTTGTTTTTCAGGTAGAAAATGTTAGATTGAAGACGGCGGCACGTTTCAGCCAACGTTGATGCGTTAAAAATACGGTCGTGCTCTTGAATGTGTTGATGAGCTTTTTATAGAAGTCATTCCCGCGAAGGCGGGAACCCATCCAAGTCTTTGGGGATGCCAGCATTCCTTGAAAATTGGATGGGTCCCTGCCTTCGCAGGGATGACTTGTTAAAAGAGCAAACGCTCCATCAACACATCGAAG
>JADFQN010000113.1 GCA_022561755.1 Bacteroidota bacterium
CGACACGGCCTACCGCAACGCGGGGTGGATGCACGATGCAGGGGTCACCGTGGCGATCCGGTCGCAGGAGGTGGAAAACGTCCGCAACCTGCCGTTCAATGCTGGATTTGCAGCGGTGTACGGGATGGGCCGCGAGGCCGCGCTGGAAGCCGTCACCATCGTTCCTGCACGAATTTTCGGAGTCGAGGATCGCCTCGGCTCCATCGAAGTCGGCAAGGCAGCTACGCTGTTCGTAGCCGATGGCGACCCGTTTGAACCGAAGACGGACATCGTCCATCTGTTCATCGGCGGATACAGGATTCCCATCGAGTCCAGGCACATCAGCCTGTACAACGAGTTCCTGAACCGGAATCCGGGACTGGTGAGGTAAACGGACGCAGGGTCAGACCGGCGGTCTGACCGGACACGGTTTTAACCCCTCCCTTGACAAGGAAGGTGGCCGAGCGTAGCGAGGTCGGAGGGTTTTTCACAACTTAGCGAGGAGCCTAACCCGCCACAAAAAATGGAGAGCCTCGCTCACGTGCTGATAACCCCCACCCCGCCTGCGGCGGGGAGCCCCCTTGGAAAGGGAGCGGTTTCAGCAGTTGGCGTTTGATTTTGTGGGAATCCCAAAGGACTTTACACCGTTAACTTGGCACTATGCCACCGTCCTCCCGCGAAACTGTCATCATCCTGCATGGCCTCGGCCGCACGGCCATTTCAATGGCGTGGATGGACCGCGCGCTGAAAAAGGCTGGTTACGCGACCATCAATACGAGTTACCGGTTTCGGCGCGGATCGATTGACGAATTGGCAAAAGAGGTCGTTGGTTCGCGCATGGAAAAGGCCCGAAGGTCCGGGGCTAAGCGTGTCCACTTCGTAACGCACTCACTGGGTGGCATCCTTCTGCGATATTTCGCCGAGCACCATAGTCCTCCTGAGAACTCGAGGGCCGTGATGATCGCCCCGCCCAATCAGGGTAGCGAACTGGTGGATTACTTCCGGGAACTACCGCCGCTCCACTGGTTCTGCGGTCCCGCCTTCGGCGAACTCAGCACGGACGACGACAGCGCGCCGAACCGGCTCGGACCCGTCGACATCGAGACCGGCGTCATCGCGGGCGAACGCAACCTTTTCCCCGGCTTTGCGCGGCACTTCGATGGGCCGTCCGACGGAATCGTGGCGGTGGAGCGCACCAAAGTGGCCGGCATGAAAGACTGGACGATCGTCCCGCACGGCCACACGTTCATCATGAACACGCCAACTACCATCCGGCAGACTCTGTGTTTCTTGAAGGACGGGCGGTTTGAGAACGAAGACACACAATCGAATATGCCATCCTAAGCGTAGTTCCAAAGGGACGTAGTCGAAAGATCTCGACAAAGGTGCTATGGGTTGACGTGAGACCCCATATTGAGATCCCTCGGCTCGCGTAGCTCGCTCGGGATGACAATTCCTACCTAATACTAAACTCCTAGCCATGGAACCCAGCGCCCTTTTAGCGCTTGGAGATTAAATTGACTTCCGTACGTTCCCAGGACACGCACTTCCCACACTATGCCACGCCTGTATAGCAACCTGATCGGTTGGGGCCACTACGCCCCGGAGAATATCGTAACGAACGACGACCTCACGAAAATCGTCGACACATCGGACGAGTGGATTCAATCCCGCTCCGGTATCAAGCAGCGGCACATAGCGGGAGAGAACGACTTCACCTCCACGATGTCCACCGAAGCCGCGCGGCGTGCGATGAAGCAGGCCGGGGTTGAGCCGGAAGACGTTGATTTTCTGATCGTCGCCACGAGCAGCCCCGACTACATAACTCCTCCGGTGTCCAGCCAGGTGCAGGATCAACTCGGTCTCAAATGCGGTGCAATGACGGCGATGGTGGGGTGTACGGGCTTCGTGTACGCTCTCGTCACGGCCGATCAGTTCATCCAGACGGGCGCGTACAGGACCATTGTCGTTGTGGGCGCCGAATTAATCTCGCGGAACCTCGACTGGGAGGACCGGACGACGTGCGTGCTCTTCGGCGATGGGGCGGGCGCTGTGGTCGTGCAGGCTACGGAGACGCCGTGCGGCCTGCGTGCGTTCGAGTTGGGAAGCGAGGGCGCCGGCTACGAGGCCATCATCGCCTACTGCCCCGGCACCGCCGAGCCAGTCACACACGAGCGCATCGACGCGCGGCGGCAGTACCTCCGCATGAACGGGCGGGCGGTGTTCAAGTTTGCCACAAGGACAATGGGCGAGTCCCTCCAGCGTGTGATGGACAAGGCGGGCATGACGCCCGACGACATCGACCTGTTCATTCCACACCAGGCCAACGCGCGCATTATCGAGTACGCCGTGAAAAAGATGAACCTGCCGCCCGAGAAGGTGGTGATGAACGTGGACCGCTACGGCAACACCTCGGCAGCTTCGATTCCCATCGCGCTCTCGGAGGCCCTTTCCGAAGGCCGCGCCAAGCCCGGCGATACCCTGGCTCTGATTGGCTTCGGCGCGGGACTGACGTGGGCGTCAACCATCTTCGACCTCGGCACCACCCTTACCGAAACGCCGAAACGCGCCGAGCCGAAGGCGACGGTGATTAGCGGGGATGGCGTTGTGGAGGGGTTGATCGCGTGAGGTAGTTTCCTTCATCTACAAAATGAAGCCCTTCATTGTGGATGAGGAAATGAAGTACTCCATATGGTCTGCGCTTGAATCCGCTGACGGGTTCAGAAAAACGGGGCTCCTTGTCGCGCCGCGTTCTGCCCACGCCAAATCAAAATCTTCTCTTGATGGCTCTCCTCTTGGTGAGTTGGCAGTTGGTGCTGTCAATCTGAGCTTCGCACTGGAGCTATATCTCAAGGCGTTGCTGTTGCATTTCTCCATCAAACCAATAGCAACCCACAAGCTCCACAAACTCTATCTCGAGATACCAGAAGATCTAAGGAAACACATGAGCATCGTGTACGCGAAAGCTCTTGAAGTACGTATAGAGAACGAGAGCGAGTTCACAATCAGCGGTTTCTTCCACTCTTCAGATCCAGAGCATATGGAGAAGAAGTCGTCGTGGGCAGATCCATCAAATCCGCCTCTTGATACATTATTGAAAGCACATGAGGATGCATTCTATCACTGGAGATATGGGGTTTTTGAACTCAAGACTTTAGAGCTTGGATACCAATTCAACTTTAGAGCATTTGCCACATGCGTGGACGTAGCTCGAGATATTGCATGGAGCATTTTGAAGGCGAAGAACGGGATACCTGACAGAGAGAAGAGACCGAATCCTAGTCATTGGCCAAAAGCATTTGAATAGCTTCTGAACCCTCAGTGCAGCACCTATCGCAACCAAGGAACTTAAACCCGATGCCCGCACGCCTCCTCGAATGCGTTCCCAATTTCAGCGAAGGGCGCGATCTCACCGTCATCAAGCGATCACCGAAGAACAAGCAGGACGACGAAACGGTAGAAGGTTAGAAATCCAAACCCACTATCCCTTGATCGCCATGCCTGAGTTCCGCATGCTTGCCCTTGTTGGGTTCGTCGTAGCTCCCCTCCTCCTCATCGGCTGCAACAGATACAATTACGCGGGTATGAGCTATCCGGCCTACGCTAAAGCTGGCGGAAGCGGAAGCAACGAACGATATACGATCTGCCACAAGGATCGGAATGCACTGACGTTGCCGGAGTCGGCCATCCCGGCGCATCTCAATCACGGCGACAATTTTGGTCTGTGCAATCAACGAGACCGGCGGCGGCACGACAACCATGTCAGGCAAAATCGAGGTCGAGGGAATTCTGGTCGTTAGTGCGGATGGAAAGTCAACTCTAATGAATTGCGCAAAGTGAGCGCAGAGATGCGCTATGCGTTCGTCTGTCTATCATAGGCCACTTTTCTATCCGACCTCTGCATGCCCACTCCCCTCCTCGAATGCGTCCCCAACTTTAGCGAGGGGCGTGATCCGGCTATCATCAAGCAGATCACCGATGCCATTGAATCGGTGGAGGGCATTAGCCTTCTCGATGTCGATCCCGGCAAAGCCACGAACCGGACTGTCGTCACGTTTGTGGGTGCCCCGGAGGACGTGATTGAGGCCGCCGTGCGTGGAGGCGAGAAAGCCGCCGAGTTGATCGACATGGCGAAGCACACGGGCGAACACCCACGGTTCGGCGCGATGGATGTGTGCCCGCTCGTGCCAGTCTCCGGCATCACCATGGAGGAAACCGTAGCGTACGCTCGCCAACTCGGACAGCGGCTGGGCGAGGAAGCCGGACTCACGATCTACCTCTACGAGCACGCAGCTATGTCGGAGGAGCGGCGCAACCTGGCAAACGTCCGCAAAGGCGAGTACGAGGGCCTCAAGGAACGCGTGAGCACTCCGGAATGGCAGCCCGATTTCGGCCCCGCCGAGTTCAATGCCCGCTCGGGCGCCACAGCCGTTAGCGCGCGCGACTTCCTGATCGCCTACAACGTCAACCTTAACACGACGTCTACCCGGCGAGCAAACGCCATCGCCTTCGACGTGCGTGAGAAAGGGCGTATCAAACGGGAGGGCGATCCACTGACCGGCCCCATCGCCAAAGACGAAAACGGCAAAACGGTGTGGATTTCCGGCTCGCTCAAGAGCGTGAAAGCCATCGGCTGGTACATCGAGGAGTACGGTATCGCGCAGATCTCAATGAACCTGACAAACATCGGCGTGACGCCCATGCACGTCGCGTTCGACGAGGTGGTGGCGAAAGCACGGGAACGCGGCATCCGCGTGACGGGCTCGGAGCTCGTCGGCCTCATCCCCCTCCGTGCCATGCTCGACGCGGGCAAATACTTCCTCAGAAAACAACAGCGGTCGACGGGCATTTCGGATCGGGAGATCATCAAGATCGCCGTGAAGTCCCTTGGCCTAGAGGACCTTACGCCCTTCAACCCGGACGAGAGGATTATCGAGTATGCAATTGCAGACCCTTCTCGCAAACGATTGGTGGATATGTCCATCGAGGCGTTCGCCGAGGAAACCGCCTCCGAATCTCCGGCGCCCGGCGGGGGATCCGTGTCAGCCGCTGTAGGCGCTTTCGGGGTGGCGCTTGGCTCGATGGTTGCCAATCTTTCGGCTCACAAACGCGGCTGGGATGAGCGATGGGAAGAGTTCTCCGATTGGGCCGAGCGCGGGAAAGCCAACCAGGATGAGTTGCTCAGACTGGTCGACCAGGACACGGAGGCATTCAAGGCAGTAATGGCCGCATCGGGCCTGCCAAAAGGGAGCGACGCCGAGCAAGCGGAACGCATTCAAGCCATTCAGGCCGCCACGCGCGGCGCGATTGAGATCCCGCTCCGTGTGATGGAAGTAGCGCTTGATTCCATGGCCGTCATGAAAGCGATGGCCGAGGTTGGAAACCCAAACTCCGTATCCGATGCGGGCGTAGGCGCACTCTGTGCCCGCGCGGCGGTGCGAGGCGCCTACCTCAACGTGCGAATCAACGCTGGCGACCTCAAGGACAAGGTGTTTGTGCAGGACGTTCTCTCCCGCGGACAGAAGATGCTTGAACAGGCCGAGGCACAGGAGCGCGAGAACCTAGCCATTGTCAACGAGAAGCTGTAGGGGCACTTAGTTCTATCTAACCTCGAACCTCCCCTTTTGTCATCCCGAGCTTGTCGAGGGATCTCAATAGGGAGTTGCATACCCTGAACCCAACACCTAGTTGAGATCCTTCGACTCCGCCGAGCCTGTGCTGAGCGTAGCCGAAGTACTCCGGTCAGGATGACAATTGAGAGGGCGATTGTGCCCAAACCGTCTCCCCGCCAATCACTGTTCGTACAACCGTGCCAGGCCGGAAGTGATACAGCCAGTGGTTGATGTTCGTCGTGTCGAGCACCACGAAATCGGCCTTCATAACAGGCTGTAGTGAACCGATGTCGTTGCGGAGGAACGCTTTTGCTGCATACGCCGTCGCCCCTTTGAGGGCCTCCGCGGGCGTCATTCGCTGGCGCGTGCAGGCCAGCCAAAGGGCGAGGTGGAGGTCATAGCTGGGGGCGCTGCCGGGGTTGAAATCGGTAGCCACCGCAACGGGCACGCCCGCATCGATCAATCGGCGAGCCGGCATGGGTTCCTGGCCGAGATAGAGGGTTGCAAGCGGCAGGCTGACGGCTACGGTCCCAGCTTTTGCCATCGCCGCGATGCTCTCTTCCGAAATACACTCAAGGTGATCGGCCGAGGCGGCGTTGAGTTCGGCGGCGAGCGCTCCACCGCCCAGGTCCGTGATTTGGTCGGCGTGGAGTTTAGCACCAAGGCCGTGCGTTGCTGCAACGTTGAGGATGGTTCGGGCTTCGTCCGGCGAGTACGCTGTGTCCTCTACGAACACATCGCAGAAGTGCGCGAGGCCCTCTCCGGCGATCTGTGGAATCAGCTCATCCGTAAGAAGCCGAATGTATGCGGCGCGGTCGTCCTTGAACTCCGACGGTACGACGTGCGCGCCCAAAAACGTAGATTCGACGCGTTGTGGGCCTTCTTCGGCAAGTTGGCGGTAGACACGGAGTTGCTTCAGCTCGTCCTCCATGTTGAGCCCGTAGCCGCTCTTGCACTCCACGGTCGTGACGCCGAGGCAAAGCATCTCATCCAAAAAACCACGTGCCCGGCCGTGTAGCTCGGTCTCCGAAGCGGCGCGCGTGGCCTTCACGGTTGACGCGATGCCTCCACCCTGCCGGGCGATCTCCAGATAAGGCGTGCCGAGAAGCTTTTGCTCGAACTCGCCCGCCCGCCATCCGCCAAATGCAAGGTGCGTGTGGCAGTCGATGAGGCCGGGAATGACTGTTCGGCCTTCCGCCGATTCGCGCGGCATTGCCGCGTAGGCCTCCGGAACGTCAACCTCCGATCCAACCCAGGCGACCTCCTCCCCTTCCCACACCAGCGCCGCATTCTCAATTAGCCCGATTTCACCCTGACCACCTTCCGGCGGACACGTGGCAAGCGTGGCGATGTCCGTGAGAACGGGCACGTATTAACCATCCGCTCGACGCAGATAGTGGTCGTCCCCTTCGCATGGCCGAATATTCGCCCCTCCTACCACACGGCCTTGCGCTTCCACGCGGTCTCCAACGGCAACTTCGCCGATCAACTGAAGCCCTTCCGCCGAACAACTGCCTTCACCGGCCGCTACGAAAATGCGTGCGGTTTCGCCGTCGTCGGTTTCAATGGTGATAACGCCGTCGCCGTCCACGGCCATCGGCTCAGTATTAACGTCTACCACCGTACCGCTGAGGGTAACGGTCGATCCGGTTTCGAGAAGGAGCTCGGAGCCGGAGCCCGAGCAGCCCACGATGACGAACGCTAGTAAAATTAGGAAACGCATGGCAGGGTTGGGTTGAGTGAGAGGCGTGAAACTACACCCGCGGTGCGTATCGTATGCGGTTCGGATCATCGGCTGGCGAAGGAAAGTAAAGCGAAGCAATCTCGCGCAATCACACTGCGCTCTACGAGATCGTTTCGTCACTGCGTTCCTCGCGGCGACACTTAGATGGATTCCCGCGATTCTCCACACCGTCGGGGATCGCGATTTCGATGGCGGGATTATTCTGTAGCAGCCAATTAGTCCACACACGATGTCCTCCGAAAGCACTAACAAGCTCCAGAACAACTTCCTCCGCGAGATCATCGCCGGCCACGTGAAGGCAGGAACGTATGGAGGCCGCGTGGCGACGCGCTTTCCGCCCGAACCGAACGGCTATCCCCACCTCGGGCATGCCTGTACCATCTGCCTGAACTTTGGGCTTGCAGAGGACTTCGGAGGCGCCTGCAATCTTCGGTACGATGACACCAATCCGGAGACGGAGAGTCTTGAGTTTGTCGCTGCCATGGAGGACGCCGTGCGGTGGCTCGGATATGAGCCCGCAAACATTTACTTCGCGTCCGATTATTTCGAGCAGTTTTACGAGTGGGCCGTCGAGCTCGTCAAGAAGGGCCTCGCGTATGTGGACAGCCAATCGAGCGAGGAGATTCGCGCGAACAGGGGCACCGTAACTGAGCCCGGCGTCAACAGCCCCTACCGCTCCCGGCCGGTTGAGGAAAGCCTCCGCCTGCTCGATGAGATGCGGCGCGGGGAGCATCCCGACGGCAGCCACGTGCTCCGCGCGAAGATCGATATGGCGGACGACAACATGCTTCTCCGCGATCCACTGATGTACCGCATCCGGCGCGATGCGCACCACTACCGCCGGGGCGATGAGTGGAACATCTACCCGCTCTACGATTGGGCGCACGGCCAGGGCGACGCGGTTGAAAACATCACGCACTCCGTCTGCACGCTGGAGTTCGACGTCCACCGCCCGCTGTACAACTGGTTTCTGGACGCTATCGGCATCGACGAGCCGCGCAACCACCAGTACGAGTTCGCCCGCTTCAACCTCGACTACACGGTGATGAGCAAGCGCAAGCTCCTGCGGCTTGTCGAGGAAGGCCACGTGCGCGGCTGGGACGACCCCCGGATGCCGACCATCGCCGGCCAGCGCCGACGGGGCGTGCGCCCGGAAGCTATCCGCAGCTTCTTCGACCGGATCGGCATAACCCGAGTAGACAGCAGCACGGGTATGGCCGAATACGAACATTCCATCCGCGATGACCTGAACCACGTCGCGCCACGTGTGATGGCTGTTACCCGACCGCTGAAGCTGGTGATTGAAAATCTCCCTGAGGACGAGACCACATGGATCGACGCACACTATTGGCCACACGACATCACCCCGCCCGAAGGAGCACCCACATCGCGGCGAGTCCCGTTGACCCGTGAACTCTGGATCGAGCGCGACGACTTCGCCGAGAATCCGCCGAAGGGCTGGAAGCGCCTCTCGCCGGGTGAAAAGGTTCGTCTGCGGCACGGCCCGATCGTGAAGTTTAGCAGCGTGGAGAGAGACGAGGCGGGCGAAGCCCAGGCCGTTCACGTTGAAGCAAATCCTGACGAATCCCCCGGCAAGGTGAAGGGCGTGATCCACTGGGTGAGCGCCGAGCACGCGCTGCCGGCTCAGTTCCGCCTGTACAACCGCCTGTTTACGGATCCACATCCCGACGAGCAAGAGGACTTCTTGACCGTCCTCAATCCAGATTCGCTCGTCGAAACGGAGGGCTTCGTGGAGCCGAGCGTTGCCGAGGATCCATCAAACGACCGCTACCAGTTCGAGCGGCTGGGCTACTTCTGGCAAGATCCGGTGGACAGCAAACCGGACAGCCTCGTTTTCAACCGGATTGTAGCGCTACGGGGGAAGGACGACCATGTTCTTACCGCAAAAGGAGGGTACACTCAGCCCGTTTCTCGAAAAGGGTCCATCACAATAGAACCTCCTAAAGAGCCCCGCGATCCCGCCGCCAGGCTCTCGGATACCCAGCGCACACACTTCGATGGGCTT
Organism: Bacteroidota bacterium; assembly: GCA_022561755.1. Classification (GTDB taxonomy): domain Bacteria; phylum Bacteroidota; class Rhodothermia; order Rhodothermales; family Rubricoccaceae; genus JAHEJB01. Next base: position 9,362 of record JADFQN010000113.1, read on the forward strand.
GTCGGCCGCGGCGTTGGTAAGGAAGAAGCGGCCGTGTTGTCTGCCGACGATGCACTCCGGGCGCTTTTCGAATTCGTTTTGGGCGGGTATGATTCCCCACGAGACATAGCCACGCTGCTGGTCCATGACGTTCGCCGCGCTCTAGGCGGCCACTCCGCAACTTCATCGATGGCGACAGGAAACTCGCTCGCGGAAGTGCTGCGGATGGTAGGCGACGGCACGCTTACTCGAACGGGGGCCGGCGAAGTTGTCCGCACTCTCGTTGAGAAAGGCGGCGACGCTGCCTCCATCGTCGAAGCCCGTGGTCTTGCAGCCGTCCGCGACGACGCAGCCCTGGCGCCGTTTGTGGATGCCGTTATCACCGAGAACCCGGAGGAAGCCGAGCGCTTCCGCGACGGCGAGGAGCGGCTGATGGGCTTCTTCATGGGCCAGGTGATGCGCCGAGCCGGTAAGGGCGCGGATGCGAAGGCGGTGCAGAAGCTGCTGCGGGAGAGGCTGGGGCAGTAAAACCCCTCCCTTCGTAAGGGAGGTGGTCGAGCGTGGCGAGGGCGGAGGGTTTGCCCCCAAGCAAGCAGGGCGTTCCAATCGAATTCCTATGAGGCTGTTGAATTACGTGCTCTGTCGCCGAGACGAGTGCATCTCGGCTGAGATCAAGGCGCGAGATCGCAGTCGAATCGGTGATTCGGCGAGCATCTCGCAACGAAGAGATCGGCCGAGATGCGCCGTCGCAGGCAGGATGACGTATTTCAACAGCCTCCTATCAGGAGCACCTACTCTGCTTAGTGATAACCCCCACCCCCGCAGCAAGTGCGGGGGAGCCCCCTTTAGAAGGGGGCGGTTTTCTTATCCCAGCAGCTCCGCCGCCTTCCGTAGCCGCCGAATGCAGGCCTCTCGACCAATAACAACCAGCGTCTCAAACATCCCCGCGCCGACGGTCGTGCCGGTGGCGGCCAGGCGCACAGGGTGGATGATCCGGCCAAATCCGACGCCCTGCGTCTCTGCGAGATCGCGCATTGCGACTTCTGTTGACTCCTCGGTAAACGTCTCGTCAGCCTCCGATAGATCCGCGTAGAGGCGAACGAGTTCTGCCGAATCATCCTTCCAGCGTTTCTTGATGCCAGTTTCGTCGTAAGTATCGGGGTCCCGGAAGAAATACGTTGCGTCGGCTAGATCGTGCGCGAACGTCAGACGCTCCCGCATCAGATCGGCTACAGCGAGCAGCTTCGCCTCGTCGACGGGTCCAACGGCTTCTTCCACAGCCTCCTTTGCGCGAGAGGCAATCTCCTCGGTCGACAGTTTGCGGACGAACTGTCCGTTGTACCAGTTCAGCTTGTCGATGTTGAACTGCACGCTCGACTGCCCCGTC
>JADFQN010000114.1 GCA_022561755.1 Bacteroidota bacterium
CGGTAGGAAGTTGAGGGCCTTCATCGTCTTCATCACGCCCAGCGACAGCACGCGACGAATGTGCGGAATCAAGAAAACGAGAGCCGCCGCCACTGCAACGCCGATCAACCAGACCGGCGCTCCGAGGCCCACAAGTGTAGCGAGCCCCAACGCGGCCCAGAGCCAGAACGGAGCGCCGGCGTAGCCGAGTGCAAACAGCACGAACGCGGCGCCGAGTGCCAGCGCCCACCACGGAGCGACGGAGGAGAGAGCGCCGTAGACAGAAGTTAGAAAGCTCACGACAGTACGTTGGTTAACGGTGTTAAGTATCGGTGGCAAGAAAACCGCGCCTAAGCGCGGGATCGGCCTTCCGTTGTTCGTTGTGCCGAGTTAACAGTGTAAACCCGGAATTGGTTTCGTGCAAGTTTGGCGGTTTCGAGTGCGGGGAGATCTCTTACTGCTTGGGGAGTGTCGTCCGATTCGCGGATTTCCCAATCTTGTGGTCTTCCGTGCCACGCAGATTCTACCTACCGTCATCCCCGCGAAGGCGGGGACCCATTCCAGGAGGTTAGCGAAAAGCATGGCCAATACCCGTAGGGACACGGCATGCCGTGTCCCCGGTTACTTGCGGGCAAGGATAGATCAGCAAACACGTTGAAGCGCACCCCTTCGCACCCATACTTTCCGATCTTCGATTCACATCATCAGCATCTACCCTCCCCCATGTTTCAAGCTCCTCCTGAAGGACTCGGCACGTTCTACCTCGGCAGGAAAGTCGACTCCGACACTTGCGACAAAACCGAGGAGCCCATCCTCTACGACTCAGAAGATCTGACGACGCATGCTTTCATCGTCGGGATGACGGGAAGTGGGAAGACAGGCCTCGGCATTGGGATTATCGAGGAAGCCGTGCTGGATAAGATCCCCGTGATCATCATCGACCCGAAGGGTGACATGGGCAACCTGCTCCTCGCCTTCCCTACGTTCAATCCGGCGGAGTTTGAGCCCTGGATGGACCTTGCAGAAGCCGAGCAGGAAGGCAAATCGGTGGCTGAGTTAGCGCAGCAGAAAGCGAATCTGTGGAAAGACGGCCTCGAAAAATGGAAACAGTCCGGTGGTCGCATCCAGCGGTACAAGGACTCGGCCGAGTTCACCATTTACACGCCGGGCTCGGACGCAGGCGTACCGGTATCGGTGCTGGGGTCTTTCGATCCGCCGCCCGTCGATTCTCGCTCGGGCGAAGCGTTCACAGAACGCGTGGATGCATCCGTGGCCTCCCTCCTCTCACTGATCGGTGTTGATGCCGATCCGCTGCAAGACGGCGAACACATCTTTCTCGCGAAGGTTATCGGAGACGCGTGGGCAGCAGGGCGCAGCCTAACGCTTGCCGACCTGATCGGTGCGTTGCAGTTGCCACCGTTTGAGAAGCTGGGCGTGATGGAGGTTGACAACTTCTTCCCCCCGAAGAAGCGAAACGCGCTCGCGATGCGCCTCAATGGGCTCGTGGCGTCTCCGGGATTTGCCGCGTGGGCACAGGGCGAGCCCCTCGATGCCGACCGCCTTTTTTTCGGCGACGACGGCAAGCCACGCGTCTCGGTCTTTTCCATTGCCCACCTCGACGACGCCGAGCGGATGTTCTTCGTCACGAAGCTGCTGGGCGAGATCATCGCGTGGATGCGCCGCCAACCGGGTACGGGAAGCCTCCGCGCACTCGTCTACATGGACGAGATCTTTGGCTACCTCCCTCCCACCGCCAACCCGCCCTCCAAGACGCTCTTCCTCACGCTCCTCAAACAGGCCCGCGCGTTTGGCCTTGGGCTCGTCCTTTCTACTCAGAACCCGGTGGACATGGACTACAAGGCACTCTCGAACTGCGGCACGTGGTTCGTGGGTCGCCTGCAAACCGAACGCGACAAGATGCGCCTCCTCGACGGCCTCGAAAGTTGTTCGCAAAATGCTGACTTTAGTCGCGGTAGAGTGGACCAGATTCTCTCGTGTGTCGGGAAGCGAACGTTCCTCCTGCACAACGTCCACGAGTCGGAGCCCGTGCTGATGAACACGCGCTGGGTGCTCTCGTACCTCGCCGGACCCATGACGCGAAAACAAATCAGCAGGTTGATGGAAGCTCAGAAGGCCGCCGCCGTGCCCGCCGATCAGGCCATGGAAAACATCACGACGGCGACAGAAGCCATGGTCGAAGCCCCCGCCCCGGCCGCCGCATCCGGCCCTCCGGTTCTGCCCGGAACCATCCCGCAGGTCTTCGTGGCCTCGTCGGGCGGCTCGGTGGACACCTACCTGCCGATGATGCTGGCCCGCGCCGAGGTGCCCTACAACCGCTCCTCTATCAACCTCGGTCACCGTGCGAATTACACGTTCCTCGCGGAGGTCGCCACGGAAGCTCCCGATTGGCACAGTGCCGACGTGCTCGAAGAACGCCCGGCGTCTGATGCCCAACCGACCGAGAGCGCCACGTTTGCCGAGCTCCCAGCCGCTCTCGCAAATCCGTCAACATTCGAAAAGGCAGAGGACGACCTCAAGCGTTGGCTCCAGACCGAGCGTCCGCTGACGCTTTTCAAGAGCAAAACGCTGAAGACGGTGTCCGATCCGGGCGAGGACGAGCGGTCGTTCCGCATCCGCCTTACGCAACTCGCCCGCGAGAAGCGGGACGAGAAGAAGACCGTTCTCCGCGAGCGCTACCAGAAGAAACTCGACACGCTGATGAACCGCATGCGGACGGCGGAGACCGCCGTGGACCGGGAAGCCTCTCAGGCCAGCCAGCGCAAGATGGATACGGTGATCAACATAGGCACCTCGATTCTCGGGGCGTTCTTGGGTGGAAGCAGACGGTCAAGCGTAACCCGCGTTGGAATGGCTGCTCGGAGTGCCGGACGCGCCCGGAAGGAGTCTTCGGATGTCGCCCGCGCGGAGGCCCGCCTCGACGACCTGAAGGCGCGGTACGCCGACCTCGACGCCGAACTAACCCGCGAGCTCGAAGACCTCGACCTGATGTTTACGCCGGAGACCGAAGAGCTGGAGACCATCGAGATCAAGGCGAAGCAGTCGGAGATGCACATCACCGAACTGGCGCTGGCATGGGTGCCGTTCTCGAAGGATGCGGAGGGGCGGTTGAGCCGGGCATGAACGATGGTGGGCGAATGCGATTCGCCCCTACGCCATCACGTTTTCGAACACCGCCGCTGCGCCCATACCGCCGCCGATGCACATCGTGCAGATGCCGTATCGGATCTCGCGACCCACCATGCCGGCAGGCATGATCAATACAACAGGAAATTTCGTGGAGAAGCGTCGGGGCGATTCATGAATCGCCCCTACCGGATTGCATAATGGGTTGGGGCAGTTATGCCGCCTCGTTCTCAAACACTGCCGCCGCACCCATACCGCCGCCGATGCACATCGTGCAGATGCCGTATCGGATCTCGCGGCGCTTCATCTCATGCAAGAGCGTAGCCGTAAGCTTGGCGCCGGTGCAGCCGAGCGGGTGCCCGAGCGCGATCGCGCCGCCGTTGACATTGACGATCTCCGGGTTGATGCCGAGCTCGCGCACTACGGCCAGCGACTGGCTCGCAAAGGCTTCGTTCAGCTCGAACAGGCCGATGTCTTCGAGCTTGAGGCCGACCTGTTTGAGCACCTTCGGCACCGCCTTCACCGGCCCGATACCCATGATGGCCGGATCCACGCCCGCCACGGCAAAGCCGAGCATCCGCGCCATCGGAGTGGCGCCGGTCTCCTCGGCCCTCGCCTTGCTCATGATGATCGTGGCCGCCGCACCGTCGTTCATTTGCGACGAGTTGCCGGCCGTCACCGTGCCGCCCTGCTTGAACACAGGCCGTAGCCTCGCAAGCGCCTCCAACGTGGAGCCTGGACGCGGACCTTCGTCAACCTTGTGCTCCTTCTCGATGGTCTTAGAGGAACGTGTCGCCTCGTCGTAGACGACTTCCCTAATCGGAACAGGTACGGTTTCGTCCGCAAAACGACCGCTCTCAATGGCATCCAGGGCCTTCAGGTGGGAGCTCAACGCGAACGCGTCCTGGTCTTCACGACTCACGTTGTAACGATCTGCGACATTCTCTGCCGTGATGCCCATCCCTGCGTAGAAATCCGGGTCGTCTCCGGCCAGCTTCGGATTTGGCGCAAAGTAGAAGCCGCCCATCGGCACTGAACTCATGGATTCCGTGCCGCCGGCAATCACGCAATCCGCCTGGCCTAGCGCCACCGAGTTGTACGCCTGCGCCACGGTCTGCAAGCCGGACGAACAAAACCGGTTCACGGTGGCGCCGGGCACCTCGTCGGGGAGGCCGGCCATCTGCGCGATACCGCGCCCGATATTGGTGCCCTGCGGCCCTTCAGGGAACGCGCAGCCAATGAGCACGTCGTCGATCATCGAACCATCTAGGCCGGGCACGCGGTCCATGGCGCCTTTCAGGGCGACGGCGCCAAGCTCAACGGGGTGGACGTTGCGGAGCGAGCCCCGGTTCGCCTTGCCGACCGGCGTGCGGACGGCGGACACGATGTATGCGTCGTGGAGTTGCATGAGTTTGTTGGTTGTCAGTGGTTAGTGGCTAGTTGCTTGAGGCCGAAGGCACACCTCCAACCACTAACAACTAACCACTGACCATTCTCTAATTACGGAGCGGCTTGTTAGTCGTCAAAATGCTCTGGATGCGGGCCTGCGTTTTCTCCTCGCCGAGCAGCGACAGGAAAACCTCGCGTTCGAGTTCCAGCAGGTAGTCCTCGTGGACCTCGGCGGGCGCGGTCAGGTCCCCGCCCGTCATCACCCACGCGAGCCTGCTTGCGAGGTAGTGGTCGTACTCGGAGATGTATTTGCCTTCCTCGAACTGGAAAAGGGCGATTTCAAATTGCGCGCGGCCCTGCGCACCGAGCACCGGAATGTGCGTCCGCACCGGCGGCGGCAGGTAGCCCTGCTCGCTGAGGCGGATGACTTCGGCCTTCGCCACGTGGAAGCGGCGCTCGGCGTTAATCACTACCAGCGTTTCAGGTGGAAGGATGCGCATTTCCTTCGCCATTGTGGCCGACGTGGCCACTTTCGCCATCGCGATCGATTCAAAATGCTGCCTGAGAAACGGTTGAATCTCACTCGGACGATCAGTGTTGGCGGCAGCCTCGGCGGCCTTGGCCGTCATCATCATCGTGCCGCAACCGGCCGGGATGAGGCCAACGCCCAGCTCCACGAGCCCGATGTACGTTTCGGCCGCGGCCACCGGATGCGGGCTCGCCATCGCCATCTCGCAGCCACCGCCCAGTACGCGCTGATGCGTCGTCACCACGACGGGTTTCTCGGCGTAGCGAACCTTGAGAATCATCTCCTGAAAGCTCCTGATGAACGGCTCGATGGCGGACGCGCCGTCGCCCATCGCCATGCCCATTACGACTTCACCCAGGTTGGCGCCGACCGAGAAGTTCGTCCCCTCATTGCCGACGACCATGCCGCGCAAATTCGGGTCATTCTCCACCTTTTCAATGGCCTCGACGAGGCCCGTAATCACTTCCTGCCCGAGGCTGTTGGCCTTCGAGCGGAACTCAAACAATCCGACGCCATCGCCGAGGTCAAGCAGCGCCGCCTCATCGTTCTTCCAAATCGTCCGGTGCTCGTCCTGCTTGATGAGGTTAAGTCCCCACTCGTCGGCCGGTCTCGGGTCGGCGACGTACGCGCCCTCGCCTGGATTCCAAACGTGAGGCACACCGCCCTTCTCCACAAAGAAGCCGTCCGACGGTACGTCTGCCACCCAATCAGGCGTTTCGATGCCCTCGGCGGCCAGCTTGTCACGCACGCGGTCCACGCCGAGCGCATCCCACATCGCAAACGGCCCCATTTTCCATCCGAATCCCCAGGAAACAGCTTTATCAAGGTCTGCCGGCGAATCAATGATTTCAGGGATGCGGCGGGCGCTGTAGCCGAGGAGGTCGAGCGTCGTCTCGCGGAAGAATTGCCCCGCAAGGCCCTCATCCTCGTACAGCGCGCTAAGACGCCCGATCAGGTCACCGGCCTTCTTGAAAGCGGACGCATCGAACCCAATCTCTTTCGGATCCTCGTATTCCATCGACTCCGGGTTGATGGAGCGGATGACCTTGTCCTTGCCCTTCTGGTAAAAGCCGGACTTCGTTTTCGCGCCCAACTGCCCGGCCTCGACGAGTTTGGCGAGCACGTCCGGCACCTCAAACATGGCGCGGCTCTCGTCGTCCGGCACGCCGTCGTAGAGGTTTTTGGTGACGTGGATGAGCGTGTCGAGGCCCACCACATCGGCCGTGCGGAACGTGGCGCTCTTCGGATGGCCAATGAGTGTGCCCGTCAGAGCGTCGATTTCCTCGATACTGTAGCCCTTCTCCGTGAACTGCCGGAGCGCGCCCATGATGCCGTAGATGCCGATCCGGTTGCCGATGAAGTTTGGCGTGTCCTTCGCAACCACGACGCCCTTACCAAGGTGGACGCGAGCGAAATGATTCACACGCGCCAGAACCTCGGGGTCGGTGTCCGGCGTGGGGATGACCTCGAAGAGCTTGAGATAACGAGGCGGGTTAAAGAAGTGCGTCCCGAGAAAACGGGCCTTGAAGCTCTCGCTCCGCCCTTCCGCAATCTGGTGGATGGGCAGGCCGGACGTGTTGGTGGTGATAACGGCATCTTCGCGCGCGTGCTCCTCAATGCGCGCCATCACGCTCTGCTTGATGTCCAGGCGTTCAACCACTACCTCGATCACCCAATCGGCCTCGGCGATGCGTTCAAAGTCTTCGTCGAAGTTGCCGAGCGAGACGCGCTTCTGCACCGTCGGCGAGAAGAACGGCGCTGGGTTCATCTTGGTAGCGGCCTTGAAGGCGCCCGCCACGATGTCGTTCGGCTTGCCTTCCTTGCCGATGGCCTGCGGCGTCACATCGAGAAGGAGCACCTGAAGGCCGGCGTTGGCGAGGTGCGCGGCGATCTGGCTTCCCATTACGCCGGCGCCGAGAACGGCCGCGGTGCGGAAGGGCTTCGAGGTCGTTGCGCTTACCGCGTGACCATTCGTCAGCGGCTTGGGGAGCGTCGGGGTTTCCATAGTTGGGGAAGGGCGTTCGATAGGTTAACGCTGTTAAGTTGCCACAATTGGACCCGGAACGCAACTCGCCGTTCCGCTGATCTGAGGCTCTTGTTGTAGCCGTGGGAGGCGGAGGGGTTTCCTCGAAGGCACCCCTCCTGGACAGGAGGGGTTGGGGATCGAAACTGCTGAGGCGCATCCCATCAACGCTTCGCATGAACAAGCCTGAGCACTCCTTTGCTCAGCCGTCATCCTCAAAATTAATCCGACATCCCCGCCTCCCCGCCATGCGGGGAGCCACCTGAAGGGGGCGGTGCATAGAACTCCTCCCTTGAGGGAGATGCCGAGCTTGCAAGGCGAAGGGGGTCCGACGGTCGGCCCATGTAGGGGCGATTCGTGAATCGCCCCTACGTCCTCACACCGCCGCCACCGCCTTCTCACCATTCGTCGAGGCTGCGTACATCGTGTCGATGTCGCCGCCGTACACATCATTCACCTTGCGGCGGACGACCTTCATGGTCGGCGTAAGGAGTTTGTTCTCCACAGTCATTGACTCAGAAATCAGGTGGAAGCGCTTCACCTGGCACCAGTGGTCCACGCCCTTATTGGCCTCGGCCACGATCTCTTCGAACTTGGCGGACACGACCGGATCGTCAAGGAGCGCCTCGTCGGACATGCTCGCATCCATCTCTTTGCTCTCCGCCCAATTGCGGAGAGTTTCCATATTCGGGAAGACGAGCGCCGTCGCGTACTTCTGCGAGTTGCCCACCACTACGGCCTGCTCGATCAGCGGGTCTTCCGTCAACGTATTCTCCATAGGCTGGGGAATCACGTACTTACCCGTGGAAAGCTTGAAGAGCGCCTTCTTCCGGTCTGTAATGCACAGGAAGCCGTCGTCGGTGAACTCACCGATGTCGCCCGTGTGGAACCAGCCGTCCTCGCCCATCACCTCGGCCGTTTTATCGGGAGCGTCGTAGTAGCCCAGCATAATGTGCGGGCCGCGCGAGATGATCTCCCCGTCCTCGGCAATCGCTACCTCAACGCCCGCGATCGGTTGCCCGACGGAGCCCGCCCGGTTGTGCCCCGGCCGGTTCATGGTGATAACCGGACTCGTCTCCGTGAGGCCGTATCCCTGATAAACCGGAATCCCGAATGCAAAGAACGTACTGGCAAGGTCGGCGCGCAGCGCGGCCCCGCCGACGGCGCACACTTTCACCCGTGTCAGGCCAAGCTTCTCACGGATCTTGGAGTACACCAGCTTGTCGGCCAGACCCGAAAGGAGGCCCATGCCGCCGTCCGGTTTGCTGAGATCGTACGTTTTCGCCATGTCGAGCGCCCAGGTCCCGATCGCCTTCTTGAGGCCCGTAGCCTCGCGAACGCCGAGCAGCACCTTGTCGTACACTTTCTCCAGCACGCGAGGAACCGATGCGAAGAACGTCGGCTTGACCTCGCCGAGGTGCTCCACAAGATGGTCCGGGTCGGAGTAGTACATAGAGTGCCCGTACGCCACCGCGAGGAACGACAGCACGCGTGCGAACACGTGGGTCATCGGGAGGAACGTCAGCGTGTTTTCTTCTTGGTGCTTGAGGATCTTGAACCCCGTGAGCGCGGCGTACACGTTGGACGAGATATTCTCGTGCGAAAGCATCACGCCCTTCGGCAGGCCGGTGGTGCCGCTGGTGTAGATGAGCGTCGCCAGATCCTTTGCATCCACCTGGTCGCGGAGCTGCTGCGGTTCGTCCGGATTGGCCGCTAGACGTTTGCGGCCCTTCTCGCGGAGCGCATCCAGTGTGTGGAGGGTCACTCCGTCGGCGAGAGACACTCCCGCACCGTCGCCTTCAGCGAGCACGATAAAGCCCACCTCCGTGTCCGATAGCCACGCGGCCGCGCTCGCCAGCATCTCGTCGTTGGAGATTACCATGGCCTTGCACTTCCCATGCTTCGTCACGTACACAAGGTTTTCGGCCGTGTACGTCGTGTACAGCGGCACGTTGATAACGCCGGCAATCATGCAGGCGAAATCGGCCATGGTGAAGTACATGTCGCTGTTCATGAAAAATGCGATGTGGTCGCCGCGATTCAGCCCGAGCGCATGCAGGCCGAGCGCCATCTCGTCCGCTGCCGTTTTGAGTTCGTTGTTGGAGAGCGTCGTCCAGCCGCCGCCTTCTTTCGGCTGGTTGAAAGCCTTGGGGTTCGGATACTTTTCAACGGCTTCGTCGAGGAGCGAGGGAAGCGTCCGGCCGAGGACAATCTCGCCGGAGTTGGGCGGAGCGGTGTGGATGTCGAGTGCCATGATGGGGAAGGGAGTAAGAGTGAAAGACATCCCTCGGAGAGCCCGAGCGGAGAATGAGGAAAATACACGGTGGAAGGGGAATATGCGATCCGAAGTTGCGAGCCGACTAGGAGGCTGTTGAAAAACTCCACCTACCTGCGGCGGCACCTCTTGCCCGATCTCCGCGTTGCGAAATACTCAACAAATCACCGATTCACCTGCGATATCGCGCCTTGATCTCAGCCAAGATTCGCGCGCCTCGCTTACGGCGCAGTGTTTCAACAGCCTCCTATGTACGAAACCCGTCCAACGCATGGCGGACGGCTCCCTCGATAAACGCCTCGTCGGCAACCTTCACATCAACGCGCTCCGCGAGGAGGAGGGAGACGAGTCCGTGCAAGGCCGTCCACAACACGTGGGCTCCAGTGTCCGCGCTCTCTACCTTGAAAACGCCGGCCATCACCCCATCGGCCAGAGCCTCCGCGTGGATCTCCAGGTTGCGGCGTGCGCGGCGGTAGTTCTCCACCGGGTAGCGCTCCATTCGCTGCGGGTGAAGCTGAAACATCACCTGATAGTACTCCGGGTTCTCCAGCCCGAAACGGACGTACGCGTGTGCCAGGGCGTTCAGGCGAGCGACCGGCTCCGCTTCATCCGAGGCAGCCACCAACTGCTCGTGGAGCCTTTCCATCCCCTCATAAATCAGGGCATGGATGAGGGCATCCTTGTTCTCGAAATGGAGGTAGATGCTCGTAGCGCTGCATCCAACTGCTCTCGCAATCTTGCGCATCGATAGGTTATCGTAGCCGTCAGCAACGAGAAGGTGGCGCGATTCGTCGAGGATGGCGCGGCGGAGGTCAGTACCGTTGGGGCGGGTTTCGGGCATGAACGGCTCGTGGAGTCTGTCGGGTTCAGGGGATCGTAGCGAGGCGAGTTGGAAATCGAGACCATCCTTTAGGTCTTTTGAAGCGGATAGTGGGGCTATGTAACGAAAAAGAGCCGAACAATGGGCCGATTTACCGCAGCCGCAGTAGAATCATCCTGAATCCGACAGACTCCTAACAAACGAAATATGGAAGGAGCGACACCTTCCGCACGAACCGCTCAATATATTTCCGGCGCGCCTAAAATGCTCTAAGCTCCTCACAGCCTTCCATGGTCCTCTCGCCCAACCGCTCACGCGCCTTTGTACTGACGCTCGTCGCCGCGATGATCGGACTCGCCGTGCTGGCGACCGTTCTGATCATGCGTGGAATGAACGACGAGAAATTGCAGGAGCAGGTTCGGCAATTGGAGGAAAGTGAGATGTAGACCGGGCCGGAGCGTTGAACAGAGATTGGCATCACAGCGCTTGGCCTTCGAGCGGGCGTGTCGAGCGGAATCCAGTCAGG
>JADFQN010000115.1 GCA_022561755.1 Bacteroidota bacterium
CGTACATGCCGGCGGGTAGGGATCGGGCCTCAATCGGGATGGTCTTGGCTCCCGCCTGGAGTGGACCTTCGTAAATGGTGTTGACCTGTCGCCCGAGCAGGTCGTACAGCGTGAGGCGCACGTGCTGAGGGCGCAGGAGCATGACCTCGATGGTCGAGGTCGAGACGATGGGGTGTGGCCACACGGAGAGTGCCAGTCGCGCAGGGGGAGCAGGCAGTGGATCGGTCTCTACAGGCAGCAATTCAGCCACGTAGGTAACGCCGTGAGAAGGATAGGCTTCGTCTTCCCCACTTTCCCCGATGAGGAGCACACCTCCGTTGTATGAGAGAGCAATCTCAGCGCCGAAGTAGTTGCCGGTTCCGCCATTAGGATCGGTGATTACTTGGTCGAGCATCCAACCACTGAACATCCTATTGAAGACATAAAGGTTACCAGGCTGGTACAGACCAGTGGCTCCGATGGCAGCTTGCGTACCGTTCTCGTTGAGTGCAACGCCGCTGCCGAAGAAACCCGGCTCTGTATCCGGCCGATCGAGTCGCGCTACCTCCTCCCATCTACCGTTCACGTACTCAAAGACGTGTACGCGTCCTCGTTGCGCGGACCAGACAGGATCGCTCAAAAGCGCGAGGGAGCCGTCATCGGAGAGTGCCACGCTGATGCCAAAGGCCTCTTCAGCCCCCGTCGGTTCAATTCGTGCTTCGCTATTCCAGCCAGTCGTGCTGCGACGGAAGATGAAGCTTGGATATGGATCTGGTGGACAACCCCCGGCGCACGCGAAGGGACTAATTCCGACCAAAGCAATGGACCCGTCTGCCGACAAGGCGAGCGCACCTCCAAGAAATCTGGCGTCCGGATCACCAATGAGTCGAGTTTCGAACCTCCACTGTCCATCGACGTACTCGAAAAGAACGGCTGATCCATTGCTTCCGTTCGGGTTAGCTTTCCCTGCGCCGACTAGTGCCTCGAGACCATTTCCAGAGAGTGCTACTGCGTTACCGAAACGCCTGTATGCGCCAGGCTCGGGTGAAAGCAGCTTTGCCTCTTGGACCCATTCGTCGCCGAGGCGGCGAAATACATAGGCAGCACCCGCCCCAGGCTCTACCTCGTCATCACCCCTTGCTCCAATCAGTGCGGTTTCGCCGTCAGCCGACAACGCCACGCTGATTCCGAAGTAAGCACCTGAGCGGGCGTCTGCGGCTACAAGTCTGGCCTGCTGTCGCCAGCCATCGGAGTCACGAACGAAGACATACGCGGCTCCGAAGTTGTAGTTGGGTGGAGGCGCGCCGTGGTCTTCCGAGAAGGCCCCGACAAGAGCTGTGCGGCCGTCAGCAGACACGGCGACTGCACTGCCGAACCAGGCAGAAGGAGCCGGTGGGTCCGGGACCAGGGGAACCAGCTGAGCCTGGCACGGGAGGCAGGAAAGCGTCGCAGCGAACAAGAGAAGCTTTCGCATAACCTCGGATTAGGAAAGTGCTGCAATAGAATAGGGCGATGCGCCACTTTCCGCAAGGGAATACCCTGCACCTGCCTGAGGTGTGGGAAGGTATCGGGTCTAAGAAAACTCTTGGCCTCTTTGTCGTGATCGCTTCACAACTGTGGCCCGTACGTCCCGTACGGCCGGCAAACCAACGCCACGGCTATGACAAAGCGCCTCGACGACCTCGACCTCCGCATTGCCTCGTGGATGAACCGGCACGGTGTTCGGTTGTTGAGGACGGCGCTGGGCGTCGTGTTTATCTGGTTTGGAGCACTCAAACTGGTTCCAGGGTTGAGCCCGGCCGAAGCCCTCATTGCTCGAACGGTTGTGTGGTTCGACCCAGACTGGTTTCTGCCGGTTCTCGGCGTTTGGGAGGTACTGATTGGTGTGGGCCTCCTCATCCGGCCAGCCATTCGCGGTGCGCTCCTTCTCCTCGCCATGCAGATGCCTGGTACGTTCATGCCACTCATCCTGCTGCCCGAGGTGTGCTTTACAGCCTTCCCCTACGGTCTTACGCTGGAGGGCCAGTACATCGTCAAGAACCTCGTGATCATTGCAGCCGCGCTGGTGGTCGGAGGGACGGTGCGCAGGCGGAGCGATGAGCAGAAGCGACTCTAAAACGCAGGAGTTTGAGAGGATGGGAGGGTGAGTGTATTACGGGAAGGTTGGATTCGCGCCCTCTCATCCTCTCACACTCAATCGGCGCACAGCGCCCGATACCGCTCCACGAGCCCGTACGCTGCAATCCCAAACGCCACGGATACATTCAGCGATTCTTTGATACCGTATTGGGGCAAGGCAAGCACGACATCGGCCAGTTCAATCAGGGCGGGAGGCACACCCGAGACCTCGTTGCCGAGGACCAGCGCCATCGGAAAGTGGTCAGCTTTGATGGCCTCCACGTCAATGGCCCCGTCAGTTCTTTCGAGGGCAACAATCCGCATTCCTTCGCTCTTCAGTATGTCGAGGAGTACGAGCGGATCCTCGTGGCGACTCCATGGGACGGCGTTCTCCGCCCCGAGCGCAGTTTTGCGCACCCCGCGATGCTCCGGTGTGGCCGTGAAGCCAGTCAGGTACACGTGCAACAGCCCAGCGGAATCCGCCGTGCGGAAGATCGAGCCGACGTTATGGGCCGAGCGGATGTCGTGCGCGATGACGGAGATGGGGTGGGGCGACGGGGAAAGGGAAAAGGGTGAAGGCAAAAGGGTAAAGGTGAAGGATGAATGCTGTACGCCGAATGCTGAAGAGAGAATGTTGGGTTAGAAGGTTGCAGATCGGATTTAGGAATTTGGTGCTTGAGATTTGAGGACGCTCCCTTATAACGCTGGTTCACGTATGTTACGGCTACGCACGCTACGCGCCCGAAATCCCAAGTACCAAGTACCAAATCCGATATCCGATATCCCAAATCCCAAATCCCAAATCCGATATCCGAAATCCGACAAGCCATGCACCGCCTCGCACGTCTCTTCCCCGCTATTCTCGGCGTCTTGCTCCTGCTTCCAGGCTGTACGGCTATCCAGCAATTCACCGCGCTGAGCCAGGTGGATTTCAAGGTGAACCGTTTGGGGGATGGCCTCCTGGCCGGTATCGACCTGAACCGGGTTCATTCCTACAACGATTTGAACCCACTGGACGCCGTGCGCCTCATTTCCAGTGTGGCGCAAGGCGAGCTGCCGCTCGGTTTCACGCTTCATCTCGACGCAACGAATCCGTCCAGCAACAGAACGGCGGCGCGTTTGGTGCAACTCGACTGGACGCTTCTCATCGACGATACCGAGACGGTGAGCGGCATTTTTAATGACAACCGGCTTATCAATCCCGGCGAGACGGCCGACATCCCGATCAGCATGGAATTGGACCTCGTGCGCTTCTTCGGCTCGAACGCCCGGGACATCATTGATCTCGCCCTGAATCTTGCGGGCGCGGGAGGCAATCCGGCGCGGATCTCACTCCGTGCTCGCCCGACTGTCAATACCGCGCTGGGGCCGATCTCCTACCCCGGTTACATAACGATCTCGCATACGGTAGGCCGCTAACGTCTGCCCGGAACGTAAGCAAAACCTTCACGGCCCAAATCCTTGGAACGGTGTAGGGTTGCCGGTATTTTCACAGGCTCCTCAAGCACCACGTCTGCGTGATCGTAGCCATCGACGGTCCGGCCGGGTCCGGCAAAAGCACAACGGCGCGGCGCGTCGCCGAGCGAATGGGGTGGCTCTACTTTGATACCGGGGCAATGTACCGCGCAGTCGGGCTTGCCTTTATCGACGCCGAGCAACCATTCTCCAGCGAAGCCGCAGCCAGGCTAATGCCGGGCATCGGTGTTGACCTCGATCCTACGTCGACTGGGCTGCACGTTCTCCTCAACGGGGAGGACGTTACGGTCCGGATCCGCACGCCGGAGGCCGGCCATGCTGCCAGTATGGTCGCTGTTCTCGGCGAGGTTCGCAGTCGGCTGGTCGAGGCTCAACGGCGCATCGCGCGCCGCGAGGTCGAAGCCGGCCGGGGCGCCGTGTTGGAGGGGCGCGATATCGGCACCGTGGTTTTCCCCGATGCAGATGTCAAGATTTTTATGATTGCCGAACTTGCCGCGCGCGCGCGCCGCCGCTACGACGAGATCAAGGCCGGAGCGAACGGCGATACTCCTTTGCTGGACGTGATCTCCGACGAACTTGCCGAGCGTGATCGACGCGATGCCGAACGCGCGCTTTCGCCGCTCCTTCCGGCCGAGGACGCCGTGTTGCTCGACACGACCGCCCTATCCGTTGACGAGCAGGTAGAACGTGTACTCGGCATCATCAACGAGCGCCGCGCACGATAGCGCGCACTGACCCATTTCAACCCGTTTTGCAACCCGAGAAACCGCATAACGGGACCTCCGAACGCTAAAACCCAACGATGCGTCCGCACACTCTCAGTCCCCTCTTGGGGTTCGGCGGTCCATCTTCCATCCACTATGTCCGACGAAATCCAGAACACCGAAACTCCCAAAACCGCAGAGACCACGGTGGAGACCGCTGAAACCGAAACTGTAGAGGCAGTTGAAACAGAGACCTCGGAAACACCTGAAGTAGCAGAGGCTCAAGCAACCGAAGAGGTTGCGCCTGAGGCGCCAGGAACGGAGGCCCAGGAAGAAGCTCCCGAAGCGGCTACGGAAGACGCGCCCGCAACCGAGGAAACTCCGGCCGCTCAGGAGCCGATAGCAGAAGCATCCGCCGAGGAGGCTCCCATGATCGAAGAGCCTACTACCGGAGAGCCCGCCGACGACATCGCTGACGACACCGTGTCGCCGTCTCTCACCTCCGTGGACGATATTGGGTCGCTCCGCCAGGAGGGCCAACTTGGCTTTACGGGAGAGATTGTGGGCCGCGTCGTCACCCTGGCCGAACTGGAGCAGATTGAAAGAGAGATGGCCGGGGAGACTGATGTTCCTACAGCCGGCGATGAAGAGCTGCTCGAACTCTACGAGTCGTCGATGACGGCCGTCACCGAGGGGGAGATCGTGACGGGCCGGGTGGTGTCGATGACGGAGAAGGAGGTCGTTCTGGACATCGGGTTCAAGAGCGACGGCGTGGTAGCCAAGAACGAGTTCGATCACGAGCTTGAGCTCGGCGAAGAAGTAGAAGTGTACCTCGAGCACCTGGAGGACCGCCGCGGCCAGCTCATGCTGAGCAAACTCATGGCCGTCGACTTCATCCGCTGGCGCACCATCGAAGATGCCCACGAGAACGGCACCGTGGTGGAAGGCGAGATCATCCGCCGCATCAAGGGCGGCATGATCGTCAACCTGCTCGGCGCAGAAGCCTTCCTGCCTGGTTCGCAGATCGACGTGCGCCCCGTGCGCGACTTCGACGCCTACCTCGGCAAGGTCATGGAGTTCAAGGTGGTGAAGACCAACCCGACCAACGGGAACGTGGTCATCAGCCACAAGGCCCTCATCGAAAAAGACCTCCTCGCGCAGCGCCAGAAGATTCTGGAGACGCTCGAAGTGGGGCAGGTGCTCGAAGGCCAGGTCAAGAACATCGTCAACTTCGGTGTATTCATCGACCTCGGCGGCGTAGACGGCCTGCTACACATCACGGACCTCTCGTGGGGCCGCGTGGGCCATCCGAGCGAAGTCGTCGAACTCGACCAGAAGCTCAACGTGGTGGTGCTGGACTACGACAAGGAGCGCCAGCGCATTTCGCTGGGCTACAAGCAGCTCCAGGGCCACCCGTGGGACAACATTAAGGACAACTACGCCGAAGGCCAGGACGTCGAAGGCCGCGTCGTTTCCATCACCGACTACGGCGCGTTTGTGGAACTGGAGAAGGGTATAGAGGGCCTCGTCCACATCTCCGAGATGAGCTGGACGGAGCACGTGAAGCACCCCACCCAGAAGGTCCAACTCGGCCAGATGGTGATGGTGAAGCTGCTCAGGATCGACGAGGAGGCCAAGAAAATATCCCTTGGCATGAAGCAGTTGGAACCCGATCCGTGGGAGGGCATCCTGGATCGCTTCCCGATCGGCACGGTCATGAAGGGCATGGTTCGCAACCTCACCACGTTCGGCGCTTTTGTCGAGATAGAAGCCGGCATCGACGGACTCGTCCACGTCTCCGACATGAGTTGGACGAGGCGCGTCAAGCATCCGAGCGAAATGGTCAAGAAGGGCCAGGAACTCGACGTGGTGGTGCTCGACATCGACGTGGCGCAGCGCCGCATCTCGCTCGGCCACAAGCAGGTCTCCACCGACCCGTGGGCTGAGTACGAGAGCACCTTCCCGGAAGGATCGAGCACCAACGCGAAGGTGTCGGACATAAACGATGGCGGCGTGGTTGTGGAACTGCCTGACGGCGAAGCCGAAGGCTTTGTGCCCGCCAGCCATCTCAGCCGATCCGGCAGCCCTGCCGATGCCTACGAGGTGGGCGAGGAGCTGGAGCTTACCGTGCTCCGAATCGACAAGGACGACCGCGTGATTATCCTCAGTGAAACCGCCAAGGCGGACGCTGCGGATCGCTCAGCGCGTAGCGCCGAGCGTTCCGAGAAGGCGAAGGCCCGCAGGGAAGAGCGCCGTTCGGTCAAGAAGTTCGGCCGCCAGTCGTCCGGCCCGGCTACGCTCGGTGAGATTTCCGGCCTGGCCGCTCTGAAGGAGCAGATGGAGGAGGCGGAGGCCTCTACCGAGGCTGTGCCAGAAGTTGAGGAGCCGGCCGCCGAAGATGCATCAGTCGAAGAGCCGGCCGCCGAAGTTGTGGAGGCGCCTGAAGCCGAAGAGGCGATAGCAGGGGCGGAAGCCGAAGAGGCGGTCGCAGACGCCGGCACCGACGCGCAGGAAGCCGAGGTTGTTGAGGAGGCAGATGAGCCGGCTGCAGAGGGCGAGCTTGCTGAGGAGATGGAAGGAGCGCTTGAGGCCGAGGAGGTGGTCGGTGAGACCGAAGTGGAAGAGCCAGCTGAGGAGGCCGAGGAGACAGATGAAGAGGCTTCTGACGACGGGCCCGCCGAGGAAGAGAAATCATAGAGCGGTCTTCGTTTGAAACCTGAAAGGGCTGGCTCCTCGAAGTGCTGCGGGAGGCCGCCCTTTTTTACTGAAAATGCCAGTTTGGGAAGTTGCTACGTTTATTGCTGGTTCACCCCACGTTCCGCCGTACGGCGGAATGTATTCTTGCCGATCTCCCAGCCAATCCGACATCCCCCGTCTCGGGCTTCGCCCGATCCACCGTAGTCCCAACAATCTTGCCAATGACTAGCACCCTGCCATAGCGTCCTTGCGCATCCCTGCGCTGCAACGCACTGCGTTGCCCTTGAAAGGGGGACTTCAAAAGTCTCCCCTTCATGGGGCGGCGCACCGCGCCGCAGCGAGGAAATGTGCGTGGCATTTTCTACCCCGCGAAGCGGGGGGAGGCGTGTTGCATGTCGGACGAAATAAGAGGTGCTGCCGCCACGCACTCACGCTTTGTTTGGAACCCTTGCGCGTATACTCTTCAGAACCAATCACACTCCCAGCGTCATGGACACGAAAAAGAAGACCGGCGAGCAGTGGCGGAGGGAGCTTACGCCCGAGCAGTACCGTATCCTACGCGAGAAGGGCACCGAGCGTGCGTTCACCGGCACGTACTACGACACAAAGGATCAGGGCGTGTACCGTTGCGCTGCGTGTGGAACGCCGCTGTTCACCTCCGACGAGAAGTACGACTCGGGTTCAGGCTGGCCGAGCTTCTACGACGCGGTTGATAAGGGCAACATTACCTTGCACGAGGACTCTTCGGGCGGTATGAGCCGTGTGGAGATCAGCTGCGCCACGTGCGGAGGCCACCTCGGGCACGTGTTTGAGGACGGCCCGCGCGACAAGACGGGTCTGCGCTACTGCGTCAACTCGGCGTCGCTGTCGCTGGATACCGGTATGGACCCGGCGGAGGCGAAGAAGTGATTACGTGATTGACGTGATTACGTGAAACGCTCAAGCGGAATGTGTTTCAACTTGTCACGAGTCACGAGTCACGGCCTAAAAGAATGCGTCTTCAGCTTCGGGGCGTGTGAGCGCCCACAGTGCGTAGACGCCCAGCGCTGTACCGAACGGAATGCTGAACAGGGCCAACGCATCTACAACCATGGTGAGGATGCGCCCCCACGCCGTTCGCTTCAGCAAACCGTAGCCTGCAATCACGTAGGGCGCGCCAACAATCACCAGGAACACGGAAAGGAGACCGCCGATAGAGCCGAGAACCCGCACAGCCTCAGGATCGCCCGAGGCCGCGCCAATCGCTGAAAGGAGCGCGCCGATGAACAGTGCCACGGCCAGGATGAGAACGCCGTACGCGATGTTCAGGTAGGCGATGACGTTGAAATGCTGGTCCATGCGGTCGTCGTCCATTGTTTCGTGCGGCGGTTGGTGAGAGTTGAGTTGGTTACGCGGCAGACATCAAATGGATGCAAGCGTGGCCTCAGGCCAGAAAAGCTACTCCACAAAAAGGCCCGCCCCGCAATGCGGAACGGGCCTGGTAGGCTTTGTGAGCCTGAAGGAACCGCGAGGGTTACTTCATGAGCGTCACACGGCGCACGTCGGTGAACTGCTCACCTGTTGCGCGGACCATGTAGACACCCGAGGGCAAGCCGGCGCCGTCGAACGTGAAGGCGTGCTCCGGACCGGCAGTAAGCGTACCGTTGAAGAGCATGGCGACTTCGCGGCCAAGTGCGTCGTAGACCGCGATGCGGACACTCTGCTGCTCAGCAACTTCGAGCGTGAAGTTGGCCTGCGGGTTGAACGGGTTCGGATAGATCGAACTCAGGTTGTGTGTACCTGGTAGGCCATCCGGGCCCGGCTCGATGGCAACCATAACAACTGCAGCGCAATCCAAAGCGTTGGCAATAACGTCTGCTTCGTCGGTACCACCCACCATGCAGAAACTTGGGTGGATGCTCTCGCCGTCGGGGATGGTATATGGACCTTGTCCAATCGTAACTCGACGATCACCGACAGCGGCTGAGCAAACACCGCCGCCGTTTGTCATGGCTGCCCAGACGCCGGCATCATCAGGGTTACCTGCCGAACCGTCCGCGTCCCAGCCGGAAACCGTATTGCTTAAGACGGACACACCAAAGTAGGATCCTCCACCTTCCGACCATACATAAAGGAGTTGTGAGCCGGCATCGTAACAAGCCTGGTTGTCGACAGCACCCAGAACATCCCAGTCCGAGAAGTTGCCGACGTAGATGTCAGTTAGTTCGCCACCAGAGTTGTTCGTGATCCAGTATTCGTAGATTACGAACGTGGTGTTAGGGGCGGTCGAGCTCGAGTACGTATGCTGAAGGATACTAACGCCAATTGGGTCTTCTGGGGAATCGTCGTATTCAGATTCGAAACCCTGATCGAAGCCGGTGTAAGGAGGTACGACCGACGAGATGGCGGCAAGCGTCGCAAACTCCTGAGGGTTGGCGTAAGCTTGACCAGAAACTTGTGTATCGCTCTGGCCGATCAGGAGGTTGCCGGCGAACAGGCCTTGTTCGCCCGTAAAGACAAACCCGGTTCCGGTGAAGCCGGCGTCACGTCCCCAAGCGCCATCGTCGTAGGCAGCCGACTGGACGTCACCGGTGTCGTGCTCACCTGGTGTTTGAGCGAAGGCTAGGGCAGGCATTGCCAGAAGCATGGCAAACACGCCTAGCCGCGAAGTAGTAGCGAGATAATTCATGTGATGGGGCGGTTGTGTAGTGAGAGGAAGTCGATGCCTCGCGCGAGGGCACCGCGAATACACTAAATACGCATCCGGGACCCTGCTTGTCAACATCAAAAAGAGGATGTGATGCACGTGACATGATTTTAGATCACCTCATGCCATTCTTCACACACGGGCGAAAGTCTGCATTGCATTCGCGAAGTCGAGGATGGAACGCGAATCCGGCGAGAGCGATTAGGTATGGAAGGCCCTGCAAACGAAGAGCTTCATGAATGAGAACCCCTCGCTCCTATTGAGGAGGGAAGGGCTAGGTAGTGAAGGCCTCCAGCAAAAAACTACTTGAGCAAGGTGACCGGCTGCAAGGCAGAAAAATTACTTCCCGTAAGCCGAACGAGGTAGAGGCCGCTTGGCAGGCCGCTCCCGTCGATCCGGACGGACAGGGTCTGGTTCGCCTCCGGCGTTCCGCTATACAGCGTAGATACCTGCCGCCCAAGCGCGTCGTGCAGCGTGAGGGTCACCGGAGCCGAGTCGCGTATGGCAAAGCGCACCGTAGCCTCGGGGTTGAAGGGGTTGGGATAGGCCGGCATCAGCACGTACCGATCCGGTGTTTCTACCGCCACTTCCAGATCGCCGTGGTACTCGAACGCGCCGTCGAAGTCGATCTGCTTCAGGCGGAACACGTACGTGCCCGGATCGAGGTCGCGGATGGCGAAGGAGTAGGTCTGTGCCTCGGTCGTTGTGCCATGGCCATTGACAAACCCAAGTGCCTGGAAGCCTGAACCCGCGTCCATCTGGACCTCGAAGCCGGCGTTGTTGGTCTCGCTGGCGGTTGCCCAACGTAGCGACACATTCCTTCCATCGAGAATGGCGTCGAAGGAGAGGAGTTCGACCGGAATGGCCGTCTGAGCATCGGACGCGTGCGCTGCAATATCTGCTGGGTCATCACCCCCCATGATTGCAACCAGGAACACACCGGTTTCACCGTTTGCCAGTGTCATAGGGGCACCCGCAACGGGTCCACGAATGTCCGCCGGGGGGCAGGGGTCCGGGCCT
>JADFQN010000116.1 GCA_022561755.1 Bacteroidota bacterium
TGTAGCCACGCTGGAGGTTGCGGCGGAACGGGCCGATTTCGGCGCCGCCGGCAAGTTCGCTCCACAATCCGTTGCGCACGTCGGAAAGCATCTCGGACGCCGAGAACGCGTCTTCGCTGTCCACGGCCTCGGCCTCCAGCAAGCGTGCGATGCGGTTTGGGTCGAGCAGGCGGTTCAACATTGATACCTGGCGCGAGCGGATGCGGTCTAGCGTGCCAACCGCCTCAATACGACGGAGGACATCCTGATTGAGCAGCCAGCCCGGCTTCTGCATGCCTTCCTCCAGCACAAAATCCAGAGAGCGCTGCTGGCGCTCGCGGTCGACCACCGTGTAGACGGGCCCAGGTTCGTCGGCCGTTTTGTAGTCGATGTACACGCCGCCGACGTTACTGCCTGCATGGTTGACGTAGCGCACCCACTGGCTGACCACGTTGTTGTAGAGCTCCTGCAGATCGTCGTAGGGCTCAAGGTTTTCGGTGCCCCACTCCTGCAGACGGATTACGATGCGCCGGAGGTTTGCGAGGCCATACTGTCCGGCCAGCACCGCATCGTCTCCCAGGTCTTCGTTCTGCGCGCGCGGATCCGTGGCTACTACGGCCTCCATCACAAACCGCAGACGCGGGTCCGTAACGGCCCGACGTGCAATCTGACTGGTCATCGGTTTTTCGGCATCGGTATCGGCGCCGGGGAAGACTCGATAGCCCCACTCGATGGCATGGATGTCGTATTCACCGATGTCGGGCGTGAACCGCCGCACGCCGTCGCCCGGCTGGGCCACGTAATTGAAGCGCGCATAATCCATAATGGAGGGCGCGGTGCCGTGGGTGTCGGTGTAGGTGCGTGAGCGCAGCGAATCGACCGGCACCGAACTCGAAGAATAGAAGTTGTGGCGCAGGCCAAGCGTATGCCCGACCTCGTGCGCCGACACGAAACGGATAAGCTCGCCCATCACGTCCTCATCGAACTCAACGCCTCGCGCATCGGGGTTAGCCGCGGCGGTCTGGATGAAGTACCAGTTCCGCAGCAGGTTCATGATATTGTGGTACCAGTTGATGTCGCTCTCCAGGATCTCGCCGCTGCGCGGATCGTGGACGTGCGGGCCGCTCGCGTTTTGGACCGGCGATGCGAAATAGCGAATCACGGAGTAGCGGATGTCTTCCGGACTGAACTCGGGGTCTTCTTCGGGAGTAGGGGCATCACGAGCCTCAATGGCATTGCTGAATCCAGCCGCCTCAAAGGCCGGCAGCCAATCCTCTACCCCTTGTTTGAGGTAGGAGATCCAGCGTTCCGGTGTTGCCGGGTCGATGTAGTACACGATGGGCTCCACCGGATCGACCACTTCTCCGCGCGCATAGGCCTCGGGATCGCTGGGCTCCAAACGCCAACGCGTGACATACGTACGCTGATCAGCCTCCTGCGCATCCGAGCCGTAGTCCGTCTGGGTCAGAGCGAAGAACCCGACCCGCTGATCGAACAGGCGCGGCTGCATGGGTTCCTCCGGTAGCAGGATCATCGAGTGATTCATTTCCAACGAGATCGTGCCCGTCGAACTGTTGGAGGGCGGCTCCTCCGCCTCGTACGTCTGCACAACGCGGATTTCGATGTTCTCAGGATAGCTCGACGCACGCGCAATGAACGACCGATCCGTGTCCATGCGCTGGACCTTGTAACGCTCCCGAACCGAACGCGGCATCCCGAGGAGCGGCGTATCCTCCGCGTAGAGGTCCGTCACGTCGATGACGACGCCCGTCGTGTCGATGCCGGTGCCCGTTGTGTCATTGACGGCGCCCATCGTGTCGTTGACGGCGCCCGTCGTGTCGACGGCGTATGCCTTGATGGCGAAGCTGGCAATGATGGGTTCGAACGACGAGTTGCGAACCGCCTGGTAGACCGGCAGCGAATCGCTTGCAACGATGTTGTAGCTCACGGTGCGCAACAGGATGTTTTTCGCGTGTCGCTCCCAGCGCACCACCTGCGTGTTCGTCTTCTGGCCCCCATAACCCAGATTCTCGGCCGTCCGCGCGATGCGCGAAACGAGCAGCATTTCGCGGCCCAGCAGCGAATCGGGGATTTCAAACAACACCTTCTCCCCCTCATCAAACCAGTGGATGTCGAAGAGACCCTCGTCGGTCTCGGCCTCGTCGGTTACCACCTCGCTATACTGCTTGATGTCGTCGTCGTCATCTCCGGATTCCCCTCCATTGGAGTTGTCGGGCGGTGTAGCCGATGGTCGTAAAGCTGAGCAAGCAGAAAGGGCAAGAAGTAGCGATAGGCCGAGCGGGGCCAGCGTTCGTAGCGAATGCATCCAGGTGGGTGATGGGTGAAGGTGGGCCGTTGCCTAGGAGGCCGTTGAACTACGTCACTCGCGACAGAGCAGTTAATTCGGCTGCCTCGCAGAGAGTTGCAGGTCTGAAGTACCAAGTTCCAAACTCCAAATCACAAAGGGTGCTTCATGAGACCGTTTGGAATCTGATACTTGGATTTTGGTAATTGGAATTTGGTACTTGGGAGGCTGTTGAGCTACGCCATCTGGCCTGCGACGGAGCACGTAAGTCGACCGACTCCTAGTGCAGCGGCTCGAAGGTCCAACTGAGCACGTATACCGACTCGGCCGGGTGTGCTAAAATAGCAGCAGTTGCGTTCTCTCCGCCAAGCCTGGCCACCGCTTCGAGGACAACCTCGCCGTTGTGGAGAACCGTGATGCTTCCCGGCTCGTAGCGAACTCCGATTCGGTGCGCAAAGTCGTCGGGTGTAAAGGGAGGCAGATCAGCACGACCGAGTTCACTGAGTGCAGCGCCCTCATCGCCGAGATTCAGAACTACGCTGTTTCCATCCACGCCCCCCTGCATGTGGAACTCGACTCGGAACATGGAAGGCATTCGTCTGCCGGGCTGAATGGGTTCCCCAACAATTTCAAAAACGACATCACCCCCTCCATCCTGAAACCGAACCAGGTATTCGGTCTCGAAACCGGTTCCGAGATCGGCTCCTACGTCATACCCTAGCACACCAGGATGTTCATCACCTCTGATTCTCACAACGCGCACCGGATCGCCGAGGTACGCGCCCGACGCCAACACGCGCTCAGCGGAGTCGTATTGCCTTTGTGTCTGTGCCTGGAGCAGCGCAAGTTCAGCCACCGTCATTGTCGCAAACGCGGCTGCACCGTCCACCGAGATCTCGCCGGCCCGAACCAGGTCGGTCGGCATCGGCGTGACCTCCGGCAGGATGACCGAGTCGCGGCCCACCAAAGGGTCGCCCGTGTTTTGTGAAGAAACAGGTTTGGGCGCGCAGCCCGCGCCAAGACCCAGACTTCCGATGGTAATCAAAGCGAGCGTAGCAATAAGGCGGTTCATGGCGTGCGTTTCAAGGTGTGGGAGTGTAGGGGCTACAGAATAACGCACAGCGTGAGAGAAGTCGTACCTCAGGGTGGCCGGCACTTCACTAGGAGTCTATCGGCGTTAGAAGATCTTAGCAAGGCGTGCGGTGGATCAACCTAAATCCGGCAGACTCCTAAATCACAATCACTGGCCAAGCACACTGCGGAAGGCGACGAGCCGATCCGTCAGCCGAGTGGGGTCGAACACGTATACGAGCGCGGTGTACAGATTCTGCTGCAAGCCGAGGTTTCGGTTTGGCGTCGCAACAGGATCGTCCACATAATAGCGGTACAGGTAGAGGCCCTGCTTGAGCAACAGCGTGCCCTCGTAGCGGCCGTCCTCGGGCACCCACGTGAGGGTGTTCTGCGGGTCGATCTGCCAGTTATTGAAGGCGCCCGTTACGATGACCGGGCCGCGCGCCTGTTGCTCGTTCTCGGGTACGTAGCGAAATTGTACATCCACGTACTCGGCCTGCGTATCGGCACTCCCGCCGTCCAGGTACACCTCGTCGATGACCGGTTGGCCCGTCAGTGAAGCCCGGTTGACCTCGCTGCCAAACCGGGCATAATCGAAGTCCAGGCTGGCGGTATAGGGCGAGGTCGAGAAATCCACGCCCGCCACCTGTGACCCAACTTGCAGCAGGCCCAGGTTCATCTCATAGATGATCTCGTCTGCCGTAAATGCCTGGTCCCTCGGAAGATGGAACTGCAGGAGGGAAAGATCGATGATGGACGGTTCCGGTGCGCAGCGTGTTTGCTCGAAACGGCCGTTCCGCACAAAACACGCCGTGTAGTCGAAGGCCTGCACGTTTTCCAGCTGCGAACCGGGGCGGATCTGCACAACCGGCTGGAGGATGGATCCGCCCAGCGAAAGCCCCGAACGAAAGGCAAACTCCACCTCGGCCGCATCCTCACTTACAAAAAAGGCGCGCTCGAAAAGAGGCTCGTCCTCGTACCCCTGCTCGGCCACGCGGATGATGTAATTGCCGCTCGTCAGAAAGTCGATGTTGGCGTTGGGGAATTCGTAGCTGTAGTGGACGTAGCGAACCTCGGTCGAGCTGGACGGGTCGTAGCGTCGGATGTCGTCACTCAGAAACGAGCGCAGAAACTCGGAGGGCAGGAGGTCGCGCTTCCAGGTTCGGTCGGCGTGGTAGAAATAGACCGAGAGCGTGCTGCCCGTCCCGTCCTCCAGGATGTCGAACGCGAGCGTGAGCGTGCCGCCGGAATTGAGCGTGTGGATGGGTAGCGACGACTCGTCCCCGGTGCGAAAGAGCTGCACGGTCTTGACCGCCTCGTCCGTGCGCGCCAGTGTGAAGCGATGCGAGGCGCCGCCGGATGTATAGAAACCTGCGTCAACGGGCAGGTAGCCATCATTTTCCGCCAGCTCCTCCGAACCCACGCACCCCGCTAGCCAAATCAGGGTGGCGGCGGCACAGAAGGTGAGATGGCGGACGGCTTGCATCGAAACCAGGCGGATAGGATTGAGAAGATAGACGCCATACGTTTACAGAGAAAGGCGGGAGGAATCACCAATCCGTACCTATTCCTGCTGATTTAGGAGTCTGTCGGATCTTGGATGATTCTACTGCGGCGGCCGTCAATCGGCCCATTCCCCCGATCTTTTTCGTTGCGTAGCCCCACTATGCGCCTCATGAGATCGAAAAAATGGTCTCGATTCTCCGCTCGCCTCACTATGAACCCTTAAATCCGGCCGACTCCTAGAAACCACCGCGCCTTCGCCGCGAGGTCGTCCATGAGGAGGGCAGGCCCGCTCGCTCGCTCCTGCCGATAGGCAGCAGCGGCAACCTCGGCGTAGTGGAGGGAGGCGGAATAGTCCCTCGCCCGGCCGGCGTAGTGTGCGAGGAGCGCCAGGCGAGCCCGCTCAACCATTTGTTGCTGCCCGGCATCTACAGAACCAATCTGGCTATCGAATGACGGAAGTTGCCGAATGGCCTCCAGAGCCGATGATGCGTCACCCGCTACGCTTCGGTAAGCGGCCGCGAAGAACCACAGCGCAGGCTCGGCGGCCGCCAGGGTTTCGAGACGCACCGCCCACGCCCCTGCATTACCCGGACTGAATACGGCGCGCAGCCCTCTGGCCGACAGCCCACTCCGTAGGATAATCCCCGCTTTCGCCTGCCGGGCGTACGGAGGCAGTCGGCGGAAGGCTTCAGCATACATCGCCCCGGCGGCGGCTGAATCAGACAGGCTCTTGTACCCATCCGCCAGCGCGCCGATCAGACGCACATCAACAGCGTCGGCAATGCTTCCATCTTGCTCGAAGACGCTAGCTTCCAGGCGTGGGAGAGCTTCGGAGACCTCGCTGCCGGTGCCAATCAGAACACGCGTCCACCCCGCAAGCGCCGGCGCATAGGTGGCGTCCTGATCCAGTGCCGCCAGGTAGAATCGCAGTGCAGCCGCCGCGTCTCCTCGCTCCGAGGCGTCGACGGCGCTGCGGGTGAAGCGGACCTCGCGCGGAACGTGGTGGGGGCAGTGCCGCTCGAACAGCGAAGGTTGGGTGAACCGCCATGTGGCGATGGCTACGGCCTCCGAGTCGGGTTCGAGGGCGCGAATCTCATCCTCCCACGCCGCCGCCAGCGCGCCCAACGATTCCCCGTAGGCTTCCTGGAAATCGCCCGTTCTGTACGCGATTCGGATGTTCTCGGCGCCATACTGATCCAGCAGGAACCGTGCAAAGGCGCCCGACGTGGCGTATGACACCGCGCCTCTCCCCGACCAGAACCCGAACGGGTTCATGGCGTGGACGACGGCCTCGGCCGGGCCTTCATCCAGCCTCCCGAACTCCCCCGCCGCATGCTCAAGCGTGGCAGCCACCTGATAGCGAGCCTGCGGCAGGCCATCGGGGGGCTCAACGGCCACGGCCAGACCTTCTACCAAACCTACCGCCGTCGAGGCGCGGATGACCGGCATCCCGAACTCGCGCGCGAAGACGTGCGCCAGTTCGTGTCCGAAGTGCTCGGCGGAAAAATGCTCAGCGAGCATGTGGATCTGGGGCGTGCTCAGCCAGACGGGCGTCACGCTCGTCGTCCGCGAGCCGATGAGTGCCGCGCGAGTTTCAGGGTCCGGATAGAGATAAACGTGGATGGGTTCGTCGACCTCCACGCCCAGTTGCTCGCGAAGCTGTTCGTAACGGTAGCGGTGCTCGTCCTCAATCCACGCCAACTCGGCCTCCGTGAGCGAGCCCGGTTGGTAGTGAATCACGAACGCCCCGAGATCTAGTTCGGCGCCCAACGTCCGCGCAATTTGTTGGGCCGACGTGTTGATCCCCAACGGCACAGCAAAGGCGTAGACCAGCGCGATGACTGCGGCGATCAGCGCCCCCGCCCGAACGAGAAGCAGGCGCTCCTCGCCAACCCCGTTGCGAATCCGAAACCAGCGACCTAGTACGATGAGCCACGCGGCCCAAAGCAGCGTCAGGCCGCGAAACGCAAATAAGCCGGATCGAACGGCCAATTCTTCGTCGTAGATAGGCCCGAGGACGCCGCCGAAAACATGGTTGTACGTGTAGAGTTGGGGATGGAACAGCAGGTCAAACGCTACGGGCGCCGTGACCATCAGCAGTCCGAGCAGGCCAAACCAGAGCCTCAGCCGACGAACGCTTGTACCCGTAAGCGCGTACGCGAGCGCCACGGCGAGCAATACACTCGGAACCGTGAACAGCAGAAAAAGCCCGCATCCGAGGGCGTACCCGCAGTTTGCCCGCCAGAGGAGCGTGGCCGTCAACAGCAGCCAGGGGATGAGCAGGAGGCCCACGTGCGCGACCAACGTGCGCTGCAACCCATTTCCTTCCCTGAACAGCCCAATGGCCGAAAAGCCGGCAATAAAAAACCCGGCCGTGGCCAGCAGCGCTGCGGCCTCCACGTGCAGGAGGCCGAGCAGCGGCGATGGCCACAGCGCCAGGCAGAGTGCCGCGTAGAGCAGTGCAGGAATGCGGAGACGCGGCAACACCAGTGGTTTCCGAACGGACTTACAAGAGT
The DNA here is from genome assembly GCA_022561755.1 of Bacteroidota bacterium. Classification (GTDB taxonomy): domain Bacteria; phylum Bacteroidota; class Rhodothermia; order Rhodothermales; family Rubricoccaceae; genus JAHEJB01. The sequence goes on from JADFQN010000116.1 coordinate 7,378, forward strand.
GTGAAGGATACGCCGAGCGAGAGCAATTCCTTGAACTGCAAGTCTTGGGTCACGTCGCGGTCGAACATGGTTACCACGCCCAGGTTCACGCTCAGAAAGTCATTCACCTTCATGGCGATGTCATTCTCGAAGATGGTGTCCGGCGCACTGTTCCCGAACTGGTTCACGGCCTGGAAAGCACCCAGGCGGGACGTCCACACCACGTTCTCCATAATCTGCCGCTGCGCCTGAACAGCCAGATCCAGGCCGGCCTGCGCGCGTACGGATTCGTCGAGCGCGTTGCCATACACCGGCCGCAGGCGCTCGATGCTTACAATCGTCTCCTTCACACCCACACCGAGCCGAGCCGTGTACCAACTTCCGGGATCGTACGTCACCCCAATAATCTGCGTGAGGTAAGCCGGGGAGCCGAAAGCCGAAACCTGGAGCTGTTGGCCCGCCACAACCGGGAGCGTCGCCGGGTAGTCCACGGGGTCGGGGCTGTAGTCGAAGCCCTTGGCAAATTGCGAGCGGGCCTCCAGCGCAAACGTGGGCTGAAAAACACCCGTAGCCTGGTACTGGAGCGCGAAGGCGTAGCGGATAAGGTCGGCGGACTTACGGAATGCGAGCGTGTCCTGCTTGAGCTGCCCGAATTCCAGATCCAGGTTGTGGACCTGCTTGAACGCACCCAGCACGCGCTCGAACTGCCCGGCCGCCCCGGCACTGAACGCAAGCGCGTTAATTCCACCCTCCTGCCAGTTGGAGTAGGCGGCCTGGCTGGCTGCCAGCGAAGCCAGGACTGCGCTTTGCCAACCATCGGCCTGGGTGAGGCGCGGCGGATCCTCGTCTTGCGCGGACAGCGGTGCGGCGAGGAAAAGGAGGAACGTAACGGAAAGTAGAGAATAGAGTGGTAAACGAGGCATGGCGGTGAGCGGTGCTGTGAGAGGTGCTTGTTGGGTCGGATTGTAATACGCCCGTACCCGGTCGTGTCCGACTCGTTGAGATCCGACGCGCGCAATATGGGCAACCACGGCGCGGGACTGTTAAAAAAAAAGAGCCGCACCAGGAACGGAGCGGCTCGAGACAAGAAGGGAAGGGCTCGGAGAGCTTACATCGCATTCTTCATGTTCTGAACTTCCACGCGGATGTCCTGCGCCATCTTCTTCAGCTCCTGCATGCCTTTGCGGACGCGCGTGCCGGCAGCCTTGTTGTTCTTGCCGTAGAACTTGTTGAAGTCGTCCGACAAGTCGGCAACAAAACTATTGAGCTGTTCGAAGCGATCAGCCATTGATTCCTCCTGTATTACGGGTGAAGAGGTACGGCGTCAGGGCGCGGACAACGATGTGCCGGCTGCCAAGCCGCCAACGAGTGAGTACAATGAATGTACCGTGCACCCCCCAAACAGTCAAGATAAAACGCCGATTCTCGTGCATTCAGAGGGATTTGTACCGAACGGGCCGAACACTAACCGCTATGCGCCTCCAAAACGGTACCATCGGGGGGAGCCTCCCCAGCAAGCGCGTGTGGCGTAGTCAACCGAACCCTAACGGATACGGCGACCCTTCGGAGCACCTCTGCCTCCGCAATCGAAGGAAATGAAGATAGGTCGTTTACGCTTAAGGTTGGGAGGCACATGGCGCCGTCGAATAACCCAGCCTTCCGGTTCGTTGTGAAGGCTACAACCGTGGCTTCTACTCCGGTTGCGGCCTCTACGGCCAGCGCCAGCGCTACGAGCACCTGTGCCGGGTCCGCTTCCGTGAATTCGTTTGCCGACGTGCGCACGAGGCCGCCGACAACGGGGATTCCCCCCCGCCTGACGAGGGCTACCAGCCAGTCAACCTTGCCTGCTTCGACATCTCCCCGGCCGGATCTTCGGAGCAGACCCCGATCGACCCCGAATACCCCCACCGCCGGTACCCCCGCGTCGTTTAGCTCGTGGACGATGCGGCGGTTGAGGTCGCGGATTGCGCGCTCTACCAGTTGCTGAGCCGCCGGCCCGTTTTTCTCTTCCTCCGTCAGAAAACCACGAGCTTCCAACGCCCGCTCGGCCTCTTCCCGCTGCCGTGTACCAAAATCAGCGGCCCTACGTGGGCTTCCACATCCCTCGCAAACCCCCGTAGGAAAAGCGGGTCGCCGAGGTGGTAGGCATCGAGGTAGACGAGAAGAAATGGATGCTCGGGGCTCATGGTGGGATGATAGCCGGAGGAAAGGGAAAAGGGAAAGATGAATGGTGAAAGATGAATACTGACGGGAAGATGGTAGGGCGTGCTCGCCGAGCTTGCCATGTCGCTCACGAAGCACATGGACCTAGGAGGCTGTTGAATTACGTGCTCCCCGCAGCAAGCGCGGGGCGCATCTCGGTCGAGATCAGGGCGCGAGATCGAAGACGAATCGAAGATTCGACCCCGCAGTACTGCGGGGTAACGCAGAGATCGGGCAATCCCGCCATGCGGTGGGAAGGTAGGTGGAGTTTTTCAACAGCCTCTTATGGCCGCCACAAGAGCGTCCCCCTTGGCTGTATGGACTAGGGGCAAGGGGGACAGTTTTCGATGCGAAGCGAGAAAACAGGGGGCGGATTGGCTGGGGCTCGGCAAGGGAGACATCCAGCCGTCCGGCGCGGAGGAGACGTTCCACCGGGCCGCCTGGAACACCCGCTGACTATATTCGGCCCTCGGTGATCCTCGCCGGACGGTTCTTGCAAATGAGAAGGTGACCCCTTCCCAGCCGGTGCTTGCATCCGGTCCAACTCAACTAAACCACAACGACCATGTCTGATACAAACACTCTCAAACGCCTACTGCACGATGCGGCCCATACCGTGTTGCTGCCGGCGCTAATGCTCGCTGCCCCTGCGCTGATGGCACAACCCGGCACCGTGCTGTCGCACCAGAAGATCTCCGACACGGCCTGGTTGGCCTAGCGCAGGAAGTGGACCTGGCGCTGGGGGCGAACGACCTGCCGGGCGCACAGGCGGCGCTGGCCACGATGGAGGCCGAGCATCCGGAGGAACTCCTCACGGAAACCACGCGCGCCTACTTCGTGCTGGTGGCGGGTGAGGACGCCCTGCCTGCACGGACGGCGGCAAGGGCCGTGGTTGCATCGGTGGATACACCCAACGCCTTAGCCGGGGCCGAAGTCGGGGGATTTGTCCTCCATGCGGCGTACCCCAATCCGTTCAACCCGCAGGCCGTGGTGCCGTTCAGCGTGGCGGAAGCTTCTCGCGTCCAGATCACCGTGTTCGATCTGCTTGGCCGTGAAGTGGTAACGCTTG
>JADFQN010000117.1 GCA_022561755.1 Bacteroidota bacterium
GACCGCAAATTTTCTGCTGTGCGCGGTGACGGGCGTGTTGTGGCTGACTGTTGCCGTTTCCGAAGACTCACTGGGTCCGCGTCGTCACCTCGTTTCAGTAGCGGGAAAACGTATTGTCCCGACAGCGCACCATCCAGATAGGGCGTGATGATTTTGACTGCGACAGGCGGAAGTTTTGGCTTCATGTGCGTTCCTGTCTTCTGCATTGTGTAAACAAGTCTAAGGTGACCGTTTTCCTCAACGATGTTTTCCTTCGTTAGCCTCAATACGTCGGATACCCTGACCCCGTGGCCATAGACCGCGATGAGGAATGCGTCGCGAACGACCCGCTCTAAGGAACCAGGCTCCAGATCCAGTGCTCGAAGTGATTTCAATTCGGAAGGCACGAGCCTCCTCCTTTTGACTTTTGTTTTCTTGGGGAGCTTATACCGCAGGAACGGATCGACCTCAGGCCTGATTACGCCTACATAAATAGCCTTCTTGCACACGGTGTGGAGACGCACCATTTCCTTTCGCACCGTATTGGGACTGTTACCTCGCATGTCACGGCAGTACCGTGCAAAGCGGTCAAGCGCGGACGGCGTTAAGGCCTCCCACGGTAGCGAGCCATCTGGCCAAGGTTGGCCAAGGGATGCATGTAGCTTTCGGGAGGTGGTCTCGTATTTCTTCCGCTCCCAGTAGGCCTTGTCGGCATCTAGCTCGTCAATGTATTCGCGCAGATAAGCCGACAACGAACCTGCACGACCGTCAAGCGCGGCAATCACATCGCTGGCACTTCGGGCACCCGTCGCAGCCGTCCGCGCCTGAATAACGAGATCGTCCAGACGAGCGTTGTACGCTTTCGATAGATCGTGAGTAGACTTGACTTTCTGCTTGTCTTTGTTCCACGCCCCTGGCCTCACCCAGATGCCCGTCGCGGCCTCCTTCGACTGCCTTGCATAGATGGCCCTGAGGTACACAGGCGCGGTCCCATCCGCACGCCGTTTGCTCGGACGCATGATGAGTTTGACGCTCGCATTTGCCATGCTCCACCTCAAAGGTCCAACAGAGGTCTAACAAATCCCGGCTCAAGGTGTCTCGGATGCTTCCGCCATGTGCCGAACTGTATCCCAATATAGCATATTATGGCATGCTACGGCGCAATCGTGCCAAGTGGTGCCAGGATGATGTGGGCCCTACGGGATTCGAACCTGTGACTTCTCGCGTGTGAGGCGAGCGCTCTAAACCGCTGAGCTAAGGGCCCAAAATAGGGAGCCGAAGGTACAGCACGGCCTCTTCCAGAGGCAACAAAACAATCTTGTACTACGACTGGACAGCCTTTAACCATACCATGACAATAACGGGTTGAGGCTCGGTGACACCGCACCTTCCAAACAAAAACGGCCCCGCTGTTTAGCGGGGCCGCCTTAAATGTAGTGGGCGTGTTGTCAATCCGATGAGGGCGTGTAGACGTCCTTGAGGAGGCCTTGCAGCTTCGTGCGGCCGCGGTTGATGCGGCTCTTGACGGTGCCCATCGGAAGGCCAGTGATCTCGGCGATCTCCTCGTAGGCAAGCTGTTGCACGTCGCGGAGCACGACGACCTCACGGAACTCCTCCGGGATCTGCTTGAGCGCCTCCTGAATGTGGCGGTCCTGGATGGTGCTCTCGGTGTGCGTATCCGGCGAGAAGGTCTCGTCCGGGATTTCCACCTCGTACTCCTCGTCGTCGCGGTTTACGGACTGGAGCGAGTACAGGCGGCGGCGCTTGCGCTTGCGGTACTCCGAGCGCGCGAGGTTGCCGGCGATGGTGTAGAGCCACGTCGAGAATTTGGCGATGCGGCGGTACGAGTGGCGGTTGCGGTACACGCGGAGGAAGGTCTCTTGCAGCAGATCCTCGCACTCCTTCATGTCGCCGAGGAAGCGGTAGATGTAGTTCGTCAGCGGATCCTTGTACCGGCCGACGAGGATGTCGAACGCCTCGACCGTGCCCGCCTGAAACTGCGACATCAGATCCTCGTCGCTCATCTGAACGAGGACGTCGAAGTGCTTCTTGGCGCGGGACCGGGCGCGCGAGGCCTTCGCGAAGGATTGCTTCTTCAGCGTGTTCGGCATGTAGTCACCTTGGATTGGCGGTAGCGCCGGGGCGGAGATTCGGAGCGAACAGTCCGTCCCGGAACGAAACTCTGTCAGGTTGGCCCTGGAAGTCAAGGACCGTGCCCGAATTGTCGGTTAAACAATTGAATCGGGGCAATTAGTACTTCACGGAAGGATCAAGGCTGGGTTTCAGGAAAAAGCGGGCGTGCGGGCACACAGACGGCCGAGTGCGAGCGTCAGGATGAGACGCGCGCCTCGCTCTGAGCCGCCTTTCAACTCCACATCGGCGGCAAGTAGGGCGTCGAAGGCGCGGTGGATTTCGGCAGTTCTATAGGTTCGTAGCGCCCGGATGTACTCGCCGAGAAAGAAGGGCGACACGCCAATATGACCGGGCATGTCCTTCTCGGGCATCCGCTTTTCCAGACAGGATGTCAGTTTCCAAAGCTTTGTAAAATAGCTTACGAGCACAGAAACGACCATCAGGGCCTCGCCCTGCCGGTTGGAGGCGCCCGAAAGCAGCGCGTCGGTGATGGACAGCGAGCGCTCGTACGCCCCCTGCCCGATGGCTTTTTGAAGTTCGAAAACGTTGGCCTCACGCGAGTGCCCCGCCGCGTGGATCACGTCGTCTTCCGTGATCGTCTTCTGTTCGCCGACGTAGGCAATCAGCTTGTCGATCTCGTGGGACGTGGTGCGGAGTTCCGGCCCGACGGCCTCGGCGATCATCTGCGCCGCGCCACCTTGCACGGCGTAGCCCTTCGCCTTCAGGCGTCGGCTGATCCAACCGGGCAGCTTGTCGTCGTACAGCGTTTTGAACTCCGCCCACACCGCGTGCTTCTTCAGCGCGCGGTACGGATTCTGCGCAAGGTTGGGCTTCCGATTGCAAATCAACAGCACCACGGCTGATGGGTTCGGCTCCTCGGCGTAGCCCTTGAACGGCTCGTTGTCCTCCAATTGTTCGAACCCTCGGACCACTACCACGCGGCGTTCGGCCATCATGGGGAATGTGCCGCACCGGGCGAGAACGGCCGGTGTATGGGCCTCCGGCCCAAACACGACGTCAAGGTTGAAATCGCGCTCGTGCGGCTGCAATGCGTGCTCAATGAGCAGCGCCTGCAGCTCATCCATCACAAACCCTTCGTCGCCGTAGAAGAAATACAGCGGCTTGAAGTTCCCTTGCCGAAAGGCGTTGGCGAGGTCGTGGTGGGGCGCGCCGGTCTTGGAAGCCATACCGAAACCGTGAGGACGAAGGTGGTATCGCGGAAAATCCGCCGTGGTCAATCTAGCCACCAGGAGTGTCACCTGTGTGGCACAATCTGCCCATAAAATGCCCACCGGTGTACATTCGGCCTACCTAGGAGGCTGTTGAAATAAGTCATGCGGCCTACGACAGAGCACGAAATTCAACAGACTCGCAGGGGAATTGTGAGTCTGAAGTACCAAATACCAAACTCCAAATCACGAAGTGTGCCTCATGAGACCGCCTGGAATTTGATACTTGGGATTTAGTACTTCGGATTTGGTACTTGGGAGGCTGTTGAACTACATCATCCGATCCGCCGACAAGCCCACCCCGTCCCGCAGACTTGCGGGGAGCACGTTTTTCAACAGCACCTAAGAGGCCGTTGAAATACTACGCCGTAAGCGAGGCGCGCGAATCTTGGCCGAGATCGAGGCGCGAAATCGCAGGCGAATCGGTGATTCGTAGAGTATTTCGCGACGCAGAGATCGGGCAATCCCGCCGTATGGCGGGAAGGTAGGTGGAGTTTTTCAACAGCCTCCTAAGCAAACTCTACGGCCGGTTCGTCAGTTCGGCCTCGTGGAGACGGTAAGCGAGGTCGCGTAGGCAGTCGGCGTCGTGGCGGACGATGCGCAGGGCGAGGTCGAACAGATCAACCTCTTCGTCGGCCAGCATGGCCTTTCGCGTCCACTCGGATTCAGGAACATCCCTGACGGTTTCGATGAGCGCCGCCCGGCCTTCACGCACGCCGGCCAACAGATCGCCAAGATCGCGGTTGTTGGCCTCGGAATCTGTCTCATTTCCAGCCTCTGCCAGCGTCGGATGCTCGCCGGCCACCAGTTGCTCCATCCACTTCGGGTAGACGTCCCGATCGAGCAAAGCAAGGTGGGCAAGGGTCTCCTTGGCCGTGCGGTCGTCCGGCAAGGGAGCCCGGTCCAGCGCCCACGCGGGCAGATCGGCAAGCATCGGCTCCAGCGCCTTCGCCTCATCGGCAAGCCATCCCAACTGATCGATCAGCGCTTCCCGACGGGCAGCAAGCGTCTCAGGATCGTGCGGGGCGTCACGGTACTGATCGAGGTTGACGTTCATTCTATGGCGTAATGCGTAGTGCGTATTCATTTCCGAGTGCTACTCCTTACGTAGTACGCACTACGAATTACTCCTCAGACTCCCGCAGTCCCAGCATCCATCTCTTTCACGTAATCCAGCCTGTTTCGCGGGGTGTGGATGTTGTTGCTCTTCTTGTAATCCCACTTCTCACCGTACTGGCCGTTGCGCTGGGCTTCGAGGAAATCGAGCCGGTCCTTGAGGCGCTCCTTGGGCATCAGCAAGCGCTCCATCCCAAAGATGGCCTCGTCGCGGTGCTGGAAGGTGAGGTCGTACTCCTTCGACATCACGATGGCCTCCTCGGGGCACACCTCCTCGCAAAAGCCGCAGTAGATGCAGCGGAGCATGTTGATCTCGAACCACTCCGGTTCGCGCTCCTTGATGTCGTCGTCCACCTCGTGGGCCTGCATGGAGATGGCGAGCGGCGGACAGCTTCGCGCGCACAGGCCGCACGCAACACAGCGTGGGCGCCCTTCCTCTTCCACCAAAACAGGCCGCCCCCGGTAAGAATCCGACGGGTAGAATTGCTCTTCGGGATAGGCGAAGGTGTACGTCGGCAGCTTCATCTTGCTCGCCGAGTACTTCATCCCCTTGAAAATCTCCGGGAGGTAGAGGCGCTCCCAGAAGTTGAGCTTGCGCTCGTTCGAGGCAGCGTTGTTGACGGGTGTGCCTGCCATCGGCGTTGACAGATGGGGGTAGGTAAGATTACGAAAGATACACTTCTCAGCACCTCTACACAGCCAATCTACAGTGTCAATCTTCCTCCAATGGAATCGCGTGTATCGAAGCGTCTGCCTGTTCGGCGAGACCCTCGTTGTGCAGGTCGAACCGCCATCGATGGCGTGCGCAAACCAGGTAACGGCCTTCCTCCACCCACGCCTCTTCGAGGTCGCCGCCTTGGTGGGGGCAGAAACGGTTGACCGAGTACCTGCATCCCCCTGCCTCAACGACAATCCGCTCGGCGCGGCTCTCCAGCTCGAGGATGTGTGCGCAGAACGGATTCAGATCCTCGGGCTCCATAACGAGGAAGCCTTGCATCAGCGTCTGGTACACATCGGGGGCGCGGTTGAGTCGCATTCGGAACGTGAGCGCGAAATCTTCCCACGTGAGCACGCCGTCGAGTACACGCTTTAGCTCCCAGGACGGTGCGGCCAACTCATAAAAATGCTCCTCTTCCACCCCCGTTGCAGGAGCGACCACCCGACGCGCGAAATCCACATGCATAAGATGCTCGGGCGCGTCCGAGAAGCGAACGTAGAGTGGGCGGTCGATGCGATCAGCCAGCATGAAACCATCGAGCTTCTGCTGGAGCGCTTCGCCAAGCCGGGTTTTCAGACTGTCCAGGTAGTCCGCTTCGGCCCGTTCGCTGACGTGCTGGACGCGACGGGAGCGGAAGAAGTCGGCGTAGCGCGCGGCGTAAGCGCGGACATACGGCTCGAACTCGGCATCCGTCACCCGCTGGTCGGTCTCGGCCACCACTTCCCCGCTCGCTACGTCAAGCACGTCGCCCGGCATCCACTCCGGGGCGCAAAACTCAGGAAAGCTTTTCTGTAACCGCTTGCCGAGCCAGTCGATCACCTGTGGAGCCCGTGGGAAGATGTTGACCGGCTCAAAGTTTTTCTCAATCAGCATCGGGTCGAGAAATACCGGCGGCCCGGCCGAGGGGAGGTAGACGCGCGGGTGAAGCGCCTCGATGGCGTGCGCCGTCGCCTCGAACTTGCTGATCATCTTCCTTTTTGAGATTCTCGTGTACTCTTCGGGCGGATAGTCGTAGCAGGTAGGATGCCATGTGGCCCCGGAGAACTGCGCCGCGAAAGCGTCCGGCGGGCCTTCCTCTTCGGTGATATCACGGAGTTGGTCGTGAAGCTTGCAGTCGTTGATGTTGAGAAACGTCCGATCGCCCAGGCGGACGAAGATGGCAGAGTCGCGGTTGAGTTCGGAATCGTCGAGGAAAAGGCGGGCATAGCCTCCGGGGAGTTCCAACCGCTCGCCGTGCTCGCAGAGAACAAAATCTTCCGAGGCAATCTCGGCCAGACGCTCGCGCAGTACAGGACGACGGAAATGGGGGACCAGGAACGTGAAAGCGTCCGACGTAAGCGTCTGCAGAAATGCGGCGTCGAAATGGTCCTTGTGCTCGTGGCTGACGTAGACGAAGCGCTTGCGGCTGCTGTCGGCAAGCCTCTCCTGCACCAGTCCGGCGAGATGATGATTGCATGGGTACTGAAACCACGACGCATCGAAGGCGCCGCCGGCTGAAAGCCACGGATCCATCACGAGGACAACCTCGCGGGTCTCAACAAGAAAACCGGCGTGGCCGAGATAGGTGATCTGCATAGGTTCGGCGGGACTATCGGCTCCTTCCTGTACTATTTTTGCTCATCCACCACCCCCGTCCCATAAGGGACTGATTCAGAAGAAATAGTGGTTTCAGGTTGGATTCCCGGCACTCTTCGCCAGGCTAGGAAAAGTAGCGTACCGAGAAAGCCGAGCGCGACAATGAGAAAGCGCGCATGGAGGAGATCGGACAGCGGGCGCGGCGCTCCGGCCAGAAGGGCAGCGACGACTGGCTCCGGAGGCTTGGGGACAAAGAACACCAGCGCTCCAAAGACGGCCGCTGCCTGCACGAGCCGGCCTGCCGATGCTGCCTCGAGGAGCATCCACCACACGAGTGGAAGCGCCAGGATGTAAGTATGCTCCCATCCCAACACCGAGACGGCCGGCAGCAGCGCCAACAGTCCGACGCCCGCCGCGGCCAAACTCATCCTTCCACGCACATACGCACCAACCAGCGCCAGTCCGATTCCCAACCCCACGCCAATCGTAAGCACACGGGGAAGAAGGTCAATCGAACGGCCCGTGTACGTTGTAAATGCCTCGGAAGGCAGCCTGAGGCGCGAAAGAACGGCCGGCAGGCCCTGGTTCATCGCAGCGATGTTCGAGTGGTCGCTGTTGCTCGCCAGAAACCCAGCGTAGTCGGCATACAACCCGACGGGAATGAGCGGCGACAAGAGGATCGGAACAACAATGAGCCCGAGTAAGAAACCGAGTGCGACGCGGCCGCGACGGGCGTCTTTAAACACGAGAACTGCGAGCGCGAGCGGATACAGCTTCAACCAAAAGCCGGCTATGAGCGCACCCGCTGCCGTCATCGGACGGCGTGGCAACAGTACAAGGAACGCTAGACCAGCCAACAGCACGAGCACATTCACCTGCCCCATCTTCACCGTCTGAAAGAACGGCGCTGATACGAAGGCCGCAGCCAGCAGCGCCCCTCGCGACCATCCGTCCACCGGCCCTCCTGATGACCGTTCGTAAAGATGGATGAACAATCCCACGCTCACGGCGAGGGCAACGGCGTTGAGCAATGCCAACACCGTGTAGCCCCACGCCACAGGCAATTGCACCAGCGGGATGAACAGCAATAAGCTTGGCGGCGGGTACAAGAAGTTGCTGCCGGCATAGAGCGTAGCCGGATCGGCGAGAAAGCGTTGCGTGCCTTCAGCGAAAAACAGGAAGTCGTTGGCGTACCCAACCTCGCCACCAAAGATTCGGCTGAACGTAGCACGATAGAGGTAGACCGGTACTGCCAGAAGAAGCGGCACGGCCACTAGTCCCACCACGACGAGGGGCGTCACGCGTCGCTGGGAAATCGGTGTGGCTCGTACGGTCATAGGCAAGCAAGTTATCGACGTCCCTTGCTGTTCCTCTCGGGCCTGTTAACAGTTAGCGCGTGAGGTCGGTTCGAGGAGAGTCTGAAGCCGTTTCAAGGCGCACGAGGAGGTCGGGGCAACACCCTCCGTCTCCCGCTTCGCGGAATCCACCTCCCTGGAGGGAGGGGTTTCCCGGACGACGCGTGTAACACCGAAACGGACCAGAATGGCCCGAAACGGCCCACCGCGATTGAGTGTTAACAGGCCCCACTTACTTCTGCTTGAACGAGAGCGTCAGCGGCACGCCTTCGAGGCAAAACGCACCTGTCTCGTCCGAACACATGCGCAACTCGTTTTGCTCTGAAAAACGCTTGACGTCATGCTCTTCTACCTTGCTACCCATGATGACGAGAACGGAATACCTAAGAACCTATCTAAATAGGGCCCTCGCAGAAGCCTACTCTTACGTGTGGGAGCCTATTGTGGAGGTTTACCGCTTTTATGAAGACCGTGAGCTAACAATGCCCCATCTCGTAAGAGCTCCTGATAGATATAATGTTCAGCGCTCCCGGTTGATGGTCGTTGGTCAACAAACCGGCGGCTGGCATGACCAACAAGACATTTCATCTGTAAACCCATCACAGCTCATGAACTGGCACAGCGAATTCGATCTTGCAGAGAACACGAAGGTGAAAAAATCTCCTTTCTGGCAGATCGCTCACAAAATCAATACGGCGCTCAATGTCTCGACCCCACCCGCCTTCATCTGGAGCAATTTGATTAAGCTCGCAGAACGACGGAAGCCGGCTGAGAAATACGGTAAGCCCACGACTGAACTCCGCGATGCCATTCGGGAAGCAGGGCTCCTGCAACTGGAGCTTGAGATCCTCAAGCCAAACGTAGTTGTGTTCTTTACTGGACCAACCGGATACTACACGTGGGAGCTAAAGCAGCAGTTTCCGGGGATCTGCATTGAGGGCGCACGCGGATACGACGAGCATATCCTTGCCAAGCTCAATCATGATCTTCTACCTGAGCACACGTACCGCTCCTACCATCCAAACGCTCTCAATAGAAGCGCCACGAAGAAACATAAAGGCGAGCGAGTGGGCCTCGAAGTAATCGATTCACTTATTGAGCTGATTGTCGAATCGTAGCATCGCTTTCACTTCTGCTTGAACGAGAGCGTCAGCGGCACGCCCTCGAATCCGAACGCGTCGCGCAGGCGGTTCTCCAGATACCGCCGGTACGACTCCTTAATGCCTTTCGGGTAGTTCGAGAAGAAGGCGAACACGGGCGGGCGATCACGCACCTGCGTGACGTAGTTGATTTTTACGTACTGCCCCCGGTAGCTCGGCGGATACTGTGCTTTGATGGCTGCCTGCATCACCTCGTTGAGCTTCGAGGTTGGGATGCGCTTCATGCGTTCGTTGTGGACATCGAGAGCAACATCCAGCACTTTCGTTGCGCGCTGGCCTGTCAGCGCCGAGATGAACACGACCGGCACGTAGTCGAGAAGGCCGAGGCGCTCGTGGATGCTCGTGGTTAAGTCGCGGGCCGTGTTGGTTTCTTTCTCCACGAGATCCCACTTGTTCACCGCGATGACGAGGCCCTTCTTCATTTGCTCGGCCTCGTGGAGAATGCGTGCGTCCTGGGCCTCCAGGCCAGTCGTGGCGTCGATGAGGACCACAGCCACGTCGCAGTGCTGGATGGCGCGCTCGGTGCGCAGCATCGAGTAAAACTCAACGTTTTCCCGGACGCGGGCCTTGCGGCGGAGGCCGGCCGTATCCACGAGCACGATCTCCTGCCCTTCGTACTCCATGCGGGCGTCCAGCGAGTCGCGCGTCGTACCTGGGATTTCCGTCACTATTGCGCGCGACTTCCCGAGAAGCTGGTTGGTGAGGGACGATTTCCCCACGTTCGGGTGTCCGATAAACGCGATCCGCGGTGCGTCGTCCGGTTCTTCATCCTCCGGCTCGTCCGGCAGGGCGGCTACGACGGCGTCCAGAAAATCGCCGGTGCCCGTCCCGTTAATGGCGCTCAGTGGGAAGACGTGCTCGAATCCGAGGCTGTAGAACACAGATGCATCTAATCGCCGCGTTTCGTTGTCAGACTTGTTGGCGACCACGAACACCGGCTGCTCGGCCCTTCGCAGCCGCTCGGCAACTTCCTGGTCCAGCTTGGTAATGCCGACTTCCGTATCCACCACAAACAAGATGACGTCGGCTTCCTCCAGCGTGATCATGACCTGCTCGCGGACGGCGGCCTCGAAGCGCTCCTCAGAGCGCGGCACAAACCCTCCGGTATCCACGATATCGAACTCCACGCCCGTCCATTCCACCTCACCGTAAATTCGGTCGCGCGTCACGCCCGACTCGTCGTGTACGATGGCCTGCCGCTGCTCCGTCAGCCGGTTGAACAGCGTGCTCTTGCCCACGTTGGGGCGGCCTACGATGGCTACGAGAGGCACTGGTGAAGGATGAAGGGTGAAGGGTGAAGTATGAAGGGCGAAAGATGAAGGGCGATAAGAGGCTGTTGAATTACGTGCT
>JADFQN010000118.1 GCA_022561755.1 Bacteroidota bacterium
TATCCCGTATCCGCCCGCCCTCAGGCCGACCGGCAGCTCAGAAGTTTGCATCCAGCTGAAGCCGGAAGCCCCAGTCCGGCGCGTCCGAAGACAGGCCCAGGGGCACGCCCAGGGATACCGCCACGCGCTGAAACGAATAGATGCTCTCGCTGATGTCCAGGCCGAGCAGAAGGAACGCACCGAGCGGGTTGGCGGCCATTTCGCCGCAGACGCTGACCTCGATACCCGAAGCGCGCGCGACACGCGACACCTGGTGGAGCTGCCGCACGACCGCCGGGTGGAACGGATTGAAGAGCCTGGCGAGCCGTGTATTCGTCCGGTCCACCGCCAGCGTGTACTGCGTAAGGTCGTTCGTGCCGATGGAGAAAAAATCGGCTTCGGCGGCAAAGCGATCGGCCTGGAGCGCCACGGCGGGTACTTCCACCATAATCCCCAGAGGGATGGACGGGGCATACGGAATACCTTCCTCGTCGAGTTCAGCCTTCACCTCCTCAATCGTCGCCTTAATCGCCTGCACCTCGCTGATGGAGGAGATCATGGGCAGGAGGATCCGGGACGGGCCTTCTACGCTTGCGCGAAGGATCGCGCGCAATTGCGGGCGCAGAAGGTGCGGCTTGTCCAGCAGGATGCGGACGCCGCGCCAGCCGAGAAACGGGTTGGCCTCGCGGTGCGCCATCGGGAGAAGCTTGTCGCCGCCGAGGTCGATGAGCCGGAAGGTGACGGCATGGGGTGCGGCGGCGCGGACAACATCGCGGTAGACATCGTATTGCTGCGCCTCGTCCAATGCCTGGCCCTGCGTGAGGAACAACATCTCAGTCCTGAAAAGCCCCACGCCTTCGGCGCCGTATTCGTGGAGCAGCGGCAGTTCCTCGCGGAACTCCAGGTTGGCCTGCAACTGCACGTGGCGGCCGTCGAGCGTCTCCGCCGGTTCAGCCGCGATGGCTTCGCTTTCGGCCGATAGCGCGGCGTAGCGCGCTTGCTTCTCGCGGTACCGGGCCAAGGTCTCTTCGTCCGGGTTGAGAATGACGACGCCCGAGAATCCGTCCAGGATGAGCGTATCGCCTGCCCCCACAATCTCCGAAAGGCCGTGCAGCGAAACCGCGGCCGGTACACCCAGTGCCCGCGCCATGATGGAGACGTGGGAGGTTGGCCCGCCGAAATCGAGCACACAGCCCAATACGCCGCGGCGGCTGAAAAGGAGCACATCGGCGGCCGTCAGGTTCTCGGCGACCACGATGTGTTCCCGGTCGATCTTCGAGAGCGCTTTTCCTTGCCGCAGATTGCGAAGCACGCGGTTCTGGACATCCACGATGTCGGCAGCCCGCTCACGGAGGGAAGCGCTGCCGGCGGCCTCCATCCGCTGGCGGTGCTTGTCCAGTACGGTCTGCACCGCGTAGCCCGCCTCGTGCCGCTGTGTGCGAATGAGATCGGCCGCAACATCATAAAACGAAGGGTCGCGGAGCATGAGGAGCTGCGCATCGAAGATGACACCCGAACTGACGCCGAGCTTCTCGTGCGCAACCGTAACGATCTTCCGCAACTCTCGCTCCGAACGGATGATAGCCTCTTCAAAGCGTTGTAGCTCGGCGTCTACCTCGTTCTCTTCCAGCCGTTCGGCCTCGGCCTTGTAGGTCTCTCCGGCATACCGGTACACCGGGCCAATGGCGATGCCCGGCGCCACGCCGATGCCGTCGAACGACATCATCTCGTTCGTGTCCTCGGCCGGGGCGCCCGGCCGTTCTCTACGCGGCTCATTAGGGAAAAGAGGTACAGGCATCGGAATCAGACGGGTTCGGAATCAGACGGGTTCTCCGAATCCACGCTCGAACACGGCAGCCAGGGCGTCAGCGGCCTCTTTCTCATCCGGTCCGTCGAGAAGCAACTCGAGCGTAGCGCCCTGCTCGGCCGCGAGCGTCATCACGCCTATGATGCTCTTGCCGTTGATCTCGTAGTCGTCCTTGCGGATGAAGAACTCCGACTTGAAACGGGAGCCTTCGCGGACGATCATCGACGCCGGGCGCGTATGGATGCCTGCACGATTGCGGACGGTTACCTCGCGGACGAGCATGTGGATGGGTGAGAGCTGCGGATCAGGTGCTCGAAAATACTCCTCTCGCCACGCGGGAACCGCGCTGATAGGCTCCTAGGAGTCTGTTGAACTATCTGTTCTGTCGCGCGCCGAAGGACATAGTTCAACAGCCTCCCGAGTACCAAATTCCAAGTATCAAATTCCAAGCGGTCTCATGAAGCACCCTTTGTGATTTGGAGTTCGGAACTTGATACTTGAAATGTACAATTCCCAACGAGGCTGTTGAATTGCGTGCTCTGTCGCAGGCGGATGACGTAGTTCAACCGCCTCCTAGCGGCCACGTTGCATGAGCCCTTCCACCACGCCGCGAAGGGCAGATGACGCGCGTCCGGTAGGCAGCACATCCAGGCCGGCTAGCCCTGCACGGTAGTGTTTCTCAACTACGCCACGGGCATCACCCAACACTCCGAGGGTCTCCATGCGGGTGCGAGCCTCGTGCACGCCGTCACCTGCAATACCATTTTCCTCAACGATGCGGGCAAACCACGCGTGCTCCTTACCTTCCGAGCATTCCAGCGCGCGAAGCAGCAGAAACGTCTTTTTGCCCTCCATCAAGTCCCCACCGATGGTCTTGCCCCACTTTGCGTCGTCTGCGGTGAGGTCGAGCAGGTCGTCCTGTATCTGGAAGGCCCGCCCCAGATCGCGGCCGGCGCTGCGGAGCTTGGTACGGGCCTCAGCATCAGCCCCACCGATCAGCGCACCAATCTCGAGCGCAGCTTCGAGCAGCGCAGCCGTCTTCCGTTCGATCATGTCGAGGTAGGCCGCCACACTGACGTCCACGCGTTGTTCAAACGCCATATCCAACGCCTGGCCCTCACACAGCCGCGCCACCATCCGGTGGAAGATGCGGATGACCTCGGCGGTGCGGCCGGTCTCGACCTGCGCCAGCAAGTCGTACGCGTGCCCCATCATCAGGTCGCCGCTGAGAATGGCGGTCGCCTCGTTCCAGCGAACGTGGACCGTTGGCCGGCCCCGCCGCTCGTCGGCGTGGTCCATGATGTCGTCGTGGACGAGTGTGAAGTTGTGGAAGACTTCGACGGCCAGCGCCGCGGGCATCGCTCTCTCGCGGGCCTCTTCCCCGCCGAAGGCCTCGGCAGCCAGAAGCACCAGCAGGGGACGTATTCGCTTGCCTCCACCCGCCAGCACGTAGCGGACGGGCTCGTACAACTCCGCCGGTTCGTAAGGGAGCGAGAACGTTTGCAGTTCGGATTCAACGTGCTCCGTCAGCGACCGCACGTAGGACGCAGCTTCTTCGGACGTTTCGGTTTCCGGAAGTGAGGAGAGCGCCACGACGGTTCTATCTAGTTCTTTCTAGGCCGTCGTTTCAATCGTGGACAGCGCTTCTTCCACCCGCTCGCGTACCTCGTCCAACCCGCCCATGCCATCGACTTCTACAAAATGGGCCTTCGCCTTGAAAAAGTTCTCCAGCGGCTCCGTCTTCGTGCGGTACTCCGTCAGGCGTTTGC
Source organism: Bacteroidota bacterium (assembly GCA_022561755.1). Lineage (GTDB taxonomy): Bacteria > Bacteroidota > Rhodothermia > Rhodothermales > Rubricoccaceae > JAHEJB01. Next base: position 3,556 of record JADFQN010000118.1, read on the forward strand.
GGATGGCCTCCGGCTGGTCGTCGGCACGGTGCTGGAGCCGTGTCTCGCGGAGGCCGGCGGGCGGCGGATTGAAATCGAGGTGATAGATCTCGCCCGTTTCCCTGTCGGTTCGGCGGCGCGAGAGACGCTGCACGATGTGCTCTTCGGGCACGCGGAGGCTCACAACGGCGTCCAGCGGCGCGTTGTTTTCTTCGAGGAGGTCCAGCAGGAACTGAGCCTGGTCCACCGTGCGCGGGTAGCCATCCAGAATGAACCCGGTGTGATCAATCTCAGCGAGGGTCTCCGCCACGATGCCGTTCACCACGTCATCGGGGACGAGCTCGCCGGCGGTCATGTAGCCGTTGGCTTCGATGCCCACGGGGGTCTCGTTGCGAACGGCTGTGCGGAGCATGTCGCCCGTCGAGAGGTGCAGGAGGTTCCGGCGCTCTGCGAGCAGTTTGGCTTGCGTGCCTTTTCCGGCGCCCGGGGGGCCAAAAAGAACGAGGCGCATGGTGTGTTAATGAGGCTTTGCGAAGGGCTCGGAAGATAGCGTTTCGGTGTGACCGAGCCTGCAAGCTGGATACGCAGAATGCTGAATTCTGAATGCGGAACGCTGAAGTGGCACGAACGGCTTCAAACCCCTCCCTTACCAAGGGAGGTGGCCGATCCCGACGAAGTCGGGAGAGGTCGGAGGGTTAGCCCCGCTTTGGCTAGAAGCCAAATCTGTTTTCTCTTATGAGGCTGTTGAAAAACTCCACCTACCTGCGGCGGCGCCTCGCCTACGGCGTAGTATTTCAACAGCCTCTTATCAAGCATCTCGCCTGCTCGGTTAAAACCCCCACTCCGCTTCGCGGGGAGCCCTCTTGGAAAGGGGGCGGTCTAAAGACGAATAGCTTGTTCCACAAAAAACGGCGGAGGAGCACTGCTCTCCCGCCGCAAGCGTCATCGAAATGACGTGGGTACTTAGACCTGCTGGGCGCTGATGCGCTCGAAGGCGGCCTGGGCGTCGTCCTTGCCCTGCACCTTCTCGACGACCACGTCGCCGGCCTTGATCTCGTACCAGCCGCCGCCGACGGCTTCAAGTACGAGTTCGCCGGTGGCCTCAGCGGTGCCACCCTTCAGCTTCTCGATGCGCTTCGTAAGGCGCTCGACGCTTGCTGTCAGCTCGCTGATCTCCTCACGCGTCGGCACGCCGATGCGCTTCATCACGACGGCCACGGCATCCTGCACGCGGTCCTCAAACTTGCCAGAAGCTTCCTCGGCCATGTACTTCGCATCCTTCACGCGGCCCTTCACCGCGTCGGCCACTTTCTCGGAGTTGATGTCGAGTTGCTCGCGGATCTTCTTAACCTGGTCGGCGCCGAAGCCCTTGAACACAACCTTCTCGCCCCTGGCGACGAGCTTGTTGAAGAAGCTGGAGCCTTCCTCGCCCGCGATGGCGAGCGCACCGAGGCCGGCGTTGAAGATCTTCTGCGCGGAGTCCGTCACGTCTTTGGCGACATCCGTGAAGCCCTTCTGGGCCGACTCGGTGGTGGTCTTGACGAGCGAGATGGCTTCGTCAGCGGTCTTTTTAATCTCCTCCTGGAGCTGCTGGGTCTTGGTCATGATGTGTTTGGGTTTGGGGGGATTGGCTGCGCCACGAGGACGCGTGATTGTTACGGTGACTTTTTGTTGTGAAAGGGGTTAGTCGTCGCGGGAGGCGGACGGTTCGTCGGCTTCGTTCATCTCTTTGAGCGCCTTTTCGAGGGCATCCAGCCTTTCACGCAGGCCGGCCATCTCGGCGCGGGCCTCACCAATGGAGCCACCCGGTTTGAGGCGGTCGATGGAGCGCTGGACGAAGTCGGACGCGCCTTCCCTGGCCTTGCCTACGGCTTCTTCGCCGGCCTTCAGCGTGCTTTCGCCGATGCGGATGAGATCGTGCAGGAAGCCAGTGGAGAGAATACTCTTTCCTTTGCGGCCCTCTTCCGAGATGATCTGCGTGAGCACGCCGGCCGTCACGTCGTCGCCGGACTTGTTGTCGATCACCTGAAGCTGCCGGCCCTCACGGATCCAGCCCGCCAGCTCTTCCAAAGAGACGTACCGGCTGTCTTCCGTGTCGTAGAGCTTGCGGCTCCCGTAGCGTTTGATGAGGCGAGGCATGAGCACGTGAACGTGATTTCGCGCGCTTTGACGCAATGCGGCATGACGAGTTTCCGCAGCGCGGCATTTCATTGTGGATTCATGTTAGCGCCCGTTTGAAGGCCATGTGGACACTTCGGCGGCGTGTTCCTACCCCGCACGGCTGACCTCCAGGCGAGGCATCCAAGGGTAGGGCGTGCTCGCCGAGCGCGCCGCAATGAAGAATGACCCGATTCGCCCGGACGCCTCGACGAGGCCTCCCTACCTCCACCGTCCGCATCCCGCTACAACGGCAAATCACTTGTAGAGACGTTGCATGCAACGTCTCTACGCCACAATTGTCGTTGCGAGTGACGCAGAAGAATCTCGCGGATTTCAGCACACCTTCCACGAGATCGCGTCGTCACTTCGTTCTTCGCGACGACGTTATTTCCTTACGCCTCCTCCAACTCCGCCCTCTCTGCCTCCACCTTCTCCTGCACGTGGCGAGGCATCGGCTCGTAGCCCGAGAACGTGGTGGTGTGGATGCCACGACCCTGCGTCATCGAGCGGAGCGCGGTTGAGTAGCGGTAGAGCTCGGCCTCGGGCACGTGGGCGCGGATCTTCTGGAAGACGCCCTCGGCATCCATCCCCTGAATCCGTGCGCGGCGCGTGTTGAGGTCGCCGAGCACGTCGCCCATGTAGGCTTCCGGGACGGTCACCACCAGATCCACGACGGGTTCGAGGATGGCCGGACTCGCCTCGCGGAAGGCAATCTTAAAGCACGCCTTGGCGGCCGACTTGAAGGCGTTGTCGTTCGAATCCACCGAGTGCATGGCGCCGTCATAGATCACCACGCGCACATCGCCAACCGGGTAGCCCGCCACAGGGCCCTCGCGGAGCGCGCCGGCCACGCCCTTCTGGATCGTGCCGAAGAACCGCTGCATATCGATCACGCCGCCCACGATGCAGTCTACGAAGTGGATCTTCGCGCCCCAATCGGTGACCAGCGTATGCTCGTTGCGCTTCTTCATTTTGTCAGGTGGGTGGAACTCGCCCGTGTTCGGCTCCACCATCATCGAGATGTCGGCAAACTGGCCCGCGCCACCCGACTGCTTCTTGTGCCGGTACGAACTCCGTGCGCGGCCCTGCACGGTCTCGCGGTACGAGATCTTCGGCTCGCCGAACTCGATCTCGACGCCAAACCGGTTCTTCAGGCGGTACCGGGCCACGTCGAGGTGCATCTCACCCTGCCCGCCGAGCGTCATCTGACCCAGGTGCGCGTCGTGCTCCACGACCAGGCTTGGATCCTCCTTCACTAGCTGGTGGAGACCCTGCGCCAGCTTGTCCTCGTCGCCCTGCCGCGTGGCGTGGACGGCCAGGCGCATGCGCGGCTCAGGAAACTCAATGGGCGTCACCTCGGCCTTCGAGCCCTTCTTGCGAAGCGTGTCGTTGGTACCCGTGTGCCGCAATTTAACGGTCGCGCCCATGTCGCCGGCGATGAGCTTCTGAACGGAGTCGCGTTCGCGCCCATTGATGGCGAACAGGCCGCCAAGCCGCTCGGACTCATTGGTGTGTGCGTTCTCGAGATCCATGCCCGACTCAAGCGTGCCGTCGTACACGCGTATGAACGAGTACTCGCCCACGTGCTCCTCCGCCATTGTGCGGAAGACAAACGCCACAGGGCTCGCGGAAGGATTGGTGCTGACCTCGCCCTCGACCATGTGGGGCGGCGGCATCTGCGCCGGGCTCGGGCACACGTTGTCGATGAAGCTCATTAGGCGGCTGACGCCCACGTTTTCGCTCGCCACGGTCAGGAAGATGGGGAAGAGCTGCCGCTTGATCATGGCCTCGCGGAGGCCTTGCCGCATCTCGTCTTCCGTCAACTCGCCCTTCTCGAAGTAGAGCTCCATCAGCGACTCGTCGTTCTCAGCGATGTTTTCTACGAGCTCGTTGTGGAGCTCGGCGGCCCTCCCCGCATACTCCTCGTCGATGTCGCTGAAGGTCATCTTCCCGCGCTCATCGAACATGATCTGCTTCATGAGCAGCACGTCGACAATCGAGCGCGTCCCTGCGCCTGCAGGAATCTGAACCGGCGTAGCGGCGCGGCCAAACCGCTCACGGATCTTGGCCAGCGCACCCTCAAAGTTCGAGGTCGCGTGATCCAGCTTGTTCATCACGAACATCGCCGGGGTCTGCGTTCGCTCGGTGTACGTCCAGGCGAGTTCTGTGCCCACCTCCACACCCTCGCCCGCGTCGATCACGAACAGGGCTGCATCCGCCACCTTGAGCGCCGCGACGGTCTCCCCCACAAAATCGAGGTAGCCGGGCGTATCGAGCACGTTGATCTTGTGGCCCTCCCACTCGGCGTGCAGCAGCGACGTGAAGACACTCATCTCGCGCTCGCGCTCGCTCGCGTGGTAGTCGCTCACGGTGTTGCCTTCCTCCACCGTACCCATGCGCTGGATGGCGCCGGCGCTGTACAGCATGGCCTCGACCAGCGTCGTCTTACCGCTTCCCTGATGACCGACGAGGGCAACGTTGCGGACGTGATCGGCGTCGTAGATGTTCATGCGTGTCTTCGATTTTCGGGGTCAAAGGCACGCCCGACATCCAGATTAACCCGTCTGCTACGCGCCCTGGGGAAAGGTAAAAGGGGCATGAAAGATAGCCGAGGCGGAGGGGTTGTCAAGGGAGGGTGAGGACGAGTCGGTAGGGCGTGCTCGCCGAGCGAGCCGAATTCTTTCCGTGTGAGAGGATGGGGGGTTGAGAGGGTGAGAGGTCAACGGAAGACTGAGAACAGAAGACGGAGAACGGAAGACAGAGGACCGAGGACAGAAGACCGAGGACCGAGGACAGAAGACAGAGGACCGAGGACAGAAGACCCAATCCGAAGAACGAAGCTAAAAGATCCAAGTACGACCGCGTGTGAGGGAACAATTCCACTAATGCCAGTCCAACGTTCACCCTTGAGAACCCCCGCCGGGTCGTCTCTACGCCTTTTCCACCTCCACCATTCATCGTTCACCCCGTGCTTCTCCTCGGCATCGAAACGGCCACCGACGTATGCAGCGTCGCCCTGGTTCAGGGGGAAAAGTTGCTCGCGGAGCTCTCTGTTGATGTGCCACGTTCGCATGCGTCACAGCTTGTGCCGCTCGTGCAGCGAGTGCTTCAGGATCAAGGCAAAACGCCGGCGGATCTGGATGTCATCGCTGTCTCGGCCGGACCTGGTTCCTACACCGGTTTGCGGATCGGCGCGAGTACGGCGAAGGGCCTCGCGTTTGCCACCGGCGCGGCACTGGTCGCCGTGCCGACGCTTAAGGCCCTGGCGCGGGCAGCAAAGTTTGGCCAACCGGAAGCCAAGCACCCGATCCTCGCTGTGATTCCGTCCCGGCGGGGTGAGGTCTACGCCGCTGTATATATAATAACGTCGGATGGCCTCGCCGCCGTGCGGGAACCAGAAGCCGTAAAGCTCACCAACCTTTATGATTGGCTTCCTGACGGCCACTCGCTCGTCATTGGGCCGGCCGCCCAAACCGTGTTGGACGCTGCACCCGATCCGAGCCAGTTTCTGGTAGTGGAAGCCGCACCCTCAGCCGCTCATGTGGCCACACTGGGTCTCGAACGATTCAAGAACGGCCGGACGGAAAACGTCGGTGCCTGGGAGCCGTACTATCTGAAAGCGTTTGTCGCAAAGCCGCCTCGCCCTATCTTTGAAGCATAAGAAAGCGCGAAAACGTCGCCATTGCACATCCCGGCATCCTTTCCCTCTCTTTCATTTGCCCACTCTCAAGCCCATGGCCTGGTTCAAACGACAATCAGCGGGCATCGTAACCACCCGAGCCGACCAGAACGAAACGCCCGAGGGCTATTGGATCAAGTGCCCGGAGTGCAAGCACATCATGAGCCGGCGGGAGCTGGAGGACAACCTGAACGTGTGCCCGAAGTGCAACCATCACCACGCGATGAGCGGCCTCGGCTTCTTCGAACTACTCTTCGATGACGGCAAGTTCGATCGGCACGACACGCACCTGCACTCGGCCAACCCGCTTGAGTTTGAGGACCGCAAGGATTATCGGACACGCATCGAGGCGGCTGAGAAGAAAACGGGCCTGAACGACGCCGTGGTGTCGGCTACGGGTACGGTTGGTGGGCATCCGCTCTCGGCCGCTGCCATGGACTTCTCGTTCATCGGCGGGTCGATGGGCTCGGTGGTCGGCGAGATCATCACGCGGGCCATCAGGCGGGCGGTTAAGGAAGAGTGGGCGCTGCTCGTCATCAGCCAGAGCGGCGGCGCGCGCATGATGGAGGGTGCGCTGAGCCTCATGCAGATGGCCAAGACGAGTGCAAACCTCGCGCTGCTGGCCGAGAAGGGCCTCCCCTACTTCTCCCTCATGACCCACCCAACAACCGGTGGCGTAACGGCATCCTACGCCATGCTGGGTGATTTTAACCTGGCCGAGCCGGGCGCGCTCATCGGCTTCGCCGGTCCGCGCGTCATCCGCGAAACCATCGGCCGCGACCTCCCGAAGGGCTTCCAGCGCGCTGAGTTCCTCTTAGAAAAGGGGTTTGTCGATTTAATCGTGCCCCGACACGTGCTAAGAAAGACGCTGACTGGGCTGCTGGATCAGTTGTTCGAATCAGCCAGTGAGCACTCAGGCGTTTCACCCTCGAACGGCAGGGAGGAAGTAGAGGAAACCGCGAACGCCGAATAGCCCTACTATCGGGGGTGGTGTAGCGATATACTCAGGCTCACCACGAGCTTCAGCCGTTCCTCTCCTATGAGCCTGTTGAAATACGTCATCCCCGCCGTACGGCGGGGCGTTTCTCGGCTAATCTCTTCGTTGCCCCGCAGTACTGCGGGGCCGAATCACCAATTCGACCGCGATCTCGCGCCTTGATCTCAACCGAGATGCGCTCGTC